>CAXSEE010000006.1:0-44352 GCA_964235615.1 uncultured Acetobacteraceae bacterium | reverse complement strand
TCAGGCTCATAACCTGAAGGTCACAGGTTCAAATCCTGTCCCCGCAACCAAATCATTTTTAGAAGTCACTTCCAGCGGACGATGCATTGACATCTGTCCGCTTAAAAGTGCGACTCGTTAGGTAAGATGCTGTGCGAGATACTTGTTCATCTCGAACATGGTGACCTTGTCTCTTCCGAACACCTTGCGAAGCGTGTCGTCCGCCAGGATTTCGCGCTTGTTCTGCGGATTCTGCAGGTCGTTTTTCTTGATATAAGCCCATACCTTGCTGACCACCTCCCCACGCGGGATGGGATCGCCGCCGACGACGGCGGCCAGCTCGGGTGAGGGCTGCAAGGGCTTCTGCAAGCCATTCGGTGCAGCACCAGCCTTGGGCGGCGACACCTTCTTTCCGGCAGTCTTGGGGGTAGACTCTCCAGCGGCTGAAGCCGACGCGGCGGATTTGCCCTTCGTCTTTACCGCAGGCTGCTCCACTTTCTTTGCCATGGCCGATTCCCACCCGTTATTGCTTTGACAGCTTGGCATAGGAGTTCGTGGCCGTCGATCTATCGATGTGCAGATCCTGGGCTCGAAGCCGGTTCCGCCTGGTGGAGCGAAGGCCTTGCACGCCATGTGGAAAACACTTAAGGAAACCGCCGGCCACAGCAGACTGGCTGTCGCACGGGTGCGTAGCTCAGCGGTAGAGCATTGCCTTCACACGGCAAGGGTCACAGGTTCAATCCCTGTCGCACCCACCATCCGCATCTCAGAAGCCGAACATATGGTCGAGCGAGAAGGATCCCGCGTCGTCCATCAAGCCGTGGTAGCCGAACAGCCGGCAGGTCGTATCACGGATCACCACGTAGCCGCCCGGTCCAGCCTGCGCCACCAGATCGGTGCCGAAGATCCTATCCGGCCAGACCATCATCGATCCCGAGCATCTGATCTCGACCGGTCTTTCGGCCAGTATCTCACCGGCGCGGTTATGCAGCACAAGCCTGGTGCGCGAGGTTTCGTGCCATGGCGCGGAGGCAGCATAGATCAGCGAGCAGAAGCTATGCCGCGTCGCATCGCCGAGCTTCAGGAACAGGCGCGTCGACAGGCCCGGCGGCGGTCCGGAATAGGATTGCGGCTCGTCGCGATACACCATCGCCGTGTTGAAGATATGCGCGCCGAAACTGGTCTCGGCCACATGCAGGCTCTGCCTGTTCTCATAACGGACAAGAGCATGCATCCAGCCGTCC
The DNA here is from genome assembly GCA_964235615.1 of uncultured Acetobacteraceae bacterium. Lineage (GTDB taxonomy): Bacteria > Pseudomonadota > Alphaproteobacteria > Acetobacterales > Acetobacteraceae > Lichenicoccus. Next base: position 43,129 of record CAXSEE010000006.1, on the reverse strand, counting down.
GCATCACCGCCATCACGGAAGTCGTAAACCAATTCGGCATGTCCTTCCGGTGCCTGAAGCTCGGCCATGTCGACGGCCACATCGTGATCGCGAGGCAGGCAGCCCAGAAAATGCTCTCCAATCTTGCGGCCGCCGCTTGTGAAGAAGTCAATTCGTAACGGCAAAGTTTTTTGCTGCTCCGCCATCGGCACCGGTAATACGACGCTGCGGAACAGGGTTGGATCCAGTATCGGAAATGGCAGGATATAGCCCCGTCCCAATGTAGGCGGCAGCGTCCTTATGGCCGGATCGCTCCCGAGATCGGCACGCTCCACATTCATATGCGCGATCCGTGTCCGACCGCCGCGAAGCACTTCGTAACGGGGTCGCACCATATGCCGCCCGCAGCGCAGTTCTATCTGCGCCGGCCAGCGTAGATCCGGAAGCAGGCTGGAGACGTTCACCGCGACGCTGGCATAGGGTGCTACCGCGAACGGCAAAGGCGCCGGCGTTTCCGATCCCATACGATCCAGACCGATGGCGCCTGGCGGGATAGGAAGGGCGTGGCTGTTCTGCACCCACAGCATCACCGTTTCGTTGTCGTCCGGTGCGGGTAGGTTGGCATAGCGATCGGATGGCCAGGCATTGGCATCATGCGTGACGGAGAGACTCCTGTCGTCACCCTCGCCGACGATGTCGAGGGCATATTTGACGACGTCATGTCCGTCAATGCCGAGGGCATGGATGAAAAGCTGGCCGCAGAATGGTGGCAAGTCGAAGCGGCGCCTGACCTCACCGCTGTCGATCACGATGCCTGCCGGCCCTGCACCTACAGCCTCTTCCCAGTCGGCCAGTATCCTGCCGTCCTGGTTATACAAGCGCAGCCATAGCCTCACCCTCTCGGCACCATAGGCTTCCCAGTAGTTTGCCGTCACCAGCCGGGTCGAGAGGCCGTCGCTGTCGCGGAAGAAGGCGAAGTTGGTCGCGAAATTGAGCCGGCTGAGATACGGGCGCGGCTGCGTCAGCATCGCCTCCGGCAGCCGGATCTCGTCGAGCGTCACCACGCTGAGATGAGGGGGGATCATGTGCGCGATCCGGGCGATGATCCGGTCCGCATCGAAGGCCGCAACCAGCAGCACGGAGGCTCGAGAATCGCTGATCTCAGTCAGGGCTCTTGCCGGGAGGCCGAGCGTCGATCTTCCGACCGCCGTCACGTCATGGACGTAGCATTCATGGATTGCCGGCAGCTCGTCCGCATGCAGGGCGAACAGCATGGCCGCGGCTCCGTCCGGATCATAGACCGCAACCGTTCCCGCCTGCCGCAGCCGTCTGCCGAGGCGGACTACGGCTTCGGCCGCCAGCGGATGGGCCAGAGCCTTATAGAGCACATTGCCGCCCTGGCGGGCGTCGTAGGTCTGGATGTCCAGCATGTCGCCCTATCCGATCCCCATCCGGAACTCTGTGTCCGTATCCGTCCGTCCGCTCATTCCGAGACGCCGACGCATCTCGTGCGCCACCGCCGGCGTGTCGTCCAGCGGCTGCGTCGACCAGTCCTCCAGCCGCCCGTTGTAATAACGTAGTCGACCGGCTTGCTGCATCGTGCGCATGAACAGGCCGATCCGGCGCGAGCGTCCTGGCAGGGTAGCCACCATCACCGGCACAGAGGTTGCCGCCGCCTCGGAGATCATCGAGACGCTGTCGATGGTGGCGATGATGGCATCGGCGCAGGAGAGCATGCCGAGGTAGGGGTTCTCTCCCTGCAGGTCCCAGATCCAGCCGCCCACTGGGGTGAGGGCAGAGTGCAACGCCTGTATCACGTGGGCTCCGGTTCGCCGCGACGGCGTCACCATCAGCCCGACATGGTCGGCCTGCATCATGGTGGCGAGCTGCTTGGCCAGATGCACGCCCGTCGGCGCATCCAGCCGGTAGCGGCCGTTCGAGCCGCCGACCAGAACCGCAACCAGTGGACGCGGCAGATGGGCAAGGCGCGGCAGCCAAAGGGCGCGCGCGGCCTGCAGACGGGTGGGTCCGACACGATGCAGGGCATTGCGGGAGATCAGCACGTTGGGTCCGCTGAGCTCATCATGAGTGTTGGCGACAACCAGATCGAAGCGGTCCAGCCGCATGCGCGGATTCTGGATCTGGACCAATTGGCGTCCTCGCCGACGCAGGGTGGCTCCTACGGCAGCCCCGATGCCGCCGACGCTCATCAGCAGTCCATCCGGCAGATCACCGATCGGCTCGATCGCGGAGAGCGGCGCTGGCCAGCGGGCGGCGGGGATCCAGCGCCAGGGCCGCCTGGGCGTGAGCGCATGGATGGATTGCTGCATCCCGGCCCGGTCGGCAAGACCGATGGCCTGCGCCTGCAAGCCGGCAAACGGCTGCGCCAGGATCACTGCTTGGTCGGTTTCCATGGGGTTTGCTAGGCACTTCCGATCGCGCCAACAAGCGGAAGACGACGAAGTTCTTGACTCATGCCGCTTTTCTAGTCACACACCGGATGCGCCTTTCGACGTGATCCGCGCCGCCCATTCGTGTGCGGGTCGTGGTCCGCAGGCCCAGGCCGGTTGTCCGGCGTTCGGGGTTCTTCACACATCGCCTGCCGCGCCGGTTCGTGATCCCGTCGATCGCCGTAACCGCCGGAAAGGCGTCAATTTCGCATGATCATTCAGCCTGAGATTACTTATTTCCAATCATTGGGTCTGGCACCTGCTCTTCTCGAAGCCATCAAGCAGCAGGGTTATACGAGCTCGACTCCGATCCAGGCACAAGCCATCCCGGCTATTCTCGAAGGACGCGACGTGCAGGGCATTGCCCAGACCGGGACCGGCAAGACCGCGGCCTTTGCCCTGCCGATCCTGCACCGGCTGCTCGATAATCCGGTCCGTGCCGGACGCAACGGCTGCCGCGCCTTGATCCTGTCGCCGACGCGCGAGCTGGCCGGACAGATTGCGGAGAGCTTCCGTGCCTACGGCCGCAATACCGGTTTGAAGACCAGTCTGGTCTATGGCGGCGTTCCCAAGCATCCGCAGGCACGTGCCTTGTCCAGCGGCACCGATATACTGGTGGCGACGCCGGGACGACTGCTCGATCATCTGTCCGATCGGACGGTCCGCCTGGACGCGACCGAGATACTGGTGCTCGATGAGGCCGACCATATGCTGGATCTCGGCTTCATCCTGCCGATACGCAAGATTGCCGCCCTGCTGCCGCGCGAGCATCAGAGCCTGTTCTTCTCGGCGACGATGCCCAAGGAGATCGCCAGTCTTGCCGGTCAGTTGCTGCGCAACCCGGTGCATGTCGCGGTGGCGCCGGTCGCGACCACGGTGGATCGGGTCGAGCAGCGGGTGATCTTCGTCGATACTGCGCGCAAGCGGCAGATGCTGACAGAGTTCCTGCGCAAGACCCACGCTGGTCGCACCCTGGTGTTCACCAGGACCAAGATCGGTGCCGACCGGGTGGTCGAGTTCCTCGACAAGGCCGGGCTGTCGGCGGCCGCGATCCACGGCGACAAGAGCCAGGCCCAGCGCGAGCGTTCATTGGCGGCCTTCCGCAAGGGACAGATCAGCGTGCTGGTCGCGACCGACATTGCCGCCCGCGGCATCGATATCGATGGCGTCACGCACGTGATCAACTTCGACCTGCCGAACGTTCCGGAGAGCTACGTGCATCGCATCGGCCGGACCGCGCGCGCGGGCAATGCCGGCATGGCGATCTCGTTCTGCGATGCGTCGGAGCGGGCTCATCTGCGCGGGATCGAGAAGCTGATCCGGATCCGGCTGAAGGTCTCGGAACCGAGCCAACTCGCGGCCTAGCGCGGGTTATGCCGCAAGATCAGTGGATGTGATCAGAAGGACGCCGGCTTCGACCAAGCTCCGTCTGGCCGTATCCAGGCTGTTGCCGCCGTCCGGGCTGGTCAGGCCGATGCCGCGGCTGCAATCCTCGATCACGACGGCTTCGAGGCCATGCTCGATAGCATGGGTGGCTGACCAGGCGACGCAGAAATCGGTGGCCAGGCCGCAGAAGAAAACGCGACGGATGCCACGGTCGCGCAGCCAGCCGGTGAGGCCAGTTGGCGTGACGCGATCATTCTCGAGGAAGGCGGAGTAGCTGTCGATCGCCGGATCGGTCCCCTTGCGCAGGATCATCTGCAGGCGGTTCCGCTCGAGGTCCGGATGCAGGGCGGCGTTCGGACTGCCCTGCAGGGCATGATCCGGCCAGAGGATCTGCGGACCATAGGGCATCTGCACTACATCATGAGGTGAACAGCCCGGATGGGCGCTGGCGAAGGAGCTGTGTCCGGGGGGATGCCAGTCCTGGGTTGCGAAAGCGGTCTGGAAGCATTCCTGGAGAAGATGGTTGATCCCCGGGACGAGCTGATCGCCGTCGGGGACCGGCAGCTCGCCGCCTGGCATGAAGGTGGGCTGCAGGTCGATCACCGCCAGTATGTCCGTTCGGCGATCGACGCTCAGCATCCGGCTAGATGTCCTGCGCGGGCAGGGACAGGGTCGCCACCAGGGCTTCGGACACGCGGCGGGCGAAGGCGGCGGGATCGCGCGGCAGTTCGCCGTCCTGGACACGCGCCAGATCGAACAATGTGCGGACCGCCTCGGTGATCGGCTCGTTGCGTGCCTGCCTCGCGGCCAGGGAACGGATCAGCGGGTGGTGCGGATTGATCTCCAGCACCGGCGCCGAACTGGGCATCTTCTGGCCGGAGCGGCGCATCAGACGCTGCATCTGCAGGTCGGGACCGGCCTGGGAAGCGGCGAGGACGACGGCGCTGTGGACGAGGCGATCGGTCGAGCGGGCTTCGGAGATATCGTCGCCCAGCGCCTCCTTGAGAGCGGGCAGGAGTGTCGTGACGTCGGCGGGCTCGGCTTCGGGAGTGGAGTCCGAGGCGTGCTTGGACAGGTCGGCGAGACCCTGGGTGACGCTGCGGAGCGGCTTGTCCTGGAAATTGTCGAGACGGTCGGGCCAGAACGCATCCACCGGGTCGGACAGCTGCAACACCTCGATGCCGCGCGCCTTGAAGCCTTCGAGCTGTGGCGAGTTGGCCAGCGCATCCTGGCTGTCGCCGATCAGATAGTAGATCGCATCCTGCTCCGGCTTCATGCGCGTCATGTAGTCCGGCAGGGAGGTCCAGCTATCGGCTCCGTGGGTGGAGTGGAAGCGGGCGAGCGAGGCGAGCTCGGTGCGGTGTTCCGCATCCTCCCACAGGCCTTCCTTCAGGGTGGGGCCAAAGTTGTCCCAGAAGCCGGCGTAGCTCTCGGCTTCCTTGGCCCGGTTGCGCAGTTCGGTGATGACGCGGTTGGTGACCGCCTTGCGTATGCGGGCGAGGACCGGGGTTGCCTGCAGCATCTCGCGCGAGACGTTGAGCGGTAGATCCTCGGTATCGACGACACCCTGGACGAAGCGCAGCCATGGCGGCAGCAGCTCGGCCTGGTCGGTGATGAACATGCGCCGGACATGCAGGCGGACGCGGCTCTCGCGCACGGACTCGACCGGCTCGAATGGGCGCATCGAGGGGATGAACAGCATGGCGGTAAATTCGAGGGTGCCTTCCGCGCGCCAGTGCAAAGTGGCCCAGGGCTTGTCGAAGGCGTGACCGAGATGCTGATAGAATTCGGTAAGCTGTTCCTCGGTGATCTCGCTTTTCGGCTTGCGCCAGAGTGCGGTGCCCTCATTGGCGGCGACTTCCTGACCGTCGCGCTGGATGGTGATCGGCCAGGTGATGTGATCGGCCCATTTGCGGACGATGTTCTCCAAGCGGTAGCTTTCGAGAAACTCGTCGGCATCCGGCTTCATGTGCAGCACGATGTCGGTGCCGGGTGCGTCGCGGGTGGCTGGGGTGAGGGTGAAACTGCCATCGCCTTCGGAGGACCAGCGCCAGGCCTCGGTCTCACCGATCCGCCGCGAAGTGACCTCGACGCGCTCGGCGACCATGAAGGCGGCGTAGAAGCCGACACCGAACTGGCCGATCAGGCTCGGACGATCCTCCGGCTTGGCTTCCGCTAGGCTCTGGCCGAAGGCGCGGGTTCCGGAGCGGGCGATGGTGCCGAGGTTCTGCACGAGTTCGGTGCGGCTCATGCCGGTGCCGTCGTCGCTGATGGTGAGCTGGCGGGCGGGCTTGTCCGGGTTGATGCGGATCTTGGCGCCGTCGGGCAATGCGGCGGCAGGGTCGGTCAGAGCTTCGAAACGCCGGCGGTCGGTTGCGTCGGCGGCGTTGGCGACGAGCTCGCGAAGAAAAATTTCGCGGTCGGAATAGAGTGAATGCACCACCAGGTTGAGCAGCCGGCCGACCTCCGCGGTGAACTCGTGACGCTCGGGCTGTTCGGCCGTGCCGCTCTCCAGCGGGGCGCTTTCTGGTGGGGCGCTCTCTTGCGTGGCGTGCTCGTCACTCATTGCGGATCTCCGAGGCAATCGTTCAATCAGGCCGCGGATATGCGGGGATATCACGCCGATTTCAACCGGCGCCGTGTCGCACTCTGCCAACGAACGGATGTCGAAGGTTCGCCCTTGGTGGGATTGCCCGGCTCCGTGCCTTGCTAGTAGCCGACCCTGCGCGGTGATGTCATGAGCATGGCTACCGGCGTTGCCCGATAGGCTGCGAGGTTTCGACCGGTGCTGCCGGCCGGGCCGTTCGCGCTACGCAGCACGCGGCCAAATCCACCCAGCGGGGCGCTGATGCTGTTGCGGCCGATAGGAGAGCCGACGGTGGATGATGCGGCGATGAGGACCGGGCCGGAAGAGGATGGCTGACGATAGGAAGGGCGGTCGGGTTTCGTTCGCTCGGTGGCGCCGGCAACCGGATCGGACCAGGCTTCCAGAACCTTGCGCTGGTAGTCCGTTCCTAGTTGGGGCGTTTGCGAATGATAGGCCGCGGCGGCATGCGGCCAGCTTCCGACCTGGTGAAAGAGTTCGATCAGGAAACGGGCAGCGTAGGCGGCATTGCGGCCGGGATCGAAAGCATCTTCCAGCGAGGCGAAAGCATCCGGATGGAACATCAGGTTGATCTGTGTGCAGCCGACGTCGATCGACTGGATGCCGCGGGCGATGAACTGCCTGGCGGCGGCCACGGCTTCGCTCTTGGATTGATAGAAATGCCCCTGGCCTTCGGCGTTGATGGTCCAAGGCCAGGCGCGGGTCGTGCCCTGACTCTGGTCGTAACGGCCGCTTTCGACCCGGCTGATGGCGTCCAGCAGTTGATCCGGAACGCCGGAGACATGCTCGGCGATCGCTGTGGCCCGTTGGCACAGGACGGAGTCCTGGGCAGAGGCGACGCTGTTCATTGCCAGGGCCATCGCTATCGTGGCGAACAGGGCGAACATGACGTGGGATGAACATCTCATGCGGCCATGATGCCGCGAACTGGTTAGGAAAACGTCAAGATCGGGCGGCGGGACGGATTGTCACGACAATGGTGCGATGCAAAAAAACTGTTGACGAGAGAGGTTCAGGGAGGATAGCTTCTGTCTGCGGCGCTGCTTAGGCGCGCTGCATCTTGGACGTTTCCTCCCTAAACTTTGGCGGTGCTTCGGCACCGCCCTTTTTTTGCCCATAGCCTGGGCTTCGGCACCGCTTTTTTTGCCTATGATCCGGTGAGAAGGTCCGAGACGATAGGAGCGAGCTCGCCAAGCAGGCTGGTGAGGGTTTCCTGGATTTCCGTGAACTGCGGCAGCTTCCTGAAGCGGGCCTCGTTCATGTAGAGGCTGCGGCAGATCTCGATCTGCAGCACATGCACATGACTGGCCGGGCGACCGTAATGCCGGGTGACATAACCGCCGGCATATGGGTCGTTGCGACGGACGCGAAAGCCGCGATCGCGCAGGAAACGCTCGGTGAACTGGATGATCGATTGAGCGCAGGAGGTGCCGAAAGCATCCCCCAGCACGAAATCCGGTCCGGAGCTTGCCCGGCCTGTGAGGTTGGGTGCGGTGAGGCTGGACCCGGTAAGGCTGGGCCCGGCAAGGCTGGGCATGGAATGGGCGTCGAGCAGGAGACAGGCTCCGTGATGGACGACGGTGCCGTCGATCAGATGCGCCAGTGCGTCGTGATAGGGCTGCCAGCAGGTGCGAATGCGGTGCTCGGCTTCGGCAAAGGTGAGCTTGTCCCGGTAGATCGGCTCGCCGGATGAGACCAGGCGGGCGATGGTACCGAAGCCGGCCAGCACGCGCGCACTTCCGGTGTTGCACCATGAGGGCAGCTTGTCGGCGAACATGACCGGGTCGAGCTCCCAGGCTTCGCGGTTCACATCGCAATAGACCCGGGGGAAATCGGCCTGCAGGAGCGGGATGCCCATGGCGGTGGCTCCGGCGAACAGCTCGTCGACGAAGCTATCCTCGCTGCGTCGCAAGGCGCTGAAGGTCAGGCGTGAAGAGGCGATGAAGTCGGATGAATAGTCGCGGCCGGAGTGCGGTGAGGCGATCAGCATCGGGGCTGTCTGAAGGACCGGCTCGGTAACATGCAGCCGCTGTTGAGGGATCGTCAGTTGAGGCTCCGGGAGGGTGAGCTGTCTCATGGGTAGTTTGCGCGACCTGGTTCATCGTGTCACTTCAGGGCTCGTATAGCGAACTGCCGACGGCCGCATAGACGTTGATCGCGTTGCCCTGGCTTGCGGATTGCGTCGAGCGCTTGTAGAAGCCCGAATTACGGATGGGCGTGTAGCTCAGCGGTAGAGCACTGCCTTGACATGGCAGGGGTCGCAGGTTCAAACCCTGTCGCGCCCACCATCCACGTCCGATCCAGGCTCGATGCTGCCATCACTTGATTTGAGCCCGATGCTCGCATCGAGAGCGGCCTGGAGAATATAAGCCGCCGCAAGCTTATCGACGAGTTCGGCGCGGCGGCTTCTGGTCATGTCCAGGTCGGAAATCAGCATACGGTTGACGGCACTGCTGGAGAGGCGTTCGTCCCACAGCGCCCCGGGAAGGCCGGTGATCTCGGTGAGGGCCCGCATCCAGTCCCGTGCGCGCTGTGCCGATGGGCCGAAGCTTCCATCCATCGACAGGGGAAGGCCGCATACGAGGCCGGCAGCCCCTTCCTTTCGTGCAATCCGGGCGATCTCGACGGCATTGACGGACAGCTTGGCCCGCTTGAGGCTGCCGTAGGGAGAGGCGAGGATCAGCGAGACGTCCGACAAGGCGATGCCGATCGTGCGTTGGCCGGGATCGAGACCCAGAAGGCGAGCCTGTCCGGGAAGGATCGCACGCAGCTGTGACATGTTGAACAGGGACATGATGACGGTTTATGGTCCGAACGCTCCCTGGTTGCCAGGGCGTTCTCCCGGCGACCTCATTATGTCAGTGACCTCATCATGAAGGTAATCATCCATGTCGCTTGATGCCGCGACTGTTCGGCGTATTGCCAGGTTGGCCCGGATCGGAATTGAAGACCATGAGATCGGCCAGCTGCAAGGCGAGTTGAACAGCATCCTCGGCTGGATCGAGCAGCTTTCGGAAGTCGATGTCGAGGGCGTCGCGCCGATGGTGGGCGTCGAGCAGGCAGCGCTGCGTTTGCGCGACGATGTGGTGACGGATGGGGCTGCCCTGGAGACGGTGCTGTCGAACGCGCCGGACCGGGTCGGGGCCTTCTATGCCGTGCCGAAGGTGGTCGAGTGATGCTCACGGATCTTTCGATCGCCTCTGCCCGGCGTGGCCTGCGCGGCCGCGCGTTCACGTCGGTCGAACTGACGCAGGCGCATCTCGACGCGATCGACATGCTGAACCCACGCCTGAATGCTTATCTGACCGTCACCGCGGAAGGGGCGCTGGCGGCGGCGCGGGCGGCGGATGCGGCGCTCGATCGGGGAGAGCTGGCGGCGCTGGGCGGCATCCCGATCGGGATCAAGGACCTGTTCTGCACGCACGGCGTGCGGACCACGGCTGCGAGCCGGATGCTCGACGGGTTCGTGCCGCCGTACGAGAGCACGGTGACGACACGGTTGCTGCGCGACGGCGCGGTGTTCCTGGGCAAGACGAACCTCGATGAGTTCGCCATGGGCTCGTCCAACATGAACTCGGCGTTCGGACCGGTGGAAAACCCATGGCAGCGGACGGGGGATGCGGTCAAGCTCGTGCCGGGAGGGTCCTCGGGTGGATCGGCAGCTGCGGTGGCGGCACGGCTGGCCCTGGGTGCCACGGGGACCGATACGGGAGGCTCGATCCGTCAGCCGGCGTCGTTCTGCGGCATCGTCGGGATGAAGCCGACCTATGGCCGTTGCAGCCGCTGGGGGGTGATCGCCTTCGCGAGCTCGCTCGACCAGCCTGGGCCGATGGCACGCAGCGTCGAGGATTGCGCGATCCTGCTGCATTCAATGGCAGGTTACGACCCGAAGGACAGCACCAGCATGGATCGGCCGGTGCCTGATTATGCTTCCGCCTGTGGACGCAGCCTGCGTGGACTGCGTATCGGGATCCCGCAGGAATATCACGCGTCGGGAATGCCGGCGGAAATCGAGACGCTCTGGCAGAATGGCATTGCCTGGCTGAGGGACGCGGGATGCGAGATCGTGAACGTGTCGCTCCCGCATACGAAATATGGGCTGGCGACCTATTATATCGTGGCGCCGGCGGAATGTTCGTCGAACCTCGCGCGGTATGACGGGATCCGCTTCGGCGCACGGGTCGAGGCGGACAGCCTTGACGCGCTCTATGAGCGGTCGCGGGCGGCCGGGTTCGGCGCCGAGGTCAAGCGGCGCATCCTGATCGGGACCTACGTGCTGTCGGCAGGCTATTACGACGCCTATTATCTGCGGGCGCAGAAGGTGCGGAACCTGATCCAGCGTGATTTCACCGAGGCGTTCGGCCGCGTGGATGCGCTGCTGACGCCGACCGCACCGTCTGCCGCGTTCGCGCAGGGCGAGAACATGGACGATCCGATCAAGATGTATCTCAACGATATCTTCACGGTGCCGGCGAGCATGGCCGGCGTGCCGGGGCTTTCGGTGCCGGCGGGGCTGGACGGGCAGGGGCTGCCGCTGGGGCTGCAACTGATCGGACGGCCGTTCGATGAGGAGACGTTGTTCGCGGTCGGGTCCGCGCTGGAGCAGGCGGCAGGGTTCTCGCATCTGCCGGCAACGCGCGCGGGACAGGCGGCATGAGCTACACGCTGGAGGGCCGCCACGGCGTCTGGGAGCTGGTGATCGGCCTCGAGGTGCATGCCCAGGTGATCAGCCAATCCAAGCTGTTCTCGGGTGCTTCGGCGACCTATGGCGGCGAGCCGAACACCCATGTCAGCCTGGTGGATGCGGCGTTTCCGGGGATGCTGCCGGTCATCAACGGCGAGTGCGTGGCACAGGCGGTACGGACCGGGCTGGGCCTGAACGCGCGGGTCAATCTGGAGAGCCGGTTCGACCGCAAGAATTATTTCTACGCCGACCTGCCCGCGGGGTATCAGATCAGCCAGTTCACGCATCCGATCATCGGTTCCGGCGTGATCGAGATCGAGCTTGCGGATGGCAGTACGCGCGAGATCGGCATCACCCGGCTGCACCTGGAGCAGGATGCGGGGAAGTCGCTGCATGACCAGAGTCCGACGCAGTCCTATATCGACCTGAACCGGGCCGGGGTGGGGCTGATGGAGATCGTCAGCGAGCCGGACATGCGCAGCCCGGAGGAGGCCGGCGCCTATCTGCGCAAGATCAGGACCATCCTGCGCTATCTCGGAACCTGCGACGGCAATATGGAAGAAGGCTCGATGCGGGCCGACGTGAATGTCTCGGTGCGTCGTCACGGCGAGCCGTTCCGGACGCGGTGCGAGATCAAGAACGTCAATTCGGTCCGCTACGTGATGATGGCGATCGAAGCCGAGGCACGCCGGCAGATCGAGGTCTGGGAAGCTGGGGGCAGCGTCGACCAGGAGACACGGCTGTTCGATCCGGCGCGTGGCGAGACGCGGTCGCTGCGCAGCAAGGAGGATGCCCACGATTACCGGTATTTCCCGGATCCGGATCTGCTGCCATTGGTGCTGGACGAGGAGTGGGTAGCGGGCCTGAAGCAGGCATTGCCGGAGTTGCCGGACGCCAAGCGCGGCCGATTCATCAGCCAGTATGGCATTCCCCGCTATGATGCGGGCGTGCTGGTGGCGGAGCAGGCGATCGCCGATTTCTACGAGGCCACGGCCTCCGGACGTGATGCGCGGATGGCCGCGAACTGGGTGACGGGCGACCTGTTCGCGGCATTGAACCGGACCGGGCGCGGCATCGCGGATAGTCCGGTCTCGGCGGCGGCACTTGGGGAGTTGCTGGACCTGATCGCGGACCGGACGATCAACGGGCGGATCGCCAAGGATGTGTTCGAGGAGATGGTGGAGACCGGCGAGATGCCCCGATCGATCATCGAGCGGAAGGGTTTGCGCCAGGTTACGGACACCGGCGCCATCGACGGCGCGGTGGAAGCGGTGCTGGCGGCGAACGGGGACAAGCTGGCGGAGTTCCGGTCCGGCAAGGACAAGCTGTTCGGGTTTTTCGTAGGCCAGGTGATGAAGGCCATGGCTGGGAAAGGCAACCCGGCACTGGTCAACGAGGCATTGCGTCGCCGGCTGTATGGGGATGCGTGATCGCGTTTGACGGAAGCCCGGGCAGCGACTAGAACCGGATTAGCAAACGCCGTGCGATGAGCACGCTCTTCGGCGGAGGGGTGGCCGAGTGGCTGAAGGCGGCGGTTTGCTAAACCGTTTAAGGGTGTCAAGCCCTTACGTGGGTTCGAATCCCATCCCCTCCGCCAAACCATCCAGTCGGCAGATTTGCGGATCTCTATGATACTGGATCAATGTCGAGCTGTCGTGCTGGGTAATCGGCGCCGATGAAGCAGTTTAGTCGCCATGCGGAGTTTCTTGGTGCGCGCAGGATGAGGTTGGATATGCGCCTGGGTTGCGGATTGATTGCGTTCGTCGGGATTGCGTTCATCGTGACCAGCGTTGCTCGTGCGGACGAGCAGGGCCAGTCGAGTGATCTGACACGTGACCAGTTGGCCCGCGTGATTGCAGTCCTGAAACTACAGCCCGCTGCCGCGGGGCAATCCTGCCTGGATGCCTTGCACGAGACCCACCAGACTGAAGACCAAGTGAAACTGCTGCAGAACAAGGCGAAAAATCCGGATCTCGGGCTTGCCCAGGACGTGCTGGAGACGGATTACGAGAACGCCAAGGAGATCTGCGGTGCTGACGCGAGCCGGGTTTGCGCGGCGCCGGGGCCGGTTGCTGGGGTGGACGCAGCCTGCGCAGCCCTGCATCAAGCTAGCCGAAACCGCTGATCTGGACGATGCCTCGTACAGAGGCGATTTCCGTCTCGTACTGAGGATCCGGGAGTGCCTTATCAGATCTCGCAAATCTTGGAATTTGCTGTGTTGATCCTGTGCGGCGCCGGATAGGTCTGCCTTTTTTAGATTTTGGATCGAGAATTATCCAGTGATGTGATTGGGCGTCTTGCCAGTTGCTGGTGACATGTTGCGGGTTGCCAGAGATCTATCTGAAGCAATCGATCATCCAGAACGTCTATAAGACGAGAAAAGTTGGTTCTTACTCGCTTCTTGTTTACGTTCTATTTATCATTATTTAATCTGGTTTACCGGACTTATCTGAATATATCGGCTATTCATGAAGTATATAATAATAGGCGCAAATTATCGAATTTCTTAACGTATGGAATAACTATGTTGGTCTAGTAAACTTGACGTTATTCCGCATTAGATTCTTCTTGTACTCAAGATAACCTTTTGTCAGCATCTGGTCATGGCCTTCGGGCTGGACAGAAGGGATGCTTCGCATAATGCCACATTCAATAAACTGGACCGGCGATCTCGATGCAAAGTTGATCCGCCTCCTGGATTTCCATGGAGTGACGATCAGGAGCGCTGCAAAGCGTCTTGGCGTGAGCCGGAGTTTCGCACAGCGTCGCGCAAAGCTGCTCTCCACACGGATACGGCAACGATCCTGCACCCAAGCGCGGGAAGCGGCCGGGATAGAACCGCTTCCAGCAGGTCATCCGATAACCTGGAACGCCATCTCGACCGATGCGATGTTGTTCAAAGTGCTGACTTCATGAGGACGGCGTGCAGATGCGATGAACGAGCCAGAGCCAGCGCTTCTGTAAGCCTTGCAGGAATACATGATGAAGATTGACAGCGATCGTAAACTCCAGCCGACACCGGTCAACATGTCCGTCGAAGTCAGTATGGAACGCTATCTTGAAACCAGAGCCACTCCAGAGCGCACCCGTAAAGGAAATGACTTTCGCATACTGGACGGCGTGCAGCGGTTATGCGGTCCCCTGTCCGCCCTGCATCGTTCGGGAGAGATCGACGATAGCCATGTCTCGGCTGCCGATCGGTGGTATCGGGATTATGTCCTGGGAGTGGAGGGAGCGCGGGATCCGGACTCCGCCCGTAGCGGCAAGGCGCGCGACTTCCATGCCGGGATGCTCTCGCGCGTGGCAGCCTGCGCGCGTTATCGCGGCGTGCGTGAAGCGCTTGGCTTCTGCAGCGAAGTGCGGCTGCGACTGCTGCTTCTCGACGAGTTGTCGTTTTCTGCCATCGTCGGGAAACTCATGCCCACGGACGTGAACGGGCGCAAGAAGGTGGCAGCACAGATGGTCTTCCTGCTGGAACAGCTGACAGAACATTACGCTAATCTGGATAAGGGATAGCGATCTTTACCATAACGTTTTAGAAACGTGTTGACGGCGGGTCCAGCCAGGGGTATAAGGATTTCATACTGAATTAGTTGAGCCCGCCGGCAGAAATGCCTGGCGGGTTTTTTCGTGTCCGTCTTACCGAGCAGGTTACCGTCATGTTTGCAGGCATTGTGCAGATCACGCGTGGCGATGTCGTTGCGTGCGGTGCTTCGGTCTATTTTGTGCGTGTCATGGATGGTGATGGGATGATGCTGCTCAGGATAGAGGGCCAGGGAAACGTCAGACATCGTGCTGATGTGGTGCCCGAACACTGGTCCGATATCGCGGTCAGCGGACTGCCAGTGCAGGGGATTGTGGTCCGTTGCGTGCCGATCCGACGATACGGCACGTGCAACCTGAGCAGGATGGGCAGTTTTTCCGACATCCTGCAGGGACGTATAGAGATCGCGTTGAAGCAGGAGATGCTGGTTCGCCGTTTCGAGGACTCACCGCCGATGCGAAGCAACCTGGTGGCATCGACATCGTCAAGAGGCCGTCGTGTCGGCGCGGTGCGTTACGCCTGAGCCCGAAGCGGATGTCACGGCGGCAGCACCGAAGCGATCCAGGCGCAAAAGCCCGAAGGCTCCGGTCAAGGCACCCGCTGCCAGCTTGGAGCCGGCTGATCGCTTCCTGACCGCTCTGGCGCAGACAGGTAACTTTAGTGCCGCGTGCCGTGCGAGTACGATCACGCGGCGCGAAGTCAATCACCTGCGTCAGGCCAATGCCGAGTTCGAACTGGCGTTTCACGAAGCCATGGACGAGGCGGCTGACCTGCTGGAGGCCGAGGCCTGGCGACGGGCGCTGGAAGGTGTTGCCGAGCCGGTCATGAAGGGTGGCAAGCCGGTGCTCGACTCGTCTACCGGCGAGGCGATCATGGTGCTCCGCCGCAGCGACGCGCTGCTGGTGATGCTGTTGCGTGGCAGCAAGCCTGGCAAGTTTGCCCTGCGGCCCACGCTGTCGGCCCGTGAAGATCCGGCTCAAATCATAAGGGAGATGGCATCTGACCGTGATCCGCCAAGACGGGATGCAAAACCGGAATGGCGTCGGCCATGATGCCGGACGGGTTGCCCTGAGCGAACCGCAATGGGCCATCTACGACGCCGGCTGGGACGACACGGCGCGATTTCGTGTCGCGGTATGCGGGCGCCGCTTCGGCAAGGCCCTGGCTCTCTCGACGCGGCTTCCTTCGCCTGACGGCTGGACGACCATGGGAGCGATACGAGAGGATGATCGCCTGTTCGACGAGCAAGGCGGTGTCTGTCGGGTGACACTGACGACTGACGTCCTGCTGGGCCGGCCTTGCAGTCGAGTGTGCTTCGATGACGGCGTCCAGGTCATCGCCGACGATGATCATCTCTGGAAAGTCAGCGAGATGGCAACAAATGGCGCCTGTTGCTTGGTGATCAGGACCGTTGATCTGGCGCGGAGACTCCAACAGGACTGCGACTATCGCTGCTCGATTGCGGCATGCCGGGCGCTGCAGATGTCGGAGCTCATGGTATCCGAAGATCCCTATTTGACCGGACAACTGGCGTTTCGCAGAGGATCGTTGAACTTCGACGGGGCGGGTGTCCGCGGCTCGGTGCGACAGCGGCGGCGCATGTTGCGAGGTATCGTCGAAGGCATCGGCGGCGGCTGCCGGGATGGTCGTCGTCGGCTGCGCTGCACGACCGCGACGCTTGTGCGGGATCTGCTCGAACTCCTGCGGTCACTGGGACATGTGCCGCGGATGCAGGATGGCGGCTTGATGTTCTGGGATCATGAGGGCGTGGAGGCGTCACGGCGAGTGGTTGCCATCGAGCCGGTCGAAAGCGTTCCGGTGCGTTGCATACAGGTGAGTTCACCCTCGCAGCTCTATCTCTGCGGCGAGGGGATGGTGCCGACGCATAACACCTTCCTGATGGCCGAGGAGATCCGGCGCGCGGCCCGGCTGGCCATCCGCTGCGATATCGGTGTGGAGAACGAGATCTGGTACGGAGCGCCGACATTCGTACAGGCCAAGCGGGTGATGTGGGGACGGCTGAAGAAGGCCATCCCCGCGCGCTGGCTGGATGGGCGGCCGAACGAGACCAGTTGCGCGATGCGGCTGCGCTCGGGGCATGTCATCCGTATCGTGGGCTTGGATGCGTTCGAGAATCTGCGCGGTTCCGGGCTGTGGTTCTTCGGCGGCGATGAATGGGCCGATTGCAGGCCGGAAGCCTGGCTGGAGGTGGTGCGGCCGATGCTCTCGACATCGCGTGGCCATGCATTGTTCATCGGCACCCCGAAAGGCTTCGATCATTTCCGGGATGCCTATCTGCTGGGTCAGCCCGGCGGTGATCCGAGCTACCGGTCCTTCCTGTTCACGACTCTCGATGGCGGCAATGTGCCTCCGGATGAAGTGACGGCGGCACAACGCCAGCTCGATCCACGAACATTCAGGCAGGAATATGGAGCCAGCTTCGAGAGCTATGCCGGACGGGTGGTCTATGCCTTCAGCCGGGCCGAGAGCGTGCAGCCTTCGATCCATGATCCTTCCCGTCCGCTGCACGTCGGGATGGATTTCAACATCAATCCGATGTCGGCGACGATATGGCAGGAAGACGGCGAGACGACCCGGCAGATCGACGAGATCATCCTGCCGACGTCGAACACCGATGAGATGGCTATCGAGATCGGCCGGCGGTATGGGCGAAGCGGTTTCGATCCCGGCATCAGGACCGTGGACCACATCACGGTCTATCCCGATCCCGCCGGTGCTCAGCGCCGGAGTTCGGCGGGGGGCCGGACAGACATCGGCATCCTGCGCGAGGCGGGGCTGCATGTCATGGCCATGGCAACCCACCCGTCGGTGCGGGACAGGACGAACGTGATGAACCGGCAATTCCTGTCCGCCGACGGCGTCAGGCGAGCCTTCGTGGATCCTTCATGCCGGAAGTCGATCGAAGCCTACGAGCGGCTTGTCTATCGCGATGGCACCAACGAGCCCGACAAGACCCAGGGCCAGGATCATCTGGTGGATGCAAGCGGCTATTATCTGTTCGGCCGGACATTACGCGGGCTTGGGCACGGGGCCGGCAGCAAAGCGTCGATATCCTCTTTGATGGAGCGCTGACCGCATGGATTGGATTGCCCTCCAGGCCAGGATGCCGCGCGACGTGGACATGCCGGATCGCAGCTTTCGGCTCGGCGCTCTCGAGGCCGTGCTGGATGGGCGGCAATATGATCTGCTGCCACATGCGTTCTCGCAGGAACGAAGCGGTGCCGGAGAATATGTGCCGCTCGATGAGCGGCGGCCATCGGTGCGTACGGGTCTGTGCCGGGTCGTGGTCGAGGACTCCGTCTCCCTGCTGTTCAGCGAGGGACATTGGCCATCATTGCGGGTCAACGCCTCCCGTACCAGCATGGCACTGGCCGAGCTGGTGCGGGAGACGCATCTCAACGACACCATGCTCGAGGCAGCGACGCGAGGGGCGGTCGGGTCGGTGGCGGTGCTGTTCCGGGCGGTTGGGCGAAAGCCGTTCTTCGAGGTGCTGCCGACCCGCTTGCTGACGCCGCAATGGAGCCGGAAGGACCCAGGCACGTTGTTGAGCGTGACGGAGCGTTACAAGGTGGCCGCCCAGGAATTGCTGGCACTGGGATATGATGTCGACCCGCTCGCGGGACCGATGTGGTTCCAGCGGCGATGGGACGATAATGCCGAGACCTGGTATCTGCCGGTGGCGGTCGGAAGTCCTGTCGTTGCCAGCGTCGACCCGGAACGCAGCGTCGTGCATGGATTGGGCTTCGTGCCGATCGTCTGGATGCGGAACATATCCGGCGGAGGCGGCTTCGATCCGGAAGGTTTCGATGGCGCCTGCACCTTCTCGGCGGCGATCGATACCGTGATCGAGGCCGACTATCTGCTTTCGCAGGCGGGACGCGGATTGAAATATGGGTCCGACCCGACCCTGGTGCTGAAGGATCCGAATGCCTCGCTCAGCCCGATGGCGACGGCGGTGCGGTCCGGAGGGGTTGCGAGCGCTTTGACATTGCCGCCTGAGGGTGACGCGAAGCTTCTGGAGATCAACGGCAATGCGGCGGCGGCGGTACTCGCTCATGTGCAGGAGCTGCGTGCCATCGCGCTGGAGGCGATGCATGGCAACCGGGCTCATGGCGACAGGCTTGGAAGTGCGCAGAGCGGCCGTGCCATCGAGCTGATGTCCCAGGGGCTGATCTGGCTCGCCGACCGGCTGCGTATCTCCTACGGCGAATGCGGGTTGTTGTCGCTGATGCAGATGGTGTGTGCAGCCTCTGCCAAGGTGCGTGGTGGATTGAGGATCGGCGGTCAGGATTATCCCGATCTCGACCCCGCGGGTTTGTCGCTGATCTGGCCGAGCTGGTTTCCAGCCAGCTTCATGGACAAGCAGGCCCAGGCGGCAACGGTGGCGACGCTCGTCAGCAGTGGTGTCATCAGCCGGGCGATGGCGTTCGACATCGTGGCGCCGCTCTATGATCTCGCCCGACCGCCGCCGGCGGATGATCTCGTCGCGCCGCCGGCGGATGCCGATGGACCGGGAGACGAACCCGGGCAGGCGCCATCCGGCTCCGATGGCGATTAACAGCTTCATCAGGTTTCTTGAAGAGACCGACACAGGAAAGGCTCGAAACGCCAATGGCAGAGCAGAGCGTTGATCCGCTTGAGATGTCCGATGAGTCAGCCTCGCCCGAAGTGGTCGAGTTGCCTCGGGAGGCGACCGATTACGAGAAGCGGCTGCGTCGCGATCTTGCACGGTACCGCGAGCAGGTGCGGACCGCGCAGAGCGAACGCGATACCAATGTCGCGGCCGCCGCACGGGACCGCGACGAAGCCATCGCGATGGTCCGCAGCGAGGCTACCGGACGGGTCATTCGGTCGGAGTTGAAGGCCCATGCGCTGAAGGCGGGCATTATCGACCTCGACGGCTTGCGTCTCGCGGACACCTCCAAACTCGCGTTGAACGAGGATGGCGAGGTCGTCGGCGCGGAAGCCCTGATCCAGACGCTTCGCGAGGATAAGCCCTACCTGTTCTCGGATGGGCGCACCGGCGTCGCGACCGGCACGACGGGACAGACCCAGCGTCCGCCGTCACCGGCTGCACCCAGCACCTTGAATGTGCGCAGCCTGTCAAGGGATGCGTGGCAGGCGGAACGCAGCCGGCTGCTGGGCGAGCCCCGGTAGCGATCGGCGCGATCGCTTTTGTGGCATCGGGTTCGTCCGGCTTCCTGATTTTCTGAAACTGGCCAGCAGGTCTTCGAGGCGGTGGATCGTCAGCGATCTTCCGCGGCCTGCTCTTGAGAGAGAATTGCTTCATGGGCATCGAGAATTTTCCGCAGCAGCTTCAGCCGATCGTCCAACAGGGCTTCCTCGCCCGCGAGTTCCAGGACGGGCTGCAGTCGCGGTTGAGCTTCCGTGTGATTGCGGACCGGGAGGTATTCCCTAACCGGATTGGCGAGACCGTCACCAAGACGCGCAAGGGTCTCAAGACCCCGGTGACCGTGCCGCTGGCGCCGTCGGTGAACACGAATTTCGACAATGGGCTCACTCCGTCTACCTGGTCGGTGGAGCAGTACACGCTGAGCATCAACCAGTATGGCGACACCATCGACCTGAATATGGTGAGCGAAGGTGTCGGCATAGCCAGCCAATTCCTGGCAAACGCGCGGACCAATGGTGTCCAGGCGATGCAGTCGCTCGATCGCATCGCCCGGAACGCCTTGTTCGGCGGAGCGCTCGGCGGCGTGGGCGGCTATCTGGGTGGCAATACCCGCGTCGTGACGACATTGGGCGCACCGGCGACGACATTGCGGGTGGACGACATCCGCGGCTTCCAGAATGTCCTCAGCATCTATGGCCAGGTGGTCGGGGTCGGGGCCACCAATGGCATGACCGTGACCGTCGGCGCCAACGCCTATACGCTGGTCAACAGCACCGCCGACGCGATCACTGTTTCGACGGCGCCGAACGGGCTTTCCGGCACGCTGACCTTCTCGACCAACGTCGCGGTTGCGGACGGCACGGCGACGCAGCCGGTGATCGCGGCGACGGCGCCGCTGGTGTTGCGGCCGAACGGCAGGCTGAGCACCGCGGCCCTGGTGGCGCCGTCGGGGATGTATGGGGCAGCCACCTACGTTCCCGGCGACACGCTGGGCATCCAGACCGTTCTCGGGGCGGTGGCAGCGTTGCGCATGAACAACGTGCCGACGATCAACGGCTCGTACAACTGCTATCTCGATGACCAGCAGATGCTTGGCCTGTTTCGCGATGCGGACTTCAAATATCTGTATCGTGGCGCGTATGGCAGCGAGGTCTATAATTCCGGTTCCATCGTCGAGCTGCTCGGCGTGCGTTTCGTGCCGACCACGGAGGCACCGCAGCAGATCTCGCTGGGTTCCGGGGCGATCCATCGGGCGATCGTCTGCGGCAAGGGCGCCTTAATCGAAGGCGATTATGCGGACATGGGCGCACGGGACATTCCCGATGCCGACAAGTCGCTGATGGAGCGCGTCGATAATGTAGTGATGGTGACGCGGGAACCGCTTGACCGGCTGAAGCAGATCATCGCGCAATCCTGGTACTGGATCGGTGGCTATGCTCTGCCGACCGATGCCACGGCGAGCACCTCGATCATTCCGACCTCGACGAACAGCTATCTCAAGCGCGGCGTGGTCATCGAGAGCCTGTGATGGTCCAGCGCAAGAGGGAGGCGCCATCGGCACCTCCCGGCAGCGACCCACAGGATGGGGCGCCGGATGGGCGCTGCTTCAAGCTGGTGTTCCCGTACGGCTTCATCGACGAGGACGGTCTGCATCGGTTCTGGCACTCGGACCAACAGGTGCGTGATCCCGGCGAGCTGGAATTGCTGCGGGCACGTGGTGTGAAGTTGAAGGAGGATTAGCCGTTGTCGGGTTCCGTCGGCCTTGCCAATACTGCGCTCATTGTCGCGGAGCGTGTCGATGTCCGGCGGTTCTGCGGATATCCGGCTTATGGCGCGGGGGACGCGGGCTCCCAGTCCTGGCGTTTCTTCCAGGCCTACGGGACGCTCGAGTATCGGCTGACCAACTTCGCCCCGGAAGAACTGCAGGTCGTCCGGCAATATCTCGCCTCGCTCTATACGCTGGAACAGGCCGTGGTCGGGGCTGCGGCCAACCTGGACACGGACAAGGCCGCGGCCTGGACCCATAGCCGGTCCGAGCTTGCCGACCGGGTAAGGCTGTTCGACGAGTGGCGAAAGCGACTGGCAACCTTCATCGGTGTACCACTCGATCCCGGTAGTGCCGCAACGGCAGGGATCGTGATCTAGAACAGAATCACTTTTGCTGACGGCAGAGCTAGGAGCGGATGATGGCAAGCTTCTTTTCCGGATGGATCGGATATGGTTCCACAATGCAGGCTGGAGTTCTGCAGGAGCCGGCGGATGCCGCCTATGCTCGACGGCCGATCCAGTTCTCGATGCTGGAGAATGGACTGACGTTCGACATCGGCGGCGGGACGGTCGGGCCTTCGTCGGTGGCCTGGGGTATCCTGACCTATGCCGGCCTGTTCGACGCCATGACCATCGGCAATCTGCTGGTGTTCTTCCCCCTCATGGTTCCGGCCACGATCAATACAGGCTCCACCTACACGACCGGTCCGGGCAGTAACGTGATGTTCGGCCGGGATCTGCGGAATGCGCTTGCAACGCAGGGATTTCCAGCCGGTACCGTCATCGGGATTACGCCGGACGGGCGGCAGATGACGGCAAACCTGCCGCTGCAGGTCAATAAAGGCGTGCTGTCGGCGCAGACGGTGACGTTCGGCAACACGGTCACCATGAGCACCCTCCCGTCGCAGGCGTCGGCCGCGGGAAGCGGTCAGCTCTGGAACAACGGCGGCATCATCGCCCTGTCGTGATGGCGCGGCTTCAAGTCTGGAGGCGACCATGAACCAGGCCCAATTACAGGCGCTGATTTCCAATGGCATGGCGAAGGCTGCATCGATTCTTGGAAGAGGCCTGACCCAGTACCGTCCGGTCACGACGATGGATCCGGTGTTGGCGGGCAGCGATATCGGAACGGTGGTCTGCTCCATCGACCTGAACGCCGCCTTCACATTTGTTTTTCCTGTACCGACCGAACACCCGTTCACCGTTCTGCTTGCGGATACACGCCTGCTGCAGGCGGGGGACTATCTGGTCGGAAACCACACCTACTTCGTCTCACGGATCGAGCCGTTGAAGCCTGCATGGTGCGTGTTGTGCAACAGGACGCTCGATGTACTGGATACCGCGCAGGTACTGTCAGCGGGAGCCAACACCTATGGTGGAATAACCAGTTCCAACGATACCCTGTTGGCCAGGGGTTGGCCGATGAGCATGCTCGCAAAAACACGTAGCGAGGAGGATGTCACGAAGCTGCCCAGCGATACGCGTTCCGCATATTTTGAAGTTTGGCTGCCATCCATACCGGGTCTGATACTCGGGCTGGGGCTATGCCTGCGCGATTCGAATGGACAGATCTACGTCGTCATGAGTTGGGAGACGACCGCCTACGGATGCAAGATGCTGGTCGGGCTCGCCACGACCTGAGCCTTCTCCTGCAAATCGGGTAGGGGACCTCCGGCCCAGGCGGGTCAAGGGGCAAGCCTCCTTCAACAGGTCAGGGAGACATTCCTTTGGCAGATATATCGGACGTCGAGGATGCGTTCTGCGCACAGATCCTCGCCGCCACCTATCCGCTTGGTGTCCAGAACAACAGTTCGAGTGGAATGCCGATCAAGATCTATCGTGGCTGGCCGGCCAACAAGACGTTGAACGTGGATCTGATGAACGCGACACAGACAGTCACCGTTTTCAGCCGGCCAAATTCAACCCGCGACACATCACGCTATGCCCGTCTCTGGCGGACGATCGCCGAGACAGCACCCCGGTTGATAATCGAGATCGTAGGAGATACCGCTGTATTGAGCGGCGAAGGCGGCGGAGGACAAACAGTCGGCCTGATGGTTGGCGGTGTCGGCTATGCGTACAGCCTTTTGGAAAGCGACACTCCGGCGACCGCAGCACAGGCGCTGGCCGCCCTGATCCCGACGGCATCCGCGCAGGGCGCCACCATCACCATAGTCAACGACGGCTCTCTGCAAGGGAGGGTAGTCGGTAGCGGTATCGCCCAGATGGAGACGCGTCGACAGGAACAGGGGATCATGGTGTCGGTATGGTGCCCCACCCCCGCGGGCCGGGACAGCGTCGCGGCAACTATCGATAATGCCTTATCGAACATCGACTGGTTGACGCTTTCCGACGGAACGGTCGCACGCCTGCTCTATCATGGCACGACGGAGACCGACGAGTCGGAAAAGGCGAGCCTCTATAAACGTATTCTCGAATATACCGTCGAGTATCCGACAACGCTTCGCATGTCGAACGCGCAGATGCTGTTCGGTATCGGGACCCTGTCCGGAACTGGCGCGGAAGTCGGTTTCAGTTGCCTTATGCCTCCTCCGAAGTTAATCATACCTCCGCTGGGAGCCATCCGGTTTGACGCGTGGTATGATCCTGCAAACACCATAGACCAACAATGTGCAGCGGTACTTTCACCGACTGCCTATCAGTTCCGTCTACCATCCAATGCTACCGTGGCGGACGGGACTGCGTCCTGGCCTCTCGCCACGCAATCGACCATCGACCTCGAGATCGTGGCAGCCGTGCAGGCCGGGCTTTCATTCTGGGCGTTCGACAGCTATCAGCCGGACGACGGTTTGAGCCTGGCTCTCAGTCTCTATCTTTCTAGTGCGTTGCGGCCAACGTTGAAGTTCTGCATGCTTGGCCAGAGCTCGAACTGGGAAGAAGAGGGAGAGGATGCGCCGTCGCTGCTGCGCGATATCGCGATGATGACGCAGCCCGGATACATGACCGTGCTGGACGGCCGGCCACTCTATCTCGTGCTGGATGCGTCAGCGGCACAGGTGACAGGACTGCCTTCCGGCGGCGTCGCCGCGGCGATCGCACTGGTGCGAAGCCAGGTACAGGCGGCCGGAGGCAACGACCCTTACGTGGTCTGGTTGTCCGGCGTGGGGCTGGCCGATTACTCGAACATCGCCGCTGCACGAACGGCTGGAGCCGATGCTGCGGGCGCCTATTGCGTGTCGCATCTGGTCGGAGCGGTGCAGCCATACAGCTCCCTCGCAAGAGTGGCGGAGAATGATTGGGCAGCGCGGGCTGCCTCCGGCTTTGCCATGGTGCCGACCGCGATGACAGGTTGGGACCAGAGGCCGCTGATTGCAGATCCCCAGCCCTTCTATCCGATATCGAGCAGCCTCTCGATGGAAAATTACTACGAGACGGCCCTGGCTGATGCCATCGGCTCGCATGTTGTCGACCTGATCGAGTTCGTGGGCGGAAATCCCGCCGCATGTCCCGCACAGATCGGGCTGATCTATGCCTGGAACGAGTTGGCGGAAGGCGGCTGGCTCATGCCGACCTATACGCCGGCCGGTCCGGATCTTGGCCGTGTGGCGGCCGTGGCCGTCGCTATCGCCGCCGCTGTGACCGCGTCCGCCAAGCCGGACATCGCTCTGATTACATGATGGGAAAACCATGACAATCGTTTCCAGCAACGCCATCGTCGTATTGCACGCGTTCGGACCCTACTCGCGAGGCGAGATGTTGACGGATCCTGTAACCATCTCCGCGATCCTCGCTGGCGGGAATGCATCGATGGTGATCCGGACATCGCTCCTGCCGCATTACCCGGGCGGCACGACCGCAGAGGAGCACTGAGAGATGGCGCAGATCACCCAGGCGGGAGCCCTCAACAGCGCGGCACTCGTGGTTCCGGACCTGTACGTCCAGATCGCCTCGCCGCAGACGCTGAGCTTGAACGGCGCCCCAAGCAATCTGCTCGGTCTGGTAGGCTCCGCCAGTTGGGGACCCGTCAACCAACCTGTCGTTTTCGGCACCATGGCCGATTATGTCAGCGCGTTCGGACCCGTGATGGTGCGCCAGTATGACCTGGGCACGCAGGTCGCCTGCGCGGTACAGCAGGGTGCCTCGGCAATGGTCGGAGTGCGTGTCACCGATGGCACGGATGTCGCGGCGAACTATGCCCTCCTGTATGACTCCAGCACGGGCACCTATCCGTTTCTGCTCACCGCCAACTACAGCGGAGTCCTGGGCAACGCGATCGGGCTGGCCTTGACCAACGGCTCACGATCGGGAAGCTGGAAGCTGGTGCTGCAGATGCCAGGCAGTCTGGCGGAAGTGTTCGACAACGTGGACGCAAGCCTCGGTAGCGCCAGTTTCTGGGCAAATCTGGTCCAGGCCGTCAATAGTGGGACCGGCCCGATCAGAGGGCCATCGGCGCTATGCACGGCGACGCTCGGTACTGGAACGGCAATACCGCCGCAACCGGTGCAGAACCAGAATCTTCTTGGCGGTGTCGATGGTGTTCAGAGTCTGGCGGCGGCGACCATGGCCGGCAACGACGGGGTTGTCCGCACCGGGATGTATGCCTTGCGCGGACAGGGTTGCGCGGTTGCCGTGCTGGCCGACTGCGATGACCCGGCACAATGGAGCCAGATGAGCAGCTTCGGCTTGTCCGAAGGTGCCTACATGATAGCCTGTGGCGTCAGTGGCGACACCATAGCCGCGGCCGTGCAGAACAAGCAGTCCGCGGGCATCGACTCCTACGGCATCAAGATCCTGTTTGGCGACTGGCTCTACTGGTACGACGACACCAACAGCCAAACCCGCCTGGTGAGCCCACTCGGCTTTGTTGCAGGGTGCCTCTCCAACCTGTCGCCGGAACAGTCGAGTCTCAACAAGCGGCTGAGCGGCATCGTCGGCAGCCAGAAGAGCGGACTTGTCACCAGCGGTCAGGCATTGGCCTATTCGTCGGCAGAGCTGCAGGTGCTTTTCTCCGCCGGTATCGATGTCGTGTGCAATCCAGCACCCGGAGGCACCTACTGGGCCGTGCGCTGTGGGCATAACAGCTCGACCAATCCGCTCGTCGCGTCAGACTCCTACACGCGGATGACGAATTTCATCGCCAGGACGCTGGCCGCAGGAATGGGGATCTATGTCGGCAACGTCATCAACTCGACTCTGCTGACCAACGTGCGTGCCACCCTGCTTGGTTTTCTGTCGAACCTGCTGGGGCAGGGCATTCTCGGCAGCCTCGACGGATCGCTGCCCTACGTGGTGGTGTGCGACGCCTCGAATAATCCGCTGGCCCGGACAGCGCTCGGATATGTCCAGGCCGACGTGCAGGTCCAGTATCAGGGCATCAACGAGAAGTTCATCGTCAACCTGCAGGGTGGCCAGGGCGTCTCGGTGACGACGCCGCAGAATACCGCAGGCTGATCCGTCGCTGCCGGCCGCAACGATCTCCAGTAATCGACGATAGGGACAGGATCAATTCGTGGGCAATCCATACAGCATAGGGCGCGACTGTCAGGTCGTGCTGCTCTGGAACGGCATTCGCGTCGATCTGCGCGACGTGATCGGCTTTCAGGCGCAACAGCAGGTCAAGCTGCAAAGGTCCGATCCGCTGAACAGCGTGCCGATCGAGTTCAATACGCCGTCGGGCTGGCGCGGCCAGTTCATGGTCGATCGCGGATCATCGGCGCTCGATGATCTGGTTGCGGCGATAGAGGCAGCGTTCTGGAACGCAG
Organism: uncultured Acetobacteraceae bacterium; assembly: GCA_964235615.1. Taxonomy (GTDB): domain Bacteria; phylum Pseudomonadota; class Alphaproteobacteria; order Acetobacterales; family Acetobacteraceae; genus Lichenicoccus. Next base: position 15,836 of record CAXSEE010000006.1, on the reverse strand, counting down.
GCGTGATCGGCTCGGGCACGATCTACCAGTATCTGAACGAGCCGGACGGTTCGGTCAGCACCTACGAGTTCGTGGGCGTGGCGCTCACCTTCACGGACTCCGGTCACTACAAAGCGGAGAACATCGTCACCCAGACGGTGAGCTTTTTTGCCAGCCAGAGAAATAGGATCTGATCATGCTGCCCTCCGAGATCGATAGCGGCGACAGCCGCCGGTTCACACTCCATGAAGCCAATCCCGCGGACATGCTGGATCTGATCGAGGCTGCCGGAACTGCTGCCTCGTCGGGCGCCTGGATGCGCTACGCGTTGATGGTCTGCTCGGTCAGCGCGATCGATGGCAAGCCCGTGCTGATGCCGCTGACCAAGAACGGCGTGCGCGAGCTTGCCAAGCGGATCGGCAATACGGGTATGGACGCCTTGGCTCTCGCGCATTACCCCGGGTCGGCCCCTGGGCTGGCCGATGACGGTACGGCACTCGGCGATGAGGGCGATACCGCAAAAAACTGAGCAGGCACTCCTTGCTGAAGCAGATACTGTATCTGTCTCGCAATGGAGTGCCCTGGTCCCAAATCATGACGATGTCAGCCGACCGTCGCACTGCCTGCTGTGTGGCGCTCGGTGAAATAGACGGCGGCCAATATGACTGGTCAACCGGGAGCTGGGCGGTTCAGCCTTGATGATCCGCCTCGTTAGCTCCAAGCCTGAAGGATGGCAGGAATGAATTCGGCGATCCGGTGGCATGAACTCGCGGTCACCGGGCAGCTCAACCGACCTTCGGGATATCCGGCGCTGGAGGCGAGCGTGCTCGACACCGGCGGAGACGAGGATCGTCCTGCGCTGCCGGGTGGCCTGTCCGCGGTGCTGCGGGACCAGCCGTCGCCGGCGTCAGGGGTGCCGGTCCGTTCGGCCATGATGATCGCGGCGGCGGCTGGCGGTTCGAATTCATGGACCGATGGCGGGTTGCCCAGTGGTGCTGCGTCAGCTGGCGTCGGGGTTCAAGATCCGGTCAGGCCGGAGCAGCCGGCGGCATCGGGTGTTGCGGCGGTACAGGCGGCACAGGCAGCTCTTCACGGCCTCGCATCCTGGCCTGGCATCGTGGCCGCTTCGGTGAAGGATGTTCCCGGGATATTGGATCAGGGAGCTTCGAATTCATCCAAGGCCCTGGATGTGATCCAGCACGCCGCATCGGACCGGACTGCCCCGCAGCTGTGGATACCGGAGCTGGGGATGCCGGGCTACGGGGCATCGCGGCCGGGAGCACCGGATTGGGGGATACCGAAGCCGGAGGCAGCAAAGCTGGGGATGCTGGAGCCAGGAGTGCCGAGGCGGGAATTACCGGATCCGGTGGCCGCCATCCTGCGCGCTGCTGCAACGGCGCCTGTCATCAACGACAAGGCGCTTGCGGCAGTCAGCAAGAGTGCCATGGCTGCTGGTGACGGAGGAGGCTCCGCAGGCATGGAGGCCGTGCCGATTGGTCAGGCCGCGGTATCTGAACGGCTTGCGGCGACGGCTCAGGTTGCGGCATCAGGGCGGCCTCCGTTATCGGGCCAAGCTGGGGAACAAGACACCTCGCGCACAGCCGCTCTGCCGGGGATTTTCGGAGACCTCCAGGACCAGTCTGGTCCGTTGTTATCGCCGATGATTGCCGCGACGCGGTCAGGTCCCGATGTTCCCGCCGGCAACGCGGGCGTTTCGGCAGCAACCGCGCCGTTGACCGGCCGCATGGCCGATCGCCCAGGGGCTGGACTGCTGGCCGGACCGCAGACGGCAGTCGAACGGGTTCTGGCAGCGGACGCCGGCATGGGCGGTGGCGGATTTCGTGACCCGTCACTGGGAGGCGCGGACATCGTCCCGCGTCGAACAGGCCTGTCTATGCCCGCAGATGCGACAACAACGTCCCGGAACATCGTCGGCGGCGCACAGGCAGGCCCGGGCGCATCCGGCCTCCTCGATGCGCCGGGCGGCCCGGCTTCCACGGCCGGTGCTTCTGGTCCGGAGGCCGCACGGGGAGCTCAGCCGAGCGCCATGGTTGCCCTGCGGGGAGACGTGATGCTCGATGGCCGGAAGATGGGCCATATCGTCGCGGCCGGTCAGACCAGCACCGCGAGCCTGCCGACCGTATCCGCTTCGGCCATCAACCTGCGCGCGCTTCCGGTGTTTACCGGAACGGGTGCGCCGCTGTGAGCGGCCTGTCGGGACTCGGGCTGATCGATGGGCTGTTGATGGCGTTCGACCAGGCGCCTGTCATCCTGGGCCAGGTCGTGTTCGAGGGACACGAGGTGCCCTCGCGTATCAGCGTCGGCGGCGCGCAGGCCGTCACCATCCACAAGCTCCCGGGTGGCGGCCGCATCATCGATGCCATGGGCGTGGACAATGGCGCCATCACCTGGAGGGGATTTTTTACCGGACCCTTTGCCGCCGCGCGCGCGCGTCTCGTCGATGCGATGCGGCAGAGCGGCCAGCTGGTCGGCCTGAGCTTCAGCGATTACGCGTTCAACGTCGTCGTGGTGCATTTCGAGTATGATCTGCAGGATCGCGGTGCGCTCATTTCCTACAGGATACGCACCGAGATCGTCCCGGATCCCGCGGTGCTGGAGGATGACACCGCGGCCGGTGTCGCGGCTTCCCTTTCGAGCGACATCGCATCCGCGATCGCGTCGGTGGCCGGTTTCGGACTGGCCGCGGCCCGGACTGCCCTGGCGGGTGTGCAGACCAGCCTGGCCCTGCCTGGCGAGCCTGACTCGACGATCAAGCTGGCGGCGGTCGGTGTGGCGCTGCAGGCGGGCGGGAACGCGTTGCAGACCGGCATCCTCGCCTCCGGCAGCCTGTTGCCGACCGCGGCCGGAAGCGGGGACCTCGGACTTTCCACTGCCGCCGGACTGTCAGGCAGCGTCGCCGCGGCCGGATCCCTGGCGGCCGGGGTACAGGCGGCGGGGTATGTCAACAGGAGCGGCAACTGGCTGGGCCAGCTTGCGGGACAATCACAGGGTGCACCCCTGATCCAGGCGTGAGGTGAAGATGCTTATGATCCAGGTGGGCTCATGATCCGTGTGGCGAACACGACCTTGTTCCATGTCGCGGCAGCGGAACTCGGAGATGCGACGCAATGGAACCGCATCGCCGCCCTGAACGGGTTGAGCGATCCCATGCTGTACGGCGTCGTCGCACTGCTGTTGCCACCCTATGACCTCAGCGCGACCGGCGGGTTGCCCGGACAATAATCTTTGGAGCAAATGGGATGGCTGGAACGATCGAGGCGGGCGGGAATTTTCGACGTCCCCGCTGCCGGGTGCTGGTATCCGGCTCCGTGGTCGATGGCTGCCACTCCATCGAGTTGTCGACCAGCAATCTCGGAGAGGCCGGCAGCTTCTTTATCCAGTTGGCCAACAGGACAGACCAGGCTGGCCCGGGACCCTCATGGTTCGACGGGGATACGATCGACGTGAGCATACAGCTCGGATTTTTGCCGGTCGGCATGCCGGAAAATGCTCTGAGCTGGCAGGAGATGATGTCGGGACGGGTCGATCGCCTCAGCCTCGACCCCGCGCGCGGCACGATGACGCTCGAAGGTCGCGACTATGCGGCGCGGTTGCTGGATCTTCCGGTGACGGAGAGCTTCCTGAACTGCACGAGCAGCGAAGTAGCACGGCAGCTCGCCGATCGATGCGGGTTGTCCGCCTCGATCGATCAGACCAGCTCCATGGTCGGACAATATTACCAGATCGAGCACGCGCGGACGGCACTCAGCCGGTTCTCGCGCTTCGGCACGGCGTGGGATCTGCTTTCGAGCCTGGCGCAGCTCGAGCAATGCGATCTCTGGGTGCAGGGATCGACCCTGTATTTCCAGCCCGTGTCGCAGGCGGACGGCGTGGTCCGGAACATCGACTTTCGTCCGGCGGATCAGAACAACGCGTCGCCGTCATTGAACGTGAGCAGGCTGTCGGTTCGACGATCGCTCGCCCTGGCCGGCGGGGTTCCGGTTTCCGTCTCGAGCTGGAACAGCCGGCAGCGCAAGCGGGTCGTCGCGCAATCGGCGAATGCGTCGGCAACCGCTACAGCCCCGATCAATGTCGTTCGTCCCAATCTTCTGCCGGACACGGCGCAGATGCTCGCCGACGGCTTCTACAGCCAGACCTCCGGGCATGAGCGCACCCTGAGCGCCACCATGCCCGGTGATCTTGTGCTGTCGCCCCGTGACGCTCTGCTGGTGACCGGCATCGGTGCGAGCTGGGACGGCAACTACCGTGTCGACAGCGTCAATCGAGAGATGAGCCTGTCCGGCGGCTTCGTGCAACATTTCACCGCGAAAGCGGTGCCGGCCTGAAAGCACAGACATGCAAAGCTGGATCGAAGCGGTCAAACTGCACTCGGCGGTTCACGCCACAGCGACCGGACAACCCAAGCACGGCATCGTCACGAGCGTCGATCCGGTCAATCATGCAGTTAAAGTCACGATCGAGCCGGACGGCGTGGAAAGCGGTTGGATCCCCGACGGGGCGATCGCCGCCGGCGGCTTGAAGATCGCCTGTCCCAGCGAGGTCGGCACGCAGGTGCTGCTGGTGGCGGTCGAAGGGGATGGCGAACATCCCGTCGTGGTGGCGCGGCTGTTCGATACCGTGGTCACGGCTCCGGTCAGCCCGGCAACCTCGCAGCCGGTCCAGGCCGGGGAGATCGGGATCTTCCTCGCCGGCGGGGTCTATCTGCACATGGCCGCCGACGGCATACATATCGGCGGTAACGTAATGATCCACGGTTCCGTGACGGCGACCGCCGATATCCTCGCGGGCGGCATCAGCCTGCAGCGGCATGTACATTCCCAGGTGCAGACCGGCAATGGCGTCTCCGGCCTTCCGGAGGGTTGAGCATGGCAGACATCGCTCATGTCGTCGGCTCCGACCTTGCGGTCGGACCGACCGGGGATCTTGCCATCGTCGATCTCGCGGACTGGACGCAGCAGCGCGTGCTTCGACGACTGCTGACCAACCCTGGCGGATATATCTGGCAACTGACCTACGGTGCCGGTCTTCCGATCATGGTCGGCACGACTGTTTCCGTGCAGCAGACCGCCGCGATCATACGCAGGCAGATCGGCCTGGAAGCAGCGGTGTCGCAGCAGCCTGAGCCCGTGGTCGTGATGCAGGGCGGCCCGTCAGGCACCGTATTCGCCACCGTCACCTATCAGGATGCGCAGACCGGAGTCTCGCAGAACCTCGACATTCCGGGAGCCGGTTGATGCAGATCTCCTTGCAGAACTTCTCCACCCTGGTCGGGAACATGGCGGCCAGCGCGCAAGGGGCCTGCGCGACCTTGCTGGACGTGACGGTGGGTTCGGTGTTGCGGGCCCTGATCGAGAGCTCAGCGTCGGTGGCGCTGTGGCTGCAGTACCTCATCCTGCAGGTGCTTTCCCTGACGAGGCTATCGACCAGTTCCGGCACCGATGCGGATAGCTGGGTGGCGGACTACGGGCTCTCGCGCCTACCGCCGATATCGGCTGTCGGCACCATCGTGATGACGTCGTTCAGCCCTGCCGCCCAGCCGGCGACCATACCGACCGGCGCCCTGGTCAAGACCGGTGACGCCTCGCAGAGCTTCGTGGTGACCGGCGGTCCGTATCTGCGCGCCCAGGGCGTTGCGTCCCTGGCCGTCCCGGTCATGGCCTTGGCGGCCGGCACCGCCGGCAACGTGCAGGCAGGCTCCATCACGATCCTGGGGACGGCGATCCCCGGCGTGGATACGGTGACGAACCTGCTGCCTCTGATCGGCGGTGCCGCCGCCGAAACCGACGCAGCATTGCGCGCCCGTTTCGTGACCTATCTGAACACGCGGTCGCAGGCGACGGAGCAGGCGGTGGCGAACGCCATCGCGTCGGTGCAGCAAGGCCTGAGCTACGTTATCCAGGAGAATGTCACCTCCGCGGGTGTGCCGCTTCCCGGCCATTTCAATGTCATCGTCGATGACGGCAGCGGCACTCCGCCTGCGGCATTGCTGGCGTTGGTCTTCGCCGCGATCGACCTGGTCCGGCCAATCGGTTCGAGCTTCTCGGTGAACCCCCCGGTGCTGCTGAATGCCAACGTCGCCTTGTCGCTGACCACCGCAGATCCAACGCTTGCGGACCAGACCAGGAACGCCGTGATATCGGCGGTGACGATCTATATCGATGCGCTGCCGGTCGGGCAGGCGATGCGCTTCTCCCGGATTGCCGGGCTTGCCTACGACGCCACCCCGGATGTGCTGAACGTGACATCCGTAACGCTCGACGGGGGCACCGCGGATCTCGGCGGTCAGGCCGATGCGGTCGTGCGCTGCGGCTCCGTCAGCGTCGTGGCAGGCTCGTCATGACTTCACTGTTCAGCGACGACCCTGCGGTCGGCACGGTCGTGGACATGTCGGCGCGGCTGCGTTCGACCTTGCCGACCGGCTGGTTTCCGGCCTCCCCGCCGCCACCCGCGCCGAGCGCCACGCCGGTGCTCGACGGGTTGCTGGCAGGGCTGGGGCAGGCTTGGTCCTTCTGCTATGCCTTGCTCGTCGTGGTCGACGCGCAGACACGGCTGGCCAAGGCCTACGGCGGCTTCCTCGACATGATGTCGGTCGATTTCTTCGCCTCAAGCCTGCCGCGCAGGAGCGGCGAGACCGACGACGCGTTCCGGGCCCGCATCAGCGCCAGCCTGATCAGCCGGCGCGGGACCCGGCAGGACGTCATCCGGGCAGTGTCCGCCTTGACACTGTCACCGCCAGCCCTGTGCGAGCCGACGCACGCCGCCGACTGCGGCGGCTATGGAGGTGCCGGCAACGCCGATGCCGGAGGCGGCGTCGGCTATGGATCTCCCGGCCTCTGCTATGGATCGGCATCCCTGCCGTTCCAGTATCTGCTGAACGTCGGATCTCTCGCCGCCTTCGCGCCTGGGTTGATCAGCGCCCGGCAGGGACCGGCGACCTTCATCGACGGCAATGGCCTGATCCAGCCGGCGGCTCCCCGCGTGCTGCGGCCGGACTACCAGAACGGCGTGTGCATCGGCGCTCTTCTGGAGCCGAGAGGGTTCAACCTCGTCACCGACAGCCGCTTCTGGAGTGGCTTCGCGGCATCCGGCGGAACGGCCGCGACCTGGCTGGTGGATGCCTCCACGCCCGGCCTGTTCGGCAGTGACCCGGTCATGACGGTCTCGACAACAGCCGGCAGCCGCGTGCCCGGCCCCTCGATCGATGTGGCCGTCGCAGGATCGGCGGTTTGCGGATCGGCCTGGATTCTTATCGTCAACGGCTCGAACCTTACGGATGTCGAGCTGGCCCTGACCGACCTCAATGATCCCGATGGCGCTGTCCATGCAGCCGCCGACATGACGCGGCCGGGGCAATGGCAGAGGGTGAGCGCATCGCTGCTGACGCAGGCGGCACCGGGGCGGAACCTCCGGATCGGTCTGCTGCTTTCCGGTCCCGGCGACGCGGATGCGGGCCTGGTCACGCAATGCTGGCAGGCCGAGCCCGGCGATGGTCCGAGCAGCTACATCCCGACCTCGGGCATGTTGGGCCTTCGCGCGCAGGACGACGTGGTCGCGACCGATCCCACCGTGACCCCGGTCGCCTTCAGCGTCTCCGACGTGATGGAGCTGGTGGCGTCCACCATCCCGGCCGCGACGATCGCCTGGACGAGTGTCAACCCGTAGCTGGTCGATCTCCCCCTGTTCCCGGTGTCATCTGGAGGAAAAAGCTTGGACCGCCAAATCGTCTATGTCGGCGCCGTTCCGCTCGATACGGATCAGTTGCTGCAATCCCGCAACACGATGGTCGGTCTGGGCTATCTGGCCAAGATGGTCATCGGCGATAATGCCTCCTACGCCGATGGATTGCCATGCACGCCCGGGCAGGGGCTGTCGATCGTCGTCGGACCGGGCAGCCTGACGTCCCCGACCGTCGTCGATGCCAGCTTCATCGGGCTGCTTCCGCCCGATGGAGATCCACTCGTGAAGATAGGCGTCAATACGACAGCCATCGTGTTGCCGGTCGGCGGACCCGGAACATGGCTGGTCTCCGCTGTCGTTTCTGAAACCCAGGCCGGCAATGCGGTGGTTGCCTATTACAACGCGGCCATGCCGTCGCAGACGTTGTTCGGCCCGAACGGCAATGGCGCGGCGCAGGCCAGCGTGTTGCAGCAGCGCGTGGCCCTCGGCCTCAGCAGCGGGACTTCGACCCCTGCCGGCGCGGTGCCGCTATGGCTGGTCGACATCCCCGCCGGCGCCGGTGCGATCACGTCGGACATGATCGGCATGGCGCCGGGGGCACCTTTCCTGGCCGTCAAGCTTCCGGAGGCGGCGCCACTGGCATCCCCCGCCTTTACCGGAACGCCGAATGCGCCGACGCCCGCTGTCGGGGACGTCAGCAGCCTGCTCGCGACGACGGCTTTCGTCTCGGCCGCGACGACGCGTTACCGAGGCGTCTGGGGAAGCGTCGGCAGCCATTCCTGGAGCTGTCCCGAAGGTGTCTCGCAGGTTCTATTCCGAGGATGGGGGCCGGGAGGCGCCGGCGGAATCGGTTCGGGAGGATACCCTGGCGGCGGCGGCGGCGGCGGCGGCTATCTGGAGGTCCTGCTCGATGTACAGCCCGGTGCCACCTACGCGGTGGTGATCGGCACTGGCGGCACCAACTCGGTGTCGGTGTCACCCACCGGGTTCGGTGGGATCCTGTCGGTGTTCGGCGGCGGCAACGGCGGCAACGGCGGTGGCGGACAGAGCGGCAATGGCGGCACGGCGGGCAGCAATGCCGTCCTGCAGCTGGAAGCCCTGTCCAACCCCGGATCCGGGACCGGACAGGCCGGTTATGTTCTGAGCAGCGTCGCCGTCGGGGGCGCGGGCGGTGCCACCTTCGGAACCGGTTCGGGTCACCCGACCATTGCCAGCGGCGCCGGCGCCGGAGGGCTATGGCCGGGTGGAGGCGGGTCCGGCGGCGCGAGCGGCGCCGGCGGCAACGGGGCCGGCGGCCTGGTGATCCTGGAATGGTGCGGCAATGCGTCGTCCTGATCCGGCCGAGCACGCGACAAGGTGGAGTTGATCATGGAAGCCAATTTCGCATCCTGCCTGTTGTTCACGCAGGCAGAGGAGGGAGGCTACGTCGACGACCCGCGCGACTCCGGCAACTGGACCAGCGGGTATGTCGGGCAGGGGAGTTTGGTCGGGTCGAACATGGGCGTCGGGGCGCCGGCAATGGTTGCATGGGTGGCTCCGGAAGGGCCTGTGACCGCGGCAGAGATGCGTGACCTGCCGCTCTCGGTGTTCGAGGCAATGGGCCGCAGCAGATACTGGCAGCCGCTCGGATGCGGGATGTTTCCCGGTGGTCTCGACCTCATGCTGTTCGACTTCGGCTGGAACCGGGGGATAGCGACGTCGCTGAACACGCTGACCCGATATTTCGGCATCAGCCAGGCGGGTAGCGGACCGATGCCGCCCGCATCGATCGTGGCCGGCCTCCAGCAGGTGTCACCGACAGCTCTGCTGCAACGCCTCTCCAACGCCGGGGTCAGGATCCTGCAACGGCTGGTTGGTGTTCAGGTGGACGGAGTCGCCGGACCGGTGACGACCGCGGCCTTCGAGGCACGACCGGATCTGGGTGTGACGGCCATCATCCTGGCCTTGTCCGCGGCACAGGTCAGCTCCTACCGGCTGCTGTGGAATTTCTCCCTATACGGCGCGGGTTGGCTGGCCCGCTCGTCACGCCGTCAGACCGCGGCGCTCTCCCTGGCGCAGTCAATGACGGCGACCGAAACATGACAGTTCAGGACTGGAAGAAAGGCTGCAACATGAAGTTCGTCTCGATGATTTTCGCACGGTTGAAAGAAGCTTCGACCTATGCCGGACTTTCCGCCATCTGCGTCACCATCTCGATGGCCCTGAGCCTGACCGGCACCGCGCGTTATGCAGCGCTGCTGGTGGCACTCGCGACAGGCATCGGGGCTGTCGCCAAGTCCGAGCATAACACCGGATTGTCCACCGTCATGGACGAGGCCGCGCGATTAATCCCTGTGGCCGCCACTGCCATCGTCTCTGTGGAAGCCCTGCTTCCGGCCGCGTCCAAGCCGCATTCCTAGACCTCAGGCCGGCCCGTCTCGTAGGCAGTGACCGGAGCGCCGATGAAATCGGTTGGACCCGTATGGGTCAGGGAAGACCTCGTATCCAGCCAGATCTGGCCGCCAAGCGCCCGCCAGCGATGGCAGAAGGTGAAATCCTCGCTGAGATAGGTCTGGCTGACCGGGTCGATCATGCAGTCGAACAGGGCATGGAGCGCATATCCCGCCGTCCGCACGTCGGAATAGGCATGGATCGCCTTGTATCGCGTCTCCGGATAGGCCTCGATCATGCGAAGGATCGCCCTTCGGCTGATCAGCATGAAGCCGGTCCCGACATAGGCCGCCGTCGCCAGGTCGCCGTCCCGCTCCGCAAGGCTGCCCTCGCACAACTCCCCGACATAGCGCAGCCCGGCGGTGCTGGCGGGCTCGCCGCTTCGCATGCGATCTTCCGCGCTGCTGTCCCAATAGTGGGTTTTCAGCGGGTAGCAGGCCGCGACGACGTCTTTTTCGGACGCGATGAGCCGCTGCACCAGAGCCGGATCGAAACTGATGTCGCTGTCGATGAACAGGATATGGGTGGCGGCCTCGCTCGCCATGAAATGAGCCAGCAGCGTGTTGCGGCTGCGCGTGATCAGCGCATCCTGTCCCAGCAGCGCCAGGGTGACGTCGTAGCCGTCGGCACCGGCCCGGCGCATGATGCCGATGACCGACTGCATGTATCCTTGCGCGACAACGCCGCCATAGCAGGGCGTTGCGAGAAATACGTGAGGGCGCATCGACGGCGGGCTCCTGTTGCCCAAGCAGCCTAGCCGGAAATGATCACCAACCGCTTAACGATGCTGGTAATCTCCCATCATCGTCGCCACCAGTGGCTCGATCGTCGCCGCCATCGCCGCCTGCGCGTCAGCGGTCGGATGCAGCGGCGGATCGGGCGGCGTAAGCAGCGGATCCAGGAACCGGGTTGCATCGACCTGGCCATGACGCTCGAACACGGCGCCGACGTCGATGAAATGCAGCCATGGACCCAACGCCGGCAGTCCTGCCAGGCGCTGGTTGAGACGCTTCGTGTTCGTGGTCACCCAGGGCGAGCGGATGGATGGCAACACCCCGATCAGCAGGATCTGCATTGCCGGCAGGCGGCGGTGCAGCAGGTCGATGACCGTCATGATACCGTCATAGGTCTGGTCGGCATCGGTATGGATATGACCGAAGTTATTGGCGCCGATCAGCAGGATCGCGGCTCTGGGATGAACGCCGTCAAGCTCGCCATGTTCGAGGCGCCAGAGCAGGTGGCAAGTGCTGTCGCCATTGAAGCCGAGATCGATGGCATGCCGGTCGCCGTAGAAGCGTTTCCATACGGGAACAAAACTGCGCCACGGTTGCGGCCCGTCCTTTTCCCAGTCCTGGGTGATCGAATCGCCGAGCCATAGCAGATCGACGCGTTCGCGTTTGATCTCTGCCTGCTTTGCCTCGAAACGCTGCCGCCAGACCGGCGTGTCCATTCGCGACACCGGCATCGTCGCGATCGACACCGGTGCGGCAGACGCCAGCAGGACCAGCGGCATGACCGCGGCTGCAAGCCTGATCGCCGCTCCGCACCGCCGCATCATGGTCTCCCTAGGCATACAGAAGGGCAAAGCTCGCGGCGCCAGCTATGATGCAGTAGATCGCGAACGGACCCATCGCCCACTGCTCGTGCGAACGGAAATAGCGCATCAGGAACGCCGTGCTGGCAAAAGCCATGATCCCGGCAACGACGGCCGCGAGAATTTCCGGGCTCCAGCTCGCCACGGTGACGCCCGACTTGCGAAGATGCAGCGCCTGATCAACGGTCGCGGCGAGGATGATCGGCGTGGCAATCAGGAAAGAGAACCGCGCCGACCCCTGATGATCGATGCCGCGCAGGACGCCGCCGATGATCGTGGCGCCGGAGCGCGATATGCCGGGAATGAAGGCCAGGCATTGCCACAGGCCGATGATGACCGCATCCCGCCAGTTCAGGCTGGCGATCGGACGGTGGATGGTCTGCTCGCTGCCGCGGCGCAGCTTCTCTCCGGCCAGCAGCATCAAGCCGTTCACGACCAGGAACAGGGCGGCGACCTGCGGCGTGCCGAACAGCCTGCGCAGGAAGCTCTCGAACAGGAAGGCGAGTATGACGCCCGGGATCGTTGCGAGTATGATGAGCAGCGTGATGTGCCGGCTTTCCCGTATCGTGACGGCCGAGCCGGCACCGAGGATGCCGCGCGCGAGGGCGAGCCAGTCGCGCCAGAAATACAGCAGCAGGGCGACGGCGGTGCCGAGATGCAGCGTCACCAGGAAGGGCAGGAAGGCGCTCCCGCGCTGATCGATGTTCCAATGCAGGATGGCCGGGACGATCACCGCATGCGCCAGGCTGCTGACGGGAAAAAGCTCCGTCACTCCCTGCAGGACGGCGATGATCAAGGCTTGGATGGTCGTCATGTCGCTCAGGCCCCAGCCCGTTGATGAAGGCCGGTGTTGCCGGAGTCTCGCGGCATCCGCAAGCGCATCGGTTTGATCTTGCGGCCCCCCGCGTGATAAGAGCCGGGTTGATAAACCTGTGTGCGACAGGATCGAGAAGGCGATGGGGTTGATGCGAGGCTTGCTTGCCACGTCATAGCGCAGCGGCAAGCGTCGCCAGCGCGGCCGTCCTCGCCGTCACCGCGGTCTTCTACGTCTATGCCGTCACCCGGCAGCATGACGGTGGTCCGGCCGGTTATCCGTTGCAGGCGGTTTTCCTTTCATCGAATGGCCTGGAGGTTGGTGCCGACGTGCGTTTGGCTGGCGTCAAGGTCGGGACCGTCGGATCCATCGTCCTGGATACGACCGCGTTCGTGACCCGGGTCGGTTTCACCGTTGACGACCGGTATCGTCTGCCGTCCGACACAAGTCTCGGCGTGGGCAGCAGCGGTTTCACCGCGGCCAATGCGCTGCTCGTTACTCCCGGCCATTCCAGCCGCATGCTGGCCGCCGGGGACACCATCCGCGATACCCACGAGATGATGAGCCTGGAGCAGACCGTCAGCCAGTATATCTTCGGCGCCGGCGGGCTTGGCAGCGGCTCCGGCCCGTAGAGGTCCAGCAACGCCGGGCCTTGCGAAATCCTCGATTGCCAGTCACGATTGCTCGCGACCGGCCCTGGTCCGGAAATGGCTGGGCGCCTGGCCGATGATCCGCTTGAAGGCACGGCTGAAGGACGCGTCCGAGTCGTAGCCCAGCTTGTGTGCCACGTCGGAAATCCTGGCACGGTCGCGCATGATCCACTGCCTCGCCTGATGCATCCGCACCTGCGCCACATACCGGGCCGGTGTCTCGCCGACCAGGGCGGCGAACTTGCTCGCGAAGCTCGAACGCGACGCGCCCATCGTCTGCGCCAGGTCCAAAACCAGCCACTCGCGGTCAGGGTCCGCATGGATGGCCGCCAGCACGCGCCCGATCTCCGGATTGCGGACAGCCGCGATCCAGCCCGCCGCATCCTCGCACCCATGCTCGACCCATGAGCGGATGATCTGGGCGGCCAGCACGTCGGCCAGGCGGGTGACGATGCCGCTGGCGCCGACCCGGTTCATCGCCACCTCGCAGCCCATCGCCTCGAGCAGATGCGGGATGGCCGGCTCGCCACGCCGCAGCTCGTTCGTGCGCATCACGTCCGGCATCATGCGCAACAAGGGATGCATGCTGTCGAGGTTGAACCGCATTGAGCCGTAGAACAGCAGGCAGTCCCGATTATCCCCAGGACCCTTCCCGAAGCCATCCGTCGAGTTCTCCCCTGGGCATTGCAGCTCGAGAATTCCGCAGATGGTCTTGCATTGCCACCGCGGAAACGGACGGGCGATCGCGTCAGGCTCGCTCGCCAGCGAATGGGCACTCCCGCGTGGCAGAAGCACGGCATCGCCGGCGCTAAGCTCGATCCATTCTCCAGACGGTGTGAAAAGCCAGCAACCCTTCCCGGACACGAAATGAAACCGTGCATCCTGCTCGGCCGGAAAGGAATATGCCCAAGGTGCCGCGAGCTTGCAGCGCCCGTACTCCACGCCGTCGAGACGCAGGCTCTTCAGCATGTCGGTCAGCAAATCGGATGATGGCAGAGAACCAAGTTTGGACGAATGGTCAAGCATTACGGCTAATCTAACATGGAAACGCCAAACCATACGCGCTATTCCGTTTCGATTGCTGGAGATTTCCCATGTCAGAAACGTCTTTAGCGGGGTCTACCTCCACCGGCTGGTCACCTTCGGGCAGCCAGCAGGGCGCGGCCTGGAACGCCGTGATCTCGCTGTCGCTGGGCGTGTTCGGCCTCGTCACGGCCGAGTTTCTTCCAGCCAGCCTGCTCACGCCGATCGCGCATGATCTGGGCATCTCTGCCGGAACCGCTGGACAGACGGTCACGATGACGGCCGTTGTCGCCGGTATCGCAGGCCCGGCCCTGGTGATCGGCACGTCTCGGATCGACCGGCGCATGGTGGTCTGGAGCCTGTCCCTGCTGCTGGTGCTGTCCGACCTGCTTGCCGCCGCCGCGTCGAATATCTGGGTCCTGCTCGCCGCACGGGCCGGGCTCGGCGTGGCGCTCGGCGGCGTGTGGTCGCTCGCCGCGGCGCTCTGCCTGCGTCTCGTGCCCGCCGGCCTGATGCCGCGGGCGATGTCGGTCGTCTTCACCGGCATGACCGTGGCTTCGGTCTGCGCACCGGCATTCGGTGCCTATATCGGCGGTCTCTGGGGCTGGCGCGCGACGTTCCTCGCCGCGTCCGGCATCGGCCTGGTGGCGCTCCTGATCCAGGTGATGACCCTGCCGCGCATGCCGCCGGTGGATACCCCGGGGCTCGGCACCTTCGTCCTGCTGCTGCGCCGCCCGAGCATCCGCATCGGGCTCATCACCGTGATCCTGGTCATGTCCGGGCATTTTGCCGGCTTCACCTATGTCAGGCCCTTCATGGAACAGGTGGCGCGGCTCGATGTGCGGATGATTTCCCTCGTGCTGCTCGCTCTGGGCATCGGCGGTTTCTTCGGCAATCTCGCCGGCGGCGTCGTGGCCGGACGGAGCGCTCGGCTGGCCACCGGACTGGCGGCGCTCATCCTGGCGGCGGCGACCCTGACACTTCTGGCCGATGGAACCTCGACGATCGTGGCCCTGCTCGCCACGACGGCCTGGGGATTCGGCTTCGGCGCCTTCCCGATCAGCATCCAGACATGGACCACGCAGGCCGCTCCCGATCATGCCGAAAGCGCGGGAGCCTTGCTCGTCTCGACGTTCCAGGTCGCGATTTCCGTCGGCGCCATCGTCGGCGGGCTTCTGGTCGACGGCTTCGGAGCGCCCGGCGTCATCGGCTATTGCGGACTGGCGGCACTCGCGGGCGGCTTCACCATGCTTGCCCTGGCGAACTCCCGGCGTGGCGTCCGGTAGCGGATAGAAGAAATCGATAACGGGCCGCCAGGCTGATCGGGGCCGCGTCGGATGTGATCGCGACGACTGTCCGGCATCTGTCCTGAAGCGGTCGTCCGCCGTTGGCTTCGATCACCCGGCTACCCTGCCTCGATGCGTTCGCCTGTCGATACTCCCGCTCCCGTCAACGCATGTTCCATGGCGAAAACGCGCGCGAGCTTCTCTCGGTTGGTGACTGTGTAGACGTCGTCGGCCGCAGACCAGATCGCGCCGCGATCAGGCACTTCGGTTGCCGATACGCCATCGGGCAGCACGACCGATGACAGGCACGAGGCCGGCACGTAACGGGCCCAACCAGCGGTTGAATAGCAATCGTGCGGTTT
>CAXSEE010000005.1:30120-44519 GCA_964235615.1 uncultured Acetobacteraceae bacterium | reverse complement strand
GGTAAGGCTGGGCTCTGCCCAGACCCGCCAAAGGCCTTGGCCTTTGGAAACCAATATGATTGGATTTTCAAGGCTTCGCCTTGAACGGGTCCAGGGCAGAGCCTGGTCTCTCATTTAACTGGACGGGGCGCCGGTTCGCTCCGGCCTGATCATCCGGACAGATTTTAGCCCGGTTCGGGCGAGAACAGCTTCATCTTGTCCGGCTTGTCCTTCCACTCGTCGGCGTCCGCCGGCGGCACGCCCTTGCGGGTGATGTTCGGCCAGGTCTTGGAATAGGTGGTGTTGAGTTCGACCCAGGCGCCAGCGCGGTCGTCGCTGTCGGGCAGGATCGCCTCTGCCGGGCACTCGGGTTCGCACACGCCGCAGTCGATGCACTCGTCCGGATTGATCACCAGCATGTTCCCGCCGACATAGAAGCAGTCGACAGGACACACCTCGACGCAGTCCATGTATTTGCAGCGGATGCAGTTGTCGGTGACCACATAGGTCATCACAGTCTCCAGGAAGGCTTGATCTGTCAGGGCCGGAGATATGCGGATCTTTAGCCCCCAGTGCAAGGCGACTGCTATCCGGACTCCGGGATCTCCTCATAAAGCAGCCTGGCTTCCGGAGCCGGTCCGCGGCGCGTGGCCAGGGCCACGATGCGCACGACCTTCACGCCCCGGCTGCCCAATGGCAAGGTCAGGACATCGCCCGGACGCAGGCGCGCGTGCGGCTTGTCGGTCGGCTGCCGGTTGAGGCGGATCAGGCCGTTCTCGACCAGGCGCGCGCAGTCCGACCGCGCCTTGAGGAAGCGCGCCGACCAGAGCCACTTGTCGAGCCGTTGCCAGCCACGATCCTCGATATGGCTAACGTCCGACACGCAGGCCCGCCAGGGCCGCGAACGGACCTTCCGCGTTCGTCGGCTTGATCGGGATCGAACGCTTCGCCTGCCGCTCCGGCCGCGCCTCGGGCCGCATCATGCTTATCATCGGCGGCGCCGTCGGTCCGAACTGGCCCTCCGCAAGCGGTGCCGAGGGCCGCAGCCGCACCTCCAGGCCGCGCAGCACTGCGGGCAGCAGATCCGCCCGCACGGACAGGCGGGACGCGAGGTCTGGCGGCAAGGCCGCGGGATGCTGCCGGGTCATCCAGGCGAGTTCGGCCGTCACCCGCTCGGCGATGTCGAGCCGCAGCCAGACCGGACCGGCCGCCACCCAGCCAAGCCGGACCAGGAAGTGACCCGTATCTTCCCCATCCCGCGCGATGCTGACGGCGCCCGGATGCGGTAGTTCCGGCACCGCGACGCCCGCCCGTACCGCCAGCAGCACGGCACGCAGCGCCGCCGGACGCGGCCTGAGCAGCGCCGGCATGAACAGGGCGTGACGACCGGCACGCACGCCGAGCGCCTTGAGGCGCGGACGCAGCGCCGGCGGCACCATGGGCGCCGTGGGTCCCCCGACCAGGCCGCCTTCCTCCAGCAGCCGGTGCAGCGGCCCCCGCAACGCCGGATCGGACTTCGCCATGGCCTGGGCCTGGAACAGCGGCGCCAGCGTGCCGCCGATCTGGCCGTCGAGCCACGCCTGCAGGCGCGCGCGCACCCGCTCGCGCTGGGCGCCGTCGAGGAACTCGCTGTCGAGCACCTCGACCATCGGCCGCAACAGTCCCGGTCCCGGCCGCAGGCGCGCGACCTCGGCGCGGTCCCAGCTCAGCCGCCGTCCGTCCGCGGTAATGGCAAAGGCGGCGTCCGCGGCTGACGTCAGTGCGTGCACCCGCCTCGGCATCTCCTCGCGCAGCGCCCGCCTGGCCGCGCGAAGCACCAGCCGCTTCTCCGGCCCTTCCGCCAGCGGATCGGGCAGGAACAGGAAGCCGGAGACATGGCCGACCGAATGGCCTTCCACCACCACCTCCCCGGAGGCGGTGACAGCCGACAGCATCTCCTGGCTCTCGGCATCGTCGAGCCGGCGTATCAGCAGGGCCGCGCGGCGATCGACGAAGCGCGTGGTCAGCCGCTCGTGCAGCGCGTCCGACAGCAGGTCCTCGACCTCGCGTGCCTTGCCCTGCCAGTGCGTCGCATCGTCCAGCCAGTCCGGCCGCGCCGCGATGTAGGAGCAGACCCGGATGCCGGACAGGCGCTGCATCAGCGTGTCGATATCGCCCTCGGGGCGGGCCAGTGCCGCGATCTGCGCGGCCATCCAGTCCCCCGGCAGCCGTCCGCGACGCACCACGTGGCCGAACACACGGGCGCAGAGCCGGGCATGGCTGTCATCGCCGAGCTTGCGGAAGTCCGGGATCTGGCAGGCTTCCCACAGCATACGGGTGGCGGTCCGCCCGCGTGCCAGCTCGCGTATCTCGGTCTCGCGCGACAGCAGGTCGAGCGTCTGCAGGTCCGAGGCCTCGTTGCCGATGATCAGGCCGCGATGCTGTGGCGCGATCAGCAGGCTGGCCATCAGAGCGTCGGGCCCGGACAGGTCGAGGTCGCTGTTGCGCCAGAAGATCTGCTCCAGCGGGTCGAACCGGTGCGCCTCGACCGCTTCCACCAGCTCCTGCGGCAGCTCTGGGCACTCCGCAGTGGTGCCGAAGCTGCCGTCGCGCATGCCGCGTCCGGCGCGCCCGGCGATCTGCGCGACCTCGGCGGCAGTCAGCCGGCGCGGACGCGAACCGTCGAACTTCGACAGGCCGGCGAAGGCGACATGGTTCACGTCCATGTTCAGCCCCATGCCGATCGCGTCGGTCGCGACCAGGTAATCGACCTCCTTGTCCTGATACAGCGCCACCTGGGCGTTACGCGTGCGTGGCGACAGCCGGCCCATCACCACGGCACAGCCGCCGCGCCGGCGGCGGATCAGCTCGGCGATGGCGTAGACCTCGGCGGCCGAGAACGCCACGATCGCCGAGCGCGGCGGCAGCTTGGTCAGCTTGGCGACACCGGTGTAGGTGAGCTGCGACAGCCGTGGCCGGGTCTCGATCGACACCCCTGGCACCAATCGTGTCAGCAAGGGCCGGATCGTCTCGGCACCCAGGAACACCGTCTCGACCATGCCGCGCGCATGCAGCAGCCGGTCGGTGAACACGTGGCCGCGGTCGGGATCGGCGCAGAGCTGGATCTCGTCGACGGCAACGAATTCGCACGCCCGGTCGAGCGGCATCGCCTCCACCGTGCAGGAGAAGTAGCGCGCCTCCGGAGGCACGATCTTCTCCTCGCCGGTGATCAGGGCCACGTGGCGGTTGCCCTTTGCCGCCACCATGCGGTCGTAATTCTCGCGCGCCAGCAGCCTCAGCGGAAAGCCGATGATGCCGGACTGGTGGGCCAGCAGCCGCTCGATCGCCAGATGCGTCTTGCCGGTATTGGTCGGTCCAAGCACCGCCTTGACGCGGTGATTATCCAGCGACTTGGAGTCGTTGATACGACGATCACGCTCCGCGTTGAAGGCGGTGCTGGATGGGCTTCGAGCCCGAAAGGGTGCGCCCGGCATGATGGTTATGGTCGGGCCATGCGGCCGCAATTGCAAGAGAGGCGTTGCCAGGCGAGGTGTCTTGCAAGAACGGGGTAAACGCTCGACCGTGACATCTGACCGGAAGGGTATTGCCATGTTCGATCGACCGCTCGACTGCCTCGCCATCGCGTCCGCGGGCTCAGCGGAGGCCCGGCTGGTATATCCGCTGACCGTGGACGAGCTGCCGGCGCGCGCCGAGGCGTTGGGGGTTGCGGCATGGGTGGCGCAGAACGGCTTCAAGGCCCAGACCGGCGAGGTGTTGCTGCTCGCCGGTCCCGAGGGCGTCGCCGCGGCCCTGGTCGGGCTCGGCGAGACGGCTGGCAATGCGGGTCCGTTCGCCTATTCCAACCTCGCCACCGCACTCCCGGCGGGTGTCTGGAAGATCGCCACCCCTTACGGCCATGCGCCCGAAGATGCCGTGCTGGGCTTCAGCCTCGGTGCGTATCGCTTCAGCCGGTTCCGCGATGCGGGCGAGCCGCGGCCGTCTCTCGCGGTCACGTCCGACACCGGCCTGGGTGCTGCACAGGCGCGCGCGGTCTGGCTGGCGCGCGACCTGATCAACATGCCGGCGAACTGGCTTGGGCCGCGCGAGCTGGCCGAGGCGGCGGCGCAGGTCTGTGGCCGCTTCGGCGCCGAAGCGGCGATCATCGAGGGCGAGGCCCTGCGGCGGGCCTATCCCGCGATCCACGCCGTCGGACGCGGGTCGTCGCGCGCGCCGCAGGTGCTGTCGGCAGGCTGGGCGGGATCGGCGGCGGATGCCACGTCGCCGCTGGTTTCCCTGGTCGGCAAGGGCGTGTGCTTCGACACCGGCGGCTACGACCTCAAGCCCTCCTCGGCAATGTTGCGTATGAAGAAGGACATGGGCGGGGCGGCGATCATGCTGGGCTTGGCACGTCTGATCATGGAGCGCGATCTTCCGCTGCGCCTGCAACTGCGACTCGGCTGCGTCGAGAACAGCGTCTCCGGGGAGGCGATGCGCCCGTCCGATGTCATTGCCACCCGGGGCGGACTGCAGGTGGAGATCGGCAACACCGATGCGGAGGGCCGGCTGGTGCTGTGCGACCTGCTGGCGGAGGCCTGCGAGCATGAGCCGGCAGTGCTGCTGGACGCGGCGACCCTGACCGGAGCGGCAAGAGTCGCATTGGGACCAGACCTTCCAGCCCTGTTCAGCAACGACGACCGGCTGTCGGACGCCTTGCTGAGTGCCGGCATCAGGTCGCATGACCCGCTCTGGCGGCTGCCTCTGCACGACGGCTACGACAGCTGGCTATCGAGTCCGGTAGCAGATCTTAATAACGTTTCATCGAAGCCGATGGCTGGCGCGATCACGGCCGCGCTATTCTTGCGCCGCTTCGTCCCTAAAACTACCACTTGGGCTCATATCGATACGTATGCCTGGAACGACACCAACCGGGCCGGACGGCCGGAAGGCGGAGAATCTCAGGGATTACGGTGCCTTTTCAACGGCTTGTTGCACTTCTTAACTTCTGAAACAGAATAAAACATCTCGGTAACGGAATTGGGACTGAACCAATTCGTTTCTCATGTCTATAAAGAGATGCGAACACACTCTATCCGTGTGAACGGACCAATTGGCGCTCTAATCAAGTAGTGCGCCCCTAAAACTTAGACCCAGGACCGGGTCGTGTCGTTGAAGAAAGGACTTCCATATGGCGCAAGCTTCTACCTCTTCTGATCAACTCGTCGGTACGTTGCGCGACACTATCGTCTCGATGGTACGTCGCGACGGTCCGGATCTGTCTGCGCGCCAGCTGGGTGTGTTCCTGACCTGCTACCTCCAGGAAGGCGCCCATACGGTGCGTGGCCTGGCCGCCGAGCTGAACGTCTCCAAGCCTGCCATCACGCGCGCGCTGGATCGTCTCGGCGAACTCGATCTCGCCCGTCGCAAGGTCGATCCGATGGATCGCCGCTCGATCCTGGTGCAGCGCACGCTCAAGGGTGCCGCCTACCTGCGCGAGCTGCGCTCCATCATGACCGAAGCATCCAGTGCCGCTCGCAAGAGCAGCGGCCACGCGGCCGAGACCGGTTCGCGCCGCGCCAGCTGACCTGATGCGGCGTCTTGACGACGCCGTTCTGCAAGCGACTCGAAGGGCGTCCAGTCTCCTACAGCTATGGGGAGCGGGACGCCCTTTACTGTTTCGTCATGATTGCCCGGCTAAGAGCTTGAAATCGGCTCTACGTCGGACACAGGACAGCATTGCATTGTGAAACCGGCATGGTTCTGAGACGATATGGCAGCGTTCCATCCCGCCGCGTTCTGGCGACGGGGCCGCTCATCGTACGAAAGGATCCTGTCATGCGGATGGCTACTCTCGCCGCCGGTATTGCGCTCATCTCCGTTCCTGCCTTTGCCGCCAAGGATCCGGGCGCGTCTGGACCGGTTGCCGGTCACGTGACCATCACTGCAAAGGCCGCCGACATCGGTGTCGGCTATACCTGGGGCAACGGCGTGCTGCGCTACAAGGGTCACGATTATCATTTCAACGTCAAAGGCGTCGACATCGCTGCGGTCGGCTTCTCGACGATCGTCGGCCATGGACGGGTCTACAACCTCAAGCACCTGCATGATTTCGACGGCACCTATGGTGCGGCGGACGGCGAGGCGACGCTGGGCAATGGCATCGGCGGCCGCTACCTGAAGAACGGCAACGGTGTCGAACTGCGGATCGACGATGTCACCAAGGGCGCGCGCCTGTCCGGCGCCGGCCAGGGCATCGAGCTGACCCTCGCCAAGAACTGATACCGAGCGGCGGAGGACCCAGCAGTCCTCCGCTACCATCTTCCAATGGCCGCTGATCTGGCCCTCAGCAGCACGAATGCACTCCATGCCAATTGCGGCATGACGGCCAGTGCCACCGCCAACTCCGGCGCGCGGCGCAGCCAGAGCCACGCCAGCAGGCAGCCCCACAGCACGAAGCCCCAGTGCAGCAGTGCCACCAGCGGCGCCGGGACGCCGGTCCTGAACGCCAGCTGATAGAGATGGCCGCGATGGGCCTCGGTCAGCCTGTCCCCCGCCAACAGGCGCCGGAACAGGGTCAAGGCGACATCATATAGTATGCCGAACAGCAGCAGCGGCATCACCAGTATGGACCATGGCAGAGGGTCCTGCCATCGAAGCAGCCCGAAGGCCGCGACCGCCATGCCCGCCGCCTGGCTGCCGACATCGCCAAGGAAGATCCTCGCCCGAGGGTAGTTGAACGGCAGGAAACCCAGCAGGCCCGCGGCCAGCATGCAGCCGGCCGCGTTCTCCAGGCTGGTCGGCGCCGTCAGCCCGATGAACAGGCTGGCCAGCGCCATGCTGCCGGCAGCCAGGCCATTGAGCCCGTCGATGAAATTCAGCGCGTTGGTCACGAACATCAGCCAGCAGAACCCCACCGCCAGGCCGAGCGGCGGCAGGTGCGTGCCGACGAGGATCAGCAGGGCCGCCGCGACCTGCGCTGCCAGTTTGACGATCGGCGGGAACTGCCGAACGTCATCCAGCCACGAGACCAGCGCGAGTAGGGCAACCGCAGCCAGCAGGGAGAGGGCCGGATGCAGGATCGCCATGGCGGCCAGGAACGACACCACCACCCCGACGCCGCCGCCTTTCGGCGTAGGCCGGTCGTGCGAGCTGCGGTGGCCGGGCGTGTCGAGTATGGCGACGCGGATCATGACCCATACCAGCAGCGCCGAGAGCAGGAAGACCAAGGCCAGGGCGCTGCCCTGGACCCGCTGGGGCGACACGCCCCAGACCCCGGTCACTAAACTAATTGATTTCAAAGGCTTGCCTTTGATGGGGGTTAGGGGGCAAAGCCCCCTGCCTACTGTTAGCCACGCCTCGGCTGCGCTATAGGGCTGCGGCAATGGCTCCGCAACGTCCCGCCCAGATGCGATCCTTCAACCGGATCCTGGTCAACATGGCTCTCGACGGCGCTCTCGCCGCCGCGGCGGCGCCGATCGCGCGCTATCTGGCCGACCCGCGTGGGGGCCTGATCCATCCGCTGTGGTTCATCGCCAGTGGCGCGATCACGTTGCTTGTGGGCGGCGTGCCGTTCCGGATGTCGCAGCAATATTGGCGGTTTTCCGGCGTGACCGACCTGCTCGGCATCGCCGGCGGCTCGGTCGTCAGTGCCGCGTTGTTCACGCTGCTGTTCTATGTCACCGGCTTTCCGCTGCCGAGCGTCACCTTTCCGGTCATCCTGGCGATGACCTTGCTTCTGCTGCTGGGTGGCCTGCGCATCGGCTACCGTCTGTCCGGGGCCAAGCGGATACGCCTGTCGGCGGAGGCGGTGCAGCCGGTGCTGCTGGTCGGCGCGGACGAGGCCGCCGACCTGTTCCTGCGCGCGATCAAGCGCGACCGTTCCTCGCCGCTGCGCATCCTGGGACTGCTCGCGCATGGCAGCAACCAGTCCGGCCGTCGCATCCAGGGCCACCGGATCCTGGGCACGGTCGGTAACGCGGCCGTGGTGCTGGAGCGCCTGAACAATGCCGGCCAGGCACCGCAGGCGCTGGTCGTGACCGAGCCGGACTTTCGCGGCGAGGCGCTGGCGAACCTGATCGAGATCGCCGATGCGCACAACATCGCCGTGCGGCGCGCGCCGAACCCGACCTCGCTGTCGCCCGCCGACCGCGTCGAGCTGCGGCCGGTGGCGATCGAGGACCTGCTCAACCGGCCACAGGTGCCGCTCGACCGGGACGGCATGGCGCGGCTGGTGCGGGGCCGGCGCGTGCTGCTGACCGGCGCCGGCGGCACCATCGGCTCGGAACTCGCGCGACAGGTGGCGTCGCTGGGACCAGCCCAGATGGTCCTGCTCGACAGCAGCGAGTTCGCGCTCTGGCAGATCGATGTCGAGCTGGCCGAACTGGCGCCGCGGGTGCCGCGGGTCATCGTCATCGGCGACACCCGCGACATGGGGCGGATCGGCGCGGTGTTCGCCGAGTACCGGCCGGAGCTGGTGTTCCATGCTGCGGCGCTGAAGCATGTGCCGATGGTCGAGCTCAATCCGTGCGAGGGGCTGCTGACCAACATCGTCGGCACCCGCCAGGTGGCCGATGCGGCGGCGCGCGCGGGGGCCAGCGCGATGGTGCTGATCTCCACCGACAAGGCGGTCAACCCGAGCAGCCTGATGGGCGCCTCCAAGCGCGCGGCCGAGATGTATTGCCAGGCGCTGGACATCGAGGCCCGACGGGAAGGCGGGGAGGCCATGCGCTGCATCACGGTGCGGTTCGGCAACGTGCTCGGCAGCAACGGCTCGGTGGTGCCGCTGTTCCGCCGGCAGCTCGAGCGCGGCGGTCCGCTGACCGTCACCCATCCGGACATGCAGCGCTATTTCATGACGGTGCCCGAGGCGGTCGGGCTGGTGCTGCAGGCGAGCGTGCTGGGGGTGGGTGCGGAGACCAGCGCACTGCTTCGCGATGGCGGCATCTTCGTGCTGGACATGGGCAAGCTGGTGAAGATCGTCGACCTGGCGCGGCAGATGATCCGCCTCGCCGGGCTGCGTCCCGACCAGGACGTGGCGATCCGCTATACCGGGCTGCGTCCGGGAGAGAAGCTCACCGAGGAGCTGTTCCACGGACGCGAGCCGCCGGTGCGGACCGGCCATCCCGGCCTGCTGGTGGCAACCCCGCGCACCGCCGACCGCGCCGCCGTCGGACGCGCGATCGATGCCATCGAGGCTGCCTGCCGCAGCAACGATGCCGCCGAGGCGACCCGTCTGCTGCGTGGGCTGGTGCCGGAGTTCGCGCATAATCCGGACGGGCTGACCGGTCCGTCCGCCGAGCCCTCGCTGGAGGTCGCCGCGTCATGACCCCGATCGCGTTCCTCGATCTCAAGGCGCAGCAGGCCCGGATCGCGCCGGCGCTGCGAGCCCGGATGGAGGCGGTGATGGCCCATTGCCAGTTCGTGCTCGGTCCGGAAGTGCGCGAGCTGGAGGGGCGTCTGGCGGCCTATTGCGGCGCCGGCGAGTGCGTCGGCGTCAGCTCCGGCACCGATGCGCTGCAGATCGCGATGATGGCGGAGGGGATCGGCCATGGCGACGCCGTGTTCCTGCCGGCCTTCACCTACACCGCCACCGCGGAGGTGCCCCTGCTGCTGGGGGCGACGCCGGTGTTCGTCGATGTCGACCCGGGCAGTTTCCAGATCGATGCCGCGTCCCTGGGCCGGCGCATCGAGACGGTGCGGCGCCAGGGCCGGCTGCGGCCACGGGCGATTATCGGCGTGGACCTGTTCGGACAGCCGGCGCCATGGCCGGAACTGCGCGCGATCGCGAGCGCGCAGGAGCTGTTCCTGCTCGATGACTGCGCGCAGAGTTTCGGCGCCAGCCTTTCCGGCCGCAAGCTCGGGCGGGAGGCGGATGCGACCGCGATCAGCTTCTTCCCCTCCAAGCCGCTGGGGGCCTATGGCGACGGCGGCGCGCTGCTGACCGACGATCCGGCGCGCGCCAGGCTGTATCGCTCGCTGCGCACGCATGGCGAGGGCGACACCCGTTACGAAGTGCTGCGCACCGGCATGAACGGCCGGCTCGACACGATGCAGGCGGCCATCCTGCTGGCCAAGCTCGACGTGTTCGACGCCGAGCTCGAACGGCGCGAGCAGGTTGCCCGCTTCTATGACGAGGGCTTGCGCGACAGGCTGGCCGTCCCGGCAAGGGTCGCGGACAGCCGCAGCGCCTGGGCGGTCTATTCGGTGCTGCTGGCCGACACGGCCGAGCGCGATGCCGTGCAGCAGCACCTGCGCGATGCCGGCGTGCCGAGTGCGGTCTATTATCCGCGTCCGCTGCATCATCAGCCGGCCTATCGCGACCATCATGACGCCGCCACGCCGCTGCCGGTGTCCGAGGATCTGTCGAGCCGCATCCTGGCCCTGCCGATCCACCCGGACCTGACCGATGCGGAACTGGGCCGGGTCGTCGCCGCCTTGCGCGCATGACCCGGCGCGCTTAATTGTCTGAGTAATCGAGCGATCAAGAGAGACCAATGTCGGACGACCGGGCCAAACCGAACGCCTCCAACACCCGCCTGCGTTCGCGCGACTGGTTCGACAACCCGCACAACCCGGACATGACCGCGCTCTATATCGAGCGCTACCTGAACTTCGGCCTGTCGCCCAGGGAGATGCAGTCCAACCGGCCGATCATCGGCATCGCCCAGACCGGATCGGACCTGTCGCCCTGCAACCGTCACCATCTGGTGCTGGCGGAACGGGTGCGCGAGGGCATACGCGACGCCGGCGGCATCGCGCTGGAGTTTCCGGTGCATCCGATCCAGGAGACCGGCAAGCGTCCGACGGCCGGTCTCGACCGCAACCTCGCCTATCTGGGGCTGGTCGAGGTGCTGTACGGCTATCCGCTGGACGGGGTCGTGCTGACCATAGGCTGCGACAAGACCACGCCGGCCTGCCTGATGGCGGCGGCGACGGTGAACATCCCGGCGATCGCGCTATCGGTCGGCCCGATGCTGAACGGCTGGTTCCGCGGCGAGCGCACCGGGTCGGGCACCATCATCTGGAAGGCGCGCGAGCTGCTGGCCACCGGCGAGATCGACAATGACGCCTTCCTCAAGCTGGTGACCTCTTCGTCGCCATCGACCGGCTATTGCAATACCATGGGCACGGCGACGACGATGAACTCGCTGGCCGAGGCGCTGGGCATGCAGCTGCCGGGTGCGGCGGCCATTCCGGCGCCGTATCGGGATCGCCAGGAGATCGCCTACGAGACCGGCCGGCGCATCGTCGAGATGGTGCGCGAGGACCTCAAGCCCTCCGACATCATGACCAAGGATGCCTTCGTCAACGCGATCCGGGTCAACTCCGCGATCGGCGGCTCGACCAACGCGCCGATCCACCTGAACGGGCTCGCGCGTCATCTCGGCATCGAGCTGGCGATCGAGGAGTGGCAGTCGATCGGACGCGACATCCCGCTGCTGGTCAACCTGCAGCCGGCCGGCGAATATCTGGGCGAGGATTTCTATCGCGCGGGCGGTGTGCCGGCGGTGGTCAACCAGCTCATGGGGCAGGGGCTGATCCACGAGGATGCGATCACCGCGAACGGACGCAGCATCGGCGAGAACTGCCGCAAGACCACGATCCAGGACGAAAAGGTGATCTGGCCATACGGGCAGCCGCTCAAGCAGAAGGCAGGCTTCCTGGTGCTGACCGGCAATTTGTTCCACTCGGCGATCATGAAGACCAGCGTGATCTCGGACGAGTTCCGCCATCGCTATCTCGATAATCCGGACGACCTGGAGGCGTTCGAGGGCCGCGCGGTGGTGTTCGACGGCCCCGAGGACTACCACGCCCGCATCGACGAGCCTTCGCTGGATGTCACCGAGACCGACATACTGGTGATGCGCGGCGCGGGGCCGATCGGCTATCCGGGTGCGGCCGAGGTGGTGAACATGCGTCCGCCCTCGTACCTGATCACCCAGGGCGTGCACGCGCTGCCCTGCATCGGCGATGGCCGGCAGTCCGGCACGTCCGGCTCGGCGTCGATCCTGAATGCATCGCCGGAAGCGGCGGCCGGTGGCAACCTCGCCCTGCTGCGCACCGGCGACCGGCTGCGCGTGGATATGCGCAAGGGCCGGGTCGACATGCTGCTACCGGAGTCCGAGATCAGCGAGCGTCGCGTCGCCTTGCAGGCGGAAGGCGGCTACCGCTATCCCGCCCACCAGACGCCCTGGCAGGAGCTGCAGCGCGGCTCGGTCGGCCAGCTCGAGACCGGTGCCGTGTTGGAGTCAGCGGTCGCCTACCAGCGGATCGCGCAGACCAAAGGCACCCCCCGAGATAACCACTGACCGGTTCGGCCCGGTCGACGATCCGCGCTGGCGGCCATGACCGGTCGGCACGTCAATCCACAGCCTTCGGCACATGCGGATATTCGCGGCCGGTAAGATTATTGTAGAAGATCCCGATGATAAGCAGGATGAACGTGTTGACCATCACGGGCATGAAAACGAAGCTGTAGCCCGCCGCCAATACTTTCGGGCCGCCCAGGACTGCCACGACTGCCACAGCACCTCCTGGCGGATGAGTGCAGCGGCATAACGCCTGTGCGACAAGAGTGAGCCCGATCGCGACACTGACGGCGAGAAGCGGGCTGGCGATGTATCGTGCGCAGGTGATTCCGATCAACGATGCGATGAGGCTCCCAGCTACCATTGCGAACGGCTGGATGCGCGGACTGTCCGGCAGGGCGAACATGAGGACCGAAGCCGCTCCCATCGGCGCGATCACGATCGGCGTAGACCAGGAAGCACCAAACCACCAGGTTGTGACCGCGCCGGTCAGGCCGATACCCAGAAAAGAGCCAAGTCCTACACGAACCGCTTCTTTCCCGGAAACGGCAGGCTGAAGCGGCAAGAAGCCACGCAATCGAGGCATTGCCAACCCTTTCCAAATCATCCTGCCGGGCTACTCGGCGCCGGCGAACGCTGTGGCGAGCAGGCTTGTTCTCTGGTTCCATTGGAATTGGCTCTGCACGAGTTGCAGGCCAATCAATGCGCTGGCTCCCAATTTGTGCGCCTTCTCGACCAGCTCCGCTATGCACTCATCGAAAGAATGTTCGTTGACTCCCTCAACAGAGGCGTAGACGACTCCCAGCTCCCGGCCATGGCCGCCCCTCTCGCTCATTGTACTTATGTGCATGTCGGCATCTCCTAAGTCTCATGGTCGATGATTTGGAACGTGGCCAATGACGCTTCGAACGCAGCGGCGTCGATCGCCAAGGGCCCGCTGAACGGTTGGCTCAGGATGGCCAGCATATAGAGCAGCATCCCGATCAGGGCGGACATCGTTCCGACAAAAATAAATTGCGGCCACTTATTATCCATGAACAGGATGAATGTCATGCCGATCGTGACGACGGCGCCGCCAATGGCGCCTAGCCACATGACCCATGACAAGCTCTCCGATGCCTGCAACAATCTTTTGTTGCGGAACACCAACTCGGATGAAAGAGTCCGAATGAACTCCGCGTCGATGATCTCCCCGATTTTCGTGGAAGGCGTCAGCGTGCCGAACTCCCGATACATCTGGCCAATCAGTTGCTGCGCCTTGGGACTCGCCTGCCCCTTGGCTGCCATCCGGGACCACTCGTCATGGACAACGACGTCGGCGTATTCGCGCAGGATGCTCCGCATCTCGTCGCGTTTGTCGTCGGACATATCCGACGTTTGACGATAGAGCGGAACAAGGACCGCCGCTTCCTGAGCAGCGTTGTCATGCGCGTCGGAATGGGTCTCCCAGACAGCGACGACCATGAAACCCAATAGCACCGCGTAGATCACGCCAGTGGTCAGGAATAAAGGAACAAGAACGTCGTTGTGTCCCTCGGCGACCTTGCCTTTTATGAGCTTTCTGCCAAACGCAGCCCCGGCAACGCCAAAGATGATTGTTCCACCTACAATCAGTAAGCCAAGAATAAACGAGCCCACCATCAGAAACTTCTTCGCTCCTCAAAATCCGTTTGACAAATTCCCTGGATTGAAAGGTCATAGAATATGCCAGGATCGATACAATTATTCTAAAGGTCGCGGGTGAGGCCGTCCGCCGTCCTCCGCGCTAGCACTTCGACCATAACCGGCATAAACCAGCTGTGTCAAAGCCTGGCGACCGGAAGCCAGGGCTTACGGCACGACAGTGGCGCCACCTGAATAACACCGTTATTCTGCACTATATTGCAATATCAAAACAGTATTGCGAAACCAGCATGCGCTGCCAGGGTCGCAGACGGCTTCCGGCAGGAACAGCACGGCTTGCAGGATTACACGGCGGACCCGCTTGCCCGCCACGGCAATGCTGAACCGCTCGTGCCGGTGCCGCACTTCGGGCAATGCGCTCGATGGCAGGCCCGGCAGAGCGGCCGCGCACATTCGTGGCAAGGAGCCAGGCCCGCATGCGCGACCAGGTGCAGCGCGTCGTCGCAGACCAGC
>CAXSEE010000005.1:20700-30020 GCA_964235615.1 uncultured Acetobacteraceae bacterium | reverse complement strand
CCGTCGGGCATGGCGACATCGCCATCCACGGCGACCAGGTCGCGCCGGTTGGCGATGGTGCCCGCCGCCAGGTCGAAGTCGTAGCTGCGCAGTATCCGCTCCGGAGTGTCGGCCAGATAGAACAGACGGTCATCGGGGCTGAAATTGATGCTGTTGGAGATACGCAGCCCGGTCTCCATGGTCGTGCAACGATCTGGCGCCGTAAAACAGAGCAGCCTGCCGGTCGGCGTGTCGTCGGTCTCGTTCATGGTGCCGATCCATAGCCGGCCCAGGCTATCGGTGCGGGAGTCGTTGAAACGGGTGCCGACGTCATCGGCCTCCAGCGAGAACAGGGTCTGCCGCGCGCCGCTCGCGGGATCGAACCGCACCAGCGTGCGGGCCAATGCCACCAGCAGGCCGCCCCGCGCACGCGGGATCACCGCGACGACGCGGTCCGGCATCAGCCAGTCGTCGGTAGCTCCGGTCCCGGGACGCATCCGGTGTATCCGGCGGCCGTAGATGTCCGCCCAGTACAGGGCCTGTTCCCGCGCGTCCCAGAACGGCGACTCGCCCAGCAGGGCATGGACCTCATGGACGCAGCGGACCGGTGCGCCAAAGACGGGGCTCAAGGCTCGACCGCCGCGACCGCCTCGTGCCGGGCCAGCATGAAGGCGTCGGCCACAAGCTGCAGCGGACGGATCTCGATCTCGGAGCGGCCGGCCTGGATCAGGTCGCGGAAGCGGGCGTAGAGGCGGGGATATTCCTCGTCGGGCCCCTCGACGATGATCTCGCCGTCCAGCTTGAGCACCGCGCCACCACGTTCGAGCTGGAGGATGCGGCCGTCGCCGAGGGTCCAGCTGATGGTCCAGATCTCGCCATCCTTCTGGTTCCAGTCGAGCTCGGAGCTGAAGCCCTCGCTATAGGTGGGCGTGGCGAAGCGGACATGGGCAGCCATCGGCGTATGCGCGCCGGCCGGGATCATCAGCGTCGCGGCACGCACGAACACCGGCTCGGGCATGACGCCGACCATGATCGAGAAGGCGTTGATGCCGGCGTCGAACGCGCCCATGCCGCCGGGCTGCCAGAACCAGTCGACGCCGGGATGGAATTTGCGGACGTCCTCCTTCCAGACGATGCGCATGCCGATGGTGCCATACGTCGCCAGCAGCTCGCGGGCACGGTCGACGCCGGCGCTGAACAGCGAGTGCCAGGCGGTGAACAAAGTGAGGTCGTGCCGTGAGGCGTAGGTGGCCAGTGCCGTGATCTCCGCCGGCGTGGCGGCCGGCGGCTTCTCCAGCAGCACATGCTTGCCCGCGTCCAGCGCCAGGACCGCGAGATCGTAACGGACCTGCGGCGGCGTGCAGATCGCTACGGCGTCGAGACCGGGACATTCCGCCAGCATGCTGGCAAGCGAGGCATGCAGGGTCACGCCGTCCGGCACCGGGACGGGAAAAGGATTGGCGATGGCGGCGAGTTCCATGCCCGGAGTCGCGGCGAGGGCGGGGATGTGCTGCACCCGCGCGATCTGGCCGGCACCGACGATACCGATACGAAGCATGACGCGATCCTCCTCAGCCGGCCGCCGCGAGATCCTGGACGGCGCGGTCCCATGCCTGGATGTAGGCTCTAGCGCGCCGTCCGACCTCGGCGGCGCTGCGTCCGGGGGTGTACAGCCCGGAGCCGAGCCCGAAGCCGCTGGCGCCGGCGCGGACGAACTCGCCCAGATTGTCCGGGGTGATGCCGCCGACCGGCAGGAAGATCGTCTCCTTCGGGAACACCGCGCGCATCGCCCGCAGCACCGGCACGCCGACCAGCTCGGCGGGGAATAGTTTCAGCGCATCGGCACCGGCGCGCAGGGCGGCAAAGCCCTCGGTGGGGGTCGCGACACCGGGCATGCAGACCATGCCGGCCTGCTTGGCCGCGGTGATCACCGCGGTATCGCCGTGCGGCATGACGATCAGCCGGCCGCCGGCCTCGCCGATCTCGGTCACCTGCCGCGGCGTCATCACCGTTCCGGCGCCGATCAGGCAGCTCTCGCCGAAGCGCTGCACCAGCAGGCGTATGCTCTCCAGCGGACGCGGCGAGTTCATCGGCACTTCCAGGATGGTCATGCCGGCCGCGACCAGCGCCTCGCCGACGGCAACCGACTCTTCCGGAGTCAGTCCGCGCAGGATGGCGGTGAACGGCGTGCGGCCGAGCAGGTTTGTTGTTACGCTCTCCGGGGGCATTCACTCGGCTCCGACAGGGATGAATTCCGGCAGCAGGCCGGCCTGGAAGGCGATGCGCAGCAGACCGTCCAGGGCGGTGTCGTCAATCCGCTCGGGGGGATCGGCGCCGATGATGGCAAAGGCACGTTCGTAGCGCTCGCACAGCGTTGCGTCGCCGGTGATGGCGACGTGCCTGGTGCTGGCGAGATCGGCCGCCGCGTGGCACAGCTCCTCGCCGATCAGCAGTCCCGAGAGATAGTCCGGCACGCAGGCGGGCTCCATGGCGCCGGTCAATGTCAGTGCCCGTGCCTGGAACAGCCGGGCAAAGGCGCCATGCTCGTGGCCGGCCAGGACGCCGCTGCGGAACGCGGCCTCGTGGGCGGCCGGTGCTGCCGGTGCGGCTTCGGCCACGCCGCGGCCGAGGATCGAATGACGGAGCAGCAGGGCGAACAGCTCGCCGGTCATCGTGGTCCTGAACGAGACCAGCCGATGGTCGCGCAGCCGCGCCCATTTCGCGTGCGTCCCCGGCATGACCAGCAGCGCGTCGCCGGCACCCAGACGCCCAGCCTTGAGACGATGAATGGCCCCGATTGCCTGGGTCTCCTCGCCGCGTATCACGTCCGGTGTGTCGGGATCGTTGGTCTCCAGCACGCCGGGGACCAGATGCAGCAAGGTGCCGCCGCCCGCATCCAGCGTCAGCATGCCGGACGAGAGCTGTGCCAGGCCCGCCGGCGTCGCGACATAGGGCGCCTCGCGCCAGCCCTGGCGGCTGCCGACCATGCCGCAGGCAATCGCCGGCACGCTGTGGTCCGGTGTCAGCCAGTCTCGCGTGATCGTGGCGAATGCGGCCGGGAAGCCACCTTCCGGCAG
This sequence comes from uncultured Acetobacteraceae bacterium, assembly GCA_964235615.1. Classification (GTDB taxonomy): domain Bacteria; phylum Pseudomonadota; class Alphaproteobacteria; order Acetobacterales; family Acetobacteraceae; genus Lichenicoccus. The sequence continues at coordinate 26,964 of CAXSEE010000005.1, read as the reverse complement.
GTGCATGATGCCCCAACCCTCGTGCCGGGCGTCCAGGATCGCGCCCGTCCGGGACAGGCGCCAGGCACGCAACGAGCTGGTGCCCCAGTCGAGCGCGATCAGGCCCGTGGCACGGTCGAACGGCGTCGTCGCGGCGGCTTCGCTCATTTGTCCGACAATTATCCCTGGCTGATGGGGTTATGGCTCACGACAGCCTCGTTTTCAATGCGCGGCCCCGGCTTCTAATTCAATGCGCGGCACCCGCTTCCAGTGACGCCTGCATGTCGGCCAGGGCAAAACGCACGAGGTCGGTCATGGCGGCATGCGCGGTGCCGGGATCGCGTGCGGCGATCGCTTCCAGCACCAGCAGATGTTCCCCCAGCGGATCGCGAGGGGCGCTCTGCACCCGCTGCTTGAACAGGGTGGTCCAGCGCACGGCGGCGCAGACGCTGCTCGACAGGGCCAGGATCGCCTCGTTCTGGGTCGCTTCCAGGATGGCGTGATGGAAGGCGCGATCGGCGGCGCGACCCTCCTCGGTCGAGAGCTTGAACCGGTCCATCACTTCCAGCGCCGTGGTCATGGCCCGCAGTTGCGCCTCGGTCCGCCGTTCCGCCGCCAGCGACGCCGAAGCCGGCTCGACCATCAGCCGGACCTCGAACAGGTCGCGCACGAAGGCCTCGCTCGGCCGTGTTTGCAGGAACCAGCCCAGCACTTCCGGATCGAGGATGTTCCAGCGTGCCCGGGCGCTGACGCGCGTGCCGGTGCGGGTGCGGCTTTGCACCATGCCCTTGGCGGCCAGGATGCGCACCGCCTCGCGGTAGGCTGTGCGCGACACCGACAGATGCAGGCTGGAGGCGACCTCTCCGGGCAGCGTCTCGCCCGGAAGCAGCTCGCCGGCGGCGATGGCGATGCCGAGGTCACGGGCGATCGTCGTGTGCAGCCGCTCGGAGGCCTTCTCCCGCATCTTGTCCGGGAGACGCTTTTCCTCGGTGCTGGCGTCGCCACCGCTCACGTTGGCAGGAGCCGCTTTCCAGCCGTTCGCGCCAACTCTTTCATGACAGTGTCTCCGCCGTTCCGATGACGTGCGTTATTCCGTTATATCCGGCTCCGGAAACATGTCCATCGGCATTGGCGTGCCGGATCAGAGATGGCCGGTGGTCAATTCGCCGGCCAGGGCCTGGTTGCGGTAGACGGTCTTCAGCGCCGCCAGCAGTGCTGCCGTATCCACCGACACGGCGCGGTTGACAGGCTCGTCGAACGTGAAGTCGCCGCCGAGAGAGTGGATGTTGCCGTCGAAGACGAGCCCGACCGCATGGCCCTGGGCGTCGATCACCGGGCTGCCGGAATTGCCGCCGATGATGTCGTTGGTGGAGGCGAAATCGAACGGCGTGTTCAGGTCCAAATTCGGCTTGGCAACCAGCCACGGCTGGCTCAGCCGGAACGGATCGCTGCCGGTGGCGCGGCCATATAATCCGCTGAAATGGGTGAAGGCGGGAACCGGCTTGCCATTCTCGTTCCAGCCCTTGACCAAGCCGTACGAGAGCCGCTGGGTGAAGGTCGCGTCCGGATAGACGCTGGTGCCGGCGAGGGCGAAGCGGGCGCGGGCAAGGGCTTCGTTGGCCTGGCGCTGCGGGGCCACGACATTATTGTCCCAGTCGTCGCGCAGCCCGCGGGCGATCGGCTCCACCTGCCGTGCCAGCACGATCATCGGGTCGTTCGACTTGTCGATCGCGGCCGTGCCACCCCGCCATAGGCCGAGGCGTACCTTGGGGTCGCCGAGATGGGTGAAGCTGACCGCATGGCTTGCGAGCGCTTCCGGCGACTGCTTGCCGAGCAGGGTCTTCACCGCGTCGTCATCGGCGCCGAGCGACTGGCGCAGACGCGTGAGCGAGAAGGCCAGCAGCGTCTGCTCCAGTTGCGGATGTACCGGTGCCGAGGCGCCGAGCTGAGCCTCGATGGCGGGCAGCTTGACGTCGTGGAAGTCGGTAAGACGCTCGCCGTCCGGCTTGGCGCGCTCGGCAGCGCCTCGCACCAGCAGTTTCGCGTATTTGAACAGATCGCCCTGGAAGCCGCGTGGGCTGCGCTGGCCGCCGTCGATCATGATGTAATGCAAATAGAGCCGGCGCTCGGCATCCAGCGAGGGTGCCAGCGTCGCCCATGGGTCGCCGAACTGGTGGCGTCGACTGGGATCGGCGTTGATCCAGTCCCGCAGTTGGTCTTCCTGCTTCTGCTTGTCCGCGATCAGCTGGGGTTCGGCGAGCGCCTGCAGCCACCCGGTATAGACTTTCAGGCTGTTCTCGACGCCGAACACTTCATCCTGCGCGTCCTGCGTCTGGGCGCTTCCGGTACGGCCGTATTGCCAGAGCACGCCGTCGAGCGTGGAGTAATAGCCGAAGGTGGCGGGCAGCTCGAGGTCGCGCAGCAGGCGGAGCTGAGCCACCGGCGCCTCGCGCGAGGTCGAGCCCGGATTGCCGGAGGTGAAGACCAGCTCGCCGTCCTTCGGGCCGGCCGGGTCGAACGGGAAGAACTCGGTATGCACCGGCTGGCCCTTGTCGTAGGCGCGCAGGAAGGTGACGTCGAGGTCGTAGCGGGGGAAATTGAAGTTGTCCGGATCGCCGCCGAAGAAGGCCGCCGCCTGTTCGGGGGCGAACACCAGCCGCACATCCTGGTAGCGGCGGTAGCGGTACAAGGCGGTGCGGCCGCCGTGATAGAGCGTCACCACGTCGCAGCGCCAGGTGGTGGCATCGCCGCCGACGCATTCCTTCTCGATGCCGCTCTCGGCCGCCTGCTGCGCCTTGGTATAGTCGCGGCCCTGCTTGTTCGAGAGTGCCGCGCTCATGCGCGGGCTGACATCGGTGATGGTGTCGAGCCGGTCGAGCTCCATGGCCGGGCAGCGCGGCTCCTTGCTCTGCGAGGCGGACGAGTAGCCGTCCTGCATATAGTTGTGGCCGGCGTTGGAGATCTGCGACAGGCATTGGTTGGCGCAGTGATGGTTGGTCATCACCAGCCCGTCGCCGGAGACGAACGAGGCGGAGCAGCCCAGGGCCAGGCGCGCGGAGGATTGCGTGACGCGCTTGATCCATTCCGCGGAGGGTGTGAAGCCGTAGCGGGACTGCATCTGCTTGACCGGCAGATTGTCCATCGTCCACATGCCCTCGTCGGCACGGGCGGAGGAGAGCGTCAGCAGGCCGAAGCAGGCAGCGCCCACCGTAAGAAGTCGAAGCATATGGCATCCCAGGTTATTGAATCGGGGTCTGGGGCCTAAGGCCGTCCCTGGTCAAGATCCGGCCTGTCAAGGCAATGGGAAACAGGTCAGGCTATGCCGGCCCCCAAAGTGGCCCGCTCCGGCCCGAGGCTGACTGGTAGTTGTAGGCGGCCATGACGCCATAGCCGCCTCCCATGGCCGCTAGGGCGAGCGTGTAGGCGACATGGAGGAGGCCTGGGACGCAACGGGACTTCCCGTTCAGGGAAGGCGCACCAGACGAAATCTTCCTGCTGAAGCGACGGGACCGTCACCCGTGCCGGGCGTGGTCGAGCAGCACCCCGTAGAAGATCGGCAACTGCCTGCATGGTGAGCTGGCGCTGGCTCTCCTCGAAGCGGGTCTTTTCCCGCAACAGCAGGGCTTCGACAAAGTTGGTCACGCTGCGATGATCTCACCTGTCAGCCTGTTTGTGGTGCGAAGCGGTGCAACGCCTGGTCGGATCACCGCCAGCTTAGCTTTCTATCAAAAGAGGCCATGCAGGAACCAGCAAAGGTCGCCGGTAGACGCATCGGCGCCATCTCCGCGCCGGAACAGCCAGAAGCGGCGGCCGGTCTCGTCCTCCAGACGGAAGTAATCGCGCACCGCGGAGAACTCGCCGGCCCGGTGCCACCATTCGCCGGCGATCCGCTCTGGGCCATCGGCGCGGCGGACCTGGTGGCGATGATTGCGCCAGATGAAAAAACTGGGTGGAGAGTCCGGCAGCGTCGTCAGGGTGCGTACCGGCATCGGCGGATCCAGCAGCCGGATCGGGCGGGGCAGGCTGGCGGGCCAGGCCATCGACCAGTCCGCGGGCCCAATGTCGAGCGGAGGGCTGGCCCGCACCGAGCGTTCCGGCACGTCGCTCTGCACCGGAACCGGGCGCCACAGCCGGTGTGCGCCGAGCCGGTTGACCAGCTTGTCGATCAGGGGGGCCAGGTCGGCCAGTGCCAGGCCGGCCGGGGTATGATCCAGAGGCAGGCCGAGCGGGTCCTGCCTGGGATGCAGCGCCTCCGTCACGATGGCGGTGAGCCGGATCGCCTCGATGCCTTCTCCGGGATCGACCTGCTCCAGCCGCTCGTCGAACAGGCGGGCGATGTGGCGCGCGGCATGGGAAGGCTGGGCGAGGGCGATGTGCTGGTCCTGGCGGCTGTTGTCGACCCGCTGGAACACCAGCTCCAGCCGTCGCGCGCCCTGGCCGCGTTCCTCCAGCCGCCGGCAGAGGCTTTCGGCAAGTTGCGCCATCGCCGCCGACAGCGCGTCCGCCGTCAGCAGCGGCTCCAGGAAGGCGAGGGTTTCGGCTATCGGCGGTTCGGGCAGCAGCGGCTCGATCGCCTCCGGAATGCGGCCGAGCGCCTGGTCGAGACGCAGCGCCACCTCGGCGCCGAGGCGCTTGACCAGCGGCGCGCGGGGCAGGGCGGCGAGCGACCCGATATCGCGCAAGCCGAAACGATGCAGCAGGGTGACGGCTTCGCTGCCGATGCGCAGGGCGTCGACCGGCAGCGGGAGCAACAACCCGAGGGCTCCCGCCGGCGCGATGGTCAGCGGGGTGACGGCATGATGCGCCAGGGCGTGGGCGGCACCGGGCGTGTCGGCGAGGGCAACGCGCGCGGACAGGCCGGCCCGTGCCAGCCGCGCGGCCAGATCGGACAGCAGGGCGTGCTCGCCCTTATGCAAGGAGGGGGCATGCAAGGAGGGGGCATGCAGCGACGCGCAGCCGGTGAGGTCGAGCCAGATCCCGTCCGGCGGCAGCGCGCGGGTCAGCGGCGTATAGCGCAGGCACCAGGCGGCGAGGCCGGCCAGGGCGTCCTGGTCTGACTGCGGCGTCTCGGGCACGACGCGCAGGCCCGGCACCATCGCCTGTGCATGGGCGAGCTTCATGCCCGGATGCAGCCCGAGCCCGATCGCCTTGGAGCAGGCGCTGGCGATCACCAGGCGCGGTCCTTGGGTGCGCGAGACGACCGTGGGTATCGGTTCATGCGGTCCGGAGCGATCCTGACGCAGGCGGTCGGTCTGCCAATGCGGCAGCCAGAGAAAGGCGACCCGTCTGTTGCCAGGCTTCTGAGCGGTTCCAGGCTTCCGGGCGGTTCCAGGCGTCTGGGTCATGACAGGCGTCCGGGTCATGCCAGGCTTCTGGGTCATGCCAGGCTTCTGCGTCATGCCAGGCTTCTGCGTCATGACAGGCTTCCAGGATCCAGTGGATGGGAAGGGCCCGGGCTCCGGCGCCACGCAGGCGCAGCAGTTCCAGCCGCCACAAGGCTGGGCCGAGTTTGGGGTCCGGATGATGGGAGGACGGCTGCATCCCGAGCTGCGGGGGAGGACGCGGCAGCACGCCGACACGCCAGCGGCTGGCGGCGGCGGTCGGGGCAAGCAGGACGGGATCGTCGAAATGACGGCTGCGCCGTATGAGGAAGCCGATGGCTCCTGACGCTTCCGCGGCGAGTTGCAGCCGGCGCGAGGCGGTCAGCCCGAGGCGGCCGTCGATCTCGCCGACCACGCCGAGCAGTCCGGGATGACGCAGCGCCTCTTCCATCACGTCCAGCACGGCGTTGCCGCACTCGACCAGGATCAGCCGGTCCGGATGCAGCCCGACCGCGGACAAGGCGGGGGCGAACAGGTCGCGGCCGCGCATGGCCCAGAGTATCTGACCCTGGGTGCCGGCTAGCAGACTGCCAACGAGCAGGCTGGGCAGGGTGGCATGCTCGCTGTCGGCGCCCTGTCCGAGCACTTCATGCAGCGCACCGCCGGCCAGGCCCCCTTGCGGCAGGAGGGCGTCGATGGCGTCGATGCCGAAAGGCAGGGATATGGAACGGGTAGCCTTGTGCAGGCCATGCCGCTCGATCCGCTCGATCTGCAGGCGCAGCGCTTCCAGTCCCAGCGTTTCCAGTCCCAACTTCACCCGCAAGCTCTCCTCATTCAAAAGAACATATAAAGAACAAAACCGGCAAGAGGAAACAGCAATCTGGCCTCGAAAGAGGTCAAGATTTGATACAGCTTATAATGAAATCAGAAGAGTATGCCGCAACCGACTGATATGGCTTCAGTA
>CAXSEE010000005.1:0-20600 GCA_964235615.1 uncultured Acetobacteraceae bacterium | reverse complement strand
CGCAGGCGCTGTCCATCCGGGCTAAGCTCGTCGATCAGGCCGCGTCGCAGGAACAAATCGATCAGCACTAGGTTGACGTTGAACTTGAAGTCGTCGGTGTCGCGCACCGTCTCGAACACCGTGCCGAGCGGCAGCAGCCGGAACTCCTCCACTTCGCCATCATTCGGCACCGGCACCCAGTCCGGCGGCAGGCTCAGGTCGTAGCAATGCAGCAGGTCGCGGCGCAGGCCCTCCGGACGGTCCATCCGGTAGGTGATCTCGGCAACCTTGACCGCCCGCGCCGCCCACTCGGCCGGCAGGTTGCACTCCTCCTGGCCTTCCTTGACCAATGTCTGCTCGGGGCTGTAGCCGGCCGCGATGCCGCCTGCGACCAGATGGTCTAGCTTGCCCGGATCGAGCAGCTTGTCGGCGGCCCGACGTCCGACCCAGAGGTATGGACCGTCCGGCCGCTGCACCAGGCCGTTGACATGCACTCCCGCCGCCAGCAGGCCGAAGCCAGGCAAAGCGCCGCGATCGATCCGGCCCAAGCTTGATACGTGACCGCTCGTCGCGTGACCGGAGCCCGGCATGTCACGGCTGGCCAGGATGTCGAACGCCTCGTTGCGGAAACGAAAATACCCGTCTTCCGCCAGGGTGCGGCCGAGCGCCTCCAGCATGTTCGGATCCGGGAGATCGAAGCCGCCATCCCGCTCGGGAGAAAGGCCGCGAGAGGCCAGCGCCGGCAGTAGTCTCGGGTCGATCCAGCCGAGTTGCACCCCACGCAGCCGCAACGGCCTGCGGCCGCCCGGCAGCCGGGCGTTGTTGCAGGCGGTGACATGACGGATGAAACCCTGGTCCATCGAGCCACCATAACTGTTTCATTTGCAATCCGGGCCGCGCATGCCACATCGGCAGGTATGAATTCCTCGGCATCACGGTCTTCCGTCTCCCGACAGACAGCATTGGGAACGGTCAGCGGCCTGCTGCCCTATCTCTGGCCGCGAGGCGATCTGCGTGGCCGGTTGCTGGTGGTCAGCGCCGTGATCCTGCTGGTGGCAGCCAAGGTCGCCACGGTCTATGTGCCGTATATCTATTCGCGCGCGGTGGATGTCCTCTCCCGGCACGATCCTTCCCATGTCGTCGCGGTGCCGCTCGGGCTGATCGTCGCCTACGGGCTGCTGCGCATCGCCTCGGGCGGCTTCGGCGAGCTGCGCGACGCGGTGTTCGCACCGGTCAAGCAGCGGGTGATCCGGGTGGTGGCGATGCAGACCTTCCGGCATCTGCACGGGCTGTCGCTGCGCTTCCACCTCGACCGCCAGACCGGCGGCGTCACCCGGGCGATCGAGCGCGGCACGGCGGCGATCGAGCTGATCCTGCGCCTCGGCGTGTTCAACATCGTGCCCACCCTGATCGAGACGCTGATGGTGACAGCGGTGATCTGGCACCTGTTCGACTGGCGCTTCGCGCTCGCGACCCTGGTCATGGTGGTGGTCTATGTCGGCTTCACCATCACCTTCACCGGCTGGCGCATCGGCATCCGCCGGCGCATGAACGACATCGACAACGAGGCCAGCGGCAAAGCGCTCGACAGCCTGCTGAACTACGAGACGGTCAAGTATTTCGGCAACGAGGGCCACGAGGCGCGTCGCTACGACGAGGCCCAGGCCCGCTACGAGCGTGCCGCCGTGAGCACCCAGGTCTCGCTCAACATGCTCAACCTGGGCCAGGCGGTGATCATCGCCGTGGCCCTGGCCGTGGTCATGCTGATGGCGGCCCGCAACGTCGCTGCCGGCCGCATGAGCGTCGGGCATTTCGTGCTGATCAACACCTACCTGATGCAGCTCTATCAGCCGCTCAACTTCCTCGGCTTCGTCTATTCTTCGCTGCGCCAGGGCGTGGTCGACCTCGAGCAGATGTTCCAGCTGCTCGGCCGCTCGCAGGACGTGTCGGACCGGCCGGATGCGGCTGGCCTCGCCGCCCGGCTGCAGGACGCCCCCGCCGCCACGGTGCATTTCGAGGACGTGCATTTCGGCTATCGTCCGGACCACGAAATCCTGCACGGCATCAGCTTCAGCATCCGCCCCGGAGGCCGCACCGCGATCGTCGGTCCCACCGGGGCCGGCAAGTCCACCATCAGCCGGCTGCTGTTCCGTTTCTATGATATCTCGGCCGGCCGCGTGCTGGTGGACGGCCGCGACCTGCGCGATTATGCCCAGGCCAGCCTGCGCGCCGCGATCGGCGTGGTGCCGCAGGACACCGTGCTGTTCAACGACACTATACGCTACAACATCGCCTATGGCCGGATCGGCGCCAGCCAGGCCGAGATCGAGCAGGCCGCGCGCCTGGCCCAGGTGCATGACTTCGTCCAGAGGCTGCCGGACGGCTACGACACCAGGGTCGGCGAGCGCGGCCTGAAACTGTCCGGCGGCGAGAAGCAGCGCGTGGCGATCGCGCGCACCATCCTCAAGAACCCGCGTATCCTGATCCTCGACGAGGCCACCAGCGCGCTGGACACCCATACCGAGCAGGAGATCCAGGCGGCCTTGCGCACCGTAGCGGCCAATCGCACGACATTGGTGATCGCCCACCGGCTTTCCACGGTGATCGATTGCGACGAGATACTGGTCCTCCAGGACGGTCGGATCGCCGAGCGCGGCACCCACCGCGGCCTGCTGGCGATGGATGGAATGTATGCGCGGATGTGGGCGGTCCAGGCCGAGGAAGAGCATGTCCAGCAGATAGAGGAGGAGAATTCCCATGAGCTTCGAGCCGAACAATCCGTTTTCTAAAGACGGGCCGTTTTCTAAAGACGGGCCGTTTTCTAAAGATGGGGCTCCTGATCCGGAACCCACGCTGGGCCAGGATGGCTCCGTTCCGGCCGAGCTCAGCCATGCCGGCGCCGTCGTCGACAAGGCGATCGAGTATATGATGAGCAAGGAGTTGCCGCCGCTGGCCATCGCCTCGGCTCTACTGGGCGGCTCGCTCGGCGTGCTGGCGCGTACCATGGATCAGGCGGCGATGCTGAGGATGCTTGGCAATGCCGCCGACAGCGTGCGCGCCGGCGAACTGCATGGATCGAACGACGAGGGGAACGGCGGCAGAACTTGACGAAACCGGCCTGGGGCGTCATAAGCCGCGCCTCTATGGAAATCGAGGCCGGGCGTGCGTGTGCCGGGCTGTTGTCGTACCGAGGATGATCGAGATGTCTCGCCGCTGCCAGATAACCGGCAAGGGCGTGCTGACGGGTAACAACGTCAGTCACGCCAACAACAAGAGCCGGCGCCGCTATTTGCCGAACCTGCAGGAGACCTCGCTGCTTTCCGACGTTCTCGGCACCTCCGTCCGCATGCGCGTCACCCCCAACGGGATACGCACCGTCGAGCATAACGGCGGCCTGGACGCATTCCTGATGAGCACGCCGAACCGTCGCCTGCCGCTCGAGGCGCAGGCCCTGAAGCGCCGCATCCAGCGCGCCCAGTTGAAAAAGACCGCCGCAGCGCCAGTCTGAGGCCATGGGCGCCCCTGCGGGCGCTTCAGGCTTGCAAAACAAGCGCGCCTGCCGCATGTCAGGCGCGTCTTCAATCGCCCGGTTGGCGTTGTTCCCTTCCTGAGCCGCCATAGCGGAACATAGGGAACGATGTCCGGCCGCGTTCGGCGTTCTCGTCGATATTCAGTAGATGTCCCTCTGGGAGGTTCGCGTGTCCGCACATTCCGAGCTATCGCATATCCGCAACATCGGAATCACCGCGCATATCGATGCCGGCAAGACCACCACGACGGAGCGGATCCTGTTCTATACCGGTGTGTCACATCGCATCGGCGAGGTGCATGAAGGCAACACCACGACCGACTACATGGACCAGGAGCGCGAGCGCGGCATCACCATCACCTCCGCCGCGGTGACCTGCGAGTGGAAGGACCACCGCATCAACATCATCGACACCCCCGGCCATATCGATTTCAACATCGAGGTGAACCGCTCCCTGCGCGTGCTCGACGGCGCGGTGTTCATCATCGAGGGCGTCGCCGGCGTGCAGCCGCAGTCCGAGACCAACTGGCGTCTCGCCGACCGCTACAACGTCCCGCGCGTGATCTTCATCAACAAGCTCGATCGTACCGGCGCGGATTTCTACCGCGCGTTCGATACGCTCAAGGAGAAGCTCGACATCGTGGCGCTGCCGTTGCAGTTGCCGATCGGCGTCGAGGACGGCTTCATCGGCGTGGTCGACCTGGTCGAGATGAAGGCGATCGTCTGGGAAGGCGGCGAGCTCGGCGCGAAGTTCCATGACGAGCCGATCCCGGCCGACATGGTCGAGCGCGCCAACGAGGCTCGCCAGCTCCTGCTCGACACCGCGCTCGCCGCCGATAACGAGGCGATGGAAGAGTATTTCGAGAAGGGCGACGTCAGCGTCGCGACCCTGAAGCGGGCGATCAAGAAGGGCACCATCTCCGGCGAGTTCCGCCCGGTGCTGTGCGGCACCGCGTTCAAGAACAAGGGCGTGCAGCCCCTGCTCGACGCCGTGCTCGACTATCTGCCGGCGCCGGACGAGGTCGAGGGCATCCGCGTCGCCGCCGAGGAGGGCCACGAGGACGAGGACCCGACCCTGCGACGCCTGATCCGGATCGACTCCAAGGCGTCGTTCGCCGGCCTGGCGTTCAAGATCATCAACGACAAGTACGGCACGCTGACCTTCGTGCGCGTCTATTCCGGCACCTTGAAGTCCGGCGACATGGTCCTGAACACCACCAAGGACCACAAGGAGCGCATCGGACGCATGTTCCAGATGCACGCCGACAAGCGCGCCGAGATCAAGGAGGTCCACGCCGGCGACATCGCCGCCTTCGTCGGCCTGAAGGACACCGGCACAGGTGACACCCTGGCCTCCGCCGATGACCCGGTCGTGCTCGAGCGCATGGCCTTCCCCGTCCCGGTGATCGACATCTCGGTCGAGCCCAAGACCAAGGACGGCGTCGAGAAGATGACGCTGGCGCTGCAGAAGCTCGCCGGCGAGGATCCCTCGTTGCGCTTGAAGACCGACCAGGAGACCGGCCAGACCATCCTGTCCGGCATGGGCGAGCTGCATCTCGAGATCATCATCGACCGGTTGCGCCGCGAGTACGGCGTCGACGCCAACATCGGCGCGCCGCAGGTGGCCTATCGCGAGACCATCAGCAAGCCGCATACCGAGATCTACACCCACAAGAAGCAGTCCGGCGGATCGGGCCAGTATGCCGAGGTGAAGATCGTGTTCGAGCCGCTGCCACGCAACGATGGCATCGTGTTCGAGAACAAGGTCGTCGGCGGCACTGTGCCACGCGAATACATCCCGGCGGTCGAGAAGGGCATCCGGATGCAGTCCTCGACCGGCGTGCTGGCCGGCTTCCAGACGGTGGACTTCAAGTTCACCCTGACCGACGGCAAGTACCACGACGTCGACAGCTCGGCGCTGGCGTTCGAGATCGCGGCCAAGGCATGCTTCCGCGAGGGCATGAAGAAGGCCTCGCCGGTCATCCTCGAGCCGATCATGGATGTCGAGGTCACGACGCCGCAGGACCATGTCGGCGACGTGGTCGGTGACCTCAACCGTCGCCGCGGCATGATCCAGAACCAGGAGAGCTCCGGCTCGACTGTGCTGGTGCGCGCCCAGGTGCCGCTGAAGGAGATGTTCGGCTACATCTCGCACCTGCGCTCGATGACGAAGGGACGTGCCTCCTTCACCATGCAGTTCCATCATTACGACCCGGTGCCGCGCAACATTGCCGAAGAGATCATGACCAAGTCGGCGTAACGGCCGGCTTCGGCGGCACTTGGGAAAATTGGGGCCGAAGAGCAGGTACGAAGCGTCTTGGTCCCTTCTACGCTCGTCCGCGGCGATGACACGCAGGCGGGCAATGATCGGCATGACCGAGACGCTTCAGCAGATCGGGGCGCGCACCGCGTTAGCACGTGGCTCCGCAGGAAAGTGCGCATGCGCGGAGCTGCGGCGTTGCGCGTTGCAACGAAAACAGACGTTCGCCTGCCCGCTCCCTTTCCAGCTCAGTAATCTACTGGTGCAATTCGGTGTAGATGAAGTCATCGCGCCTCGATGCACGACGCGTATCAATGAGGAGTGGGTCGGCAAAGCCGGGCTTTTCGAGGAAAGATGCTGGCTTAGAATACCAAGCGGCGGTGAGATTGCTGTTGAAAGCTAAGGCTGGGCTCTGCCCAGACCCGCCAAAGGCCTTGGCCTTTGGAATCCAATCCTGCCTGGGGATCCAGAGCGGAGCTTTGGTCTTTCATGGGTCAAGCCAAGGCCAGTTGGTGTTAGAGGTACGCAAACCCCGCCGCGCTTCAGGCATATAGTGCCGCAAGCAGCGGGTCGGAAATACTGCTCGTGCTGCTGCCGCTGCCGGGATAGAGGGCGCTCATCAAACCGGTATTGGTGTCGGTGCCGTCGTCGGTGCCTCCCGTCAGCAGGATCATCGCCGGATCGGCATTGCCGGAGCCCGCGGCAGCCTGCTCGCCGGTCAGGGCCAGGAAGCGTTCGGCATAGCTCTGGATCTTGGCCGGACTGCTGAAGTCCGACATTTTCACCTTGCTGGTGATCAGGCTGACCTGCTGGTCGAACGGCAGCGAACCATAGGTGTCCGCCAGCCCCAGGTCGGTGGTGATCACCTTGAGCAGGGTCGGGTCGCTCATCAACTGGTTGACGGTGGTGATCGCCGGCGCGGTGCGCGTGAAATAGAGCGCGCTGTCCATGCCTGGAGTGAGCTTTCCCTGCGCCGTCTCATACGAGTTGAGTTCGTACTGGGACACGATGCTGGTGACGTTGGATGTGTCCAGCAGCGACGGTATCTGCTGATCCGTTATCTGCGGCAGGAAGCTCAGGCTGTCACCGGCGGCAACTGCCGTGTTCGCATTGGCCTGCAGCGTGACCGTGCCATAGGCGTCCACCGATTTCACGACGCCCACCACGTTGCTGCCATCGGTTATGACCTGTCCGGCCTTGATGCCGGTCGCGGCACTCCCCAGCGCGAGGGTCGTGTCGCTGATGGTGGTGGCAGCGGTCGTCTTGATCTGGGTGCCGATATTGGTCACGCCGATCCCGATCGAGACATCGATGCGCGAGCCGATCGCGAGGCTGGCGGTCGTGGCCGCGGTCAGCGTCACGTTGCCGACGGCATCGACGGACTTGATCGTGCCGATCACGTTGCTGCCGCTCATCAAGGTCTGTCCAGCGCTCAGGTTCAGCCCGGCCGTGCCGAGCGACACGATTTTGGAGCCGGCGTTGATCGGCTGCTGGCTCATCGCCACGAAGCTGGTGTAGGCACGCGGCGCCACCGAGAGGGCGGTGTTGTCGATCGGATTGATGATGTTCAGTCCGGTGCTACCGCTGGCCGTGACGCTGAAGCCGGTCGCGGTGAGGGCGCCCGACAGCAGGGATGTCGCACTCGCCGCGTCGAGGCTGGTCGTGGTCGGGGTGCTGGCGTTCGCCGCCGGCGCCGCCACCGAAATGACGTTGGCGATCCGGATCGCGCTTCCGGTGCTGCCGGCCGCCAGTGCGATGCTGTAGACCGTGTTGCCGGCGCTGTCGGTGGTGGTGGCGATCGCGGGGGCGCCGCTCGACCCTGTGATCACGCCGCTGGAGTTGGCACTGTAGCTGGCCGTGACAGGGTTGCCGGTGGTGGCGGTGGTCTGCAGCGCGGTATTCAAGGCAGCCGCGACCGATGCGCCGGCGCTGCCGTCATTGAGCACGTAGGACCAGGACTCCGCCGGCGAGGCCGCGGTCAGGCTGGAGTTCTGGCTTCCCCAGGCCAGGTTGTTGAACGAGATCGAGGAGGCGGCGGCACCCCCGGTGACGAAGCTGGTGGCGGCCGGATCGCCGAAATCCATCGAGATCATCGCCCGGTCGCTCATGGCCTTGACGAAATGCAAATAGTCGGTGTTGCCCAGCGACTGGACCAGCGAGCCGGTGGCGGATGGGTCCTGGGTCAGCAGCTTCTTGAGCAGGCCGGTCTCGGTGCTCATGCCGGACATGTTGTAGGCGCCCAGCACGACCTGGAGCGCCCCCTGGTTCTTGCTCGCGAGGAGGTCGGCGGGGGCAGAGATGTTCACGCTGTCGGCGAGAAAGCTGCTCACCGCGCGCTGCATGGCCGGATCGGACTTCACCATCAGCGCCGCCTGCTTAGCCTCGTTCTTGATGATCGAGATATAGCTGTCGATGGAAGAAACGCCTGACATGGACCACGCCCCGGGGGAACCGACCTGACACAACCATAGCGTGTATCTGATCGGCAGCCAAGTTATTTTTGAAGCGGCGTCGCTTTTATATTGTCAGTCCGGCGGATGAAGTCGGCCACGTTGTCGTGAAGCTGTTTCAGTGACGGAACGTTGGCATAGACCATATGGCCTGACTGGTATTGCCGGAATTCGATGTTGTCCTGCAGCTTGGCCGGGATCGGCAGGTGATGCATCTCGTAGATGCCCTCGTAATAGGGCGTTGCCAGGTCGTAATAACCTGCGTTCAGCAGGATCTTCAGCTTGGGGTTGTATTTCATCGCCGCTGCCAGATCGACCATGACGTTGGCCGAGCCCGCGACCGGCACGTCCGAGCCGGGCGGACGATGCTTCATGTCCCAGTCCTTCTCGATGTCGATATCGGGCTTGTAGGTGAGGCCCTCGCCGTAATGCAGGGTCTTGCGGACATAGTCGTTGAACACCGAGACATAGGCCGAGCCGATCGCCGCACTCTGCGGGTCGTAGTCGGACTCCTTGCTGAGCGGGTCCATGCTGGGGCCGGAGAAGCGGGTGTCGAGCCGGCCGGTGGTGGTGCCGGTGTCGTCCTGCAGCATCTTCTCGAACTGACCGCCATTGATGCGCAGGTCGGACTTCTTGATGTACTCGACGGGCAACCCGATGTAGCCATGCAGCTTCTCGGCGATCGCGTCGCGATGCGACGGCGCCAGGGTCGAGCCTTCGCCGAGCGCTTCGGAATAGTCCGTGGAGGCGAAATGCTCGACCTCGCGCAACAGGGCGGCAAGGTCGGTCTGGGTGCCGGGCGGCAGCTTGTGGTGATACCAGGCGGTCGCGGCAAAGGTCGGCAGCGCCACCATATAGGGCAGGTCGACGCCCGGATCGAACTGCGGCGCATCGGAGCTGGCATCGAAATTCAGGATCTGCGACAGCAGCATGACGCCGTTCAGGTCGATCTCCTTGTCCATCTCCAGGTCGTTGGCCAGCACCGCGGAACGGGTGGTACCATAGCTCTCCCCGAACAGATACTTGGGCGAGTTCCAGCGGCCGTATTTCGACAGGAAGGCGACGATGAAATCCGAAAAGGCGTGCGCGTCCTGGTCGATGCCGTAGAAAGCCTTTTCCTTGTCCGGTCCGGTGATGCGCGAGAAGCCGGTGCCGGGAGCGTCGATGAACACGAGGTCGGTGCTGTCGAGCGGGCTCTCGTCGTTGTTGACGAAGGGATAGGGCGCCGCCTCGGAATGGCTGTCGTCGGCGGTGACCACGCGCTTCGGTCCGAACGCGCCCATATGCAGCCAGACGGTCGATGAGCCCGGGCCGCCGTTGAACAGGAAGGTGATCGGCCGGTTCTCGGGTCGCACGCCCTTCTTGAAATAGGCGACGTAGAACATCGAGGCCTCGGCTTTATCCACCATCTGCTTGCTGTCGCCGGCGTCCTGCTTGTCGCCGCCGGACGGCTCGTCCTTGTCCGATCCCAGGCTGGCTGCATCGTCGAAGTCTTTCGGATGCACGATCAGGGTGCCGGCGGCGGCCTGATAGTCGATCCGGTTGCCGCCGATGGTGACGCTGCCGTCGCTGAGGCTCTCGGTCGGATGCAGGTCGGGCGGATGCAGGCCAGGCGTCTTGTGGTCGTGCTTCTCGATCTTGGCGTCGCCATCATCGGCGCGGGCCGCCAGCCCAGCCAGGCAGGACGTGGCCAGCAGGGAGGCCGCAAGCAGAGGGCGAATGGATCTCAAGATTTGGACTCCGGGTTTGTCTGGGGGCGGCGCATAGCATGATACGCCGACCTTGACCCATCCGGATGAATGACATTCCCTTCAAAATCCCGAGGAACTCGAAGGTATTTGTCATGCCGACATCCGCCCCGTTGAAGAACAAGCTCGGCCTGCACGGATTTGTCTGGGAAGCAGGCTGGAACCGCGAGCAATGCGCGCGCGCGATCCGCAACACCGCCGACCTCGGCTTCGATCTGATCGAGGCCTGCGCGCTCGACCCGCACGCCATCGACGTCGACTTCACCCGCCGCGAGTTGGAAAAAGCCGGCATCGGCCTGACCTTCTCCCTCGGCCTGGATGCCGACACCGACATCTCCAGCGGCGACGACGACAAGACCCGACGCGGCGAGCGGCAACTGGAACTGATCACGTCGATCGCGCGCGACCTCGGCGCCACCCATGTCTGCGGCATCCTGTATTCGGCGTTCCAGAAATACAGCGTGCCGGCCAACTCCGCCGGCGTGGCCCGCTCGGTCGAGGTGATCCGCCGCATCGGCGAAAAGGCGGCGGCGAGCGGCATCGTCCTCGGCATGGAGGTGGTGAACCGTTACGAGACCAACGTGATCAACACCGCCTCGCAGGGCGTCGAGTTCTGCCGCCGCGTCGGACTGCCCAACGTCCGCGTGCATCTCGACTGCTATCACATGAACATCGAGGAAGCCGACCCAGGTGCCGCCATCGTCGAGACCGGCGAGTATCTCGGCTATTTCCACACCGGCGATTCCAATCGCGGCTATCTCGGTTCCGGCTCGGTCGATTTCAGCCAGGTGTTCCGTGCCCTGGTCCGCGCGGGCTATGCCGGGCCGATCACCTTCGAATCCTTCTCGTCCAAGGTGGTGGGCCAGCCGCTGGAAGGCATCCTCGGCATCTGGCGCAACCTGTGGGAGGACGGCCGCGACCTGTCCGCCCATGCCAGGCAGTTCACCGAGGCGCATCTGAAATCCGCGCGTGAGGCCGTGGAGCGTGGTCACAGCCCTCTGGTTTAACGCTCGGCTACGCGCCACCCCGCCTCGGAGCGGGTGATGCGCCCGTCGCGCTCCAGCTTGTTCAGGTGCGAGAGCAGGTTGAGCCGCGCCGGCTCGATCAGCCTGGGATTGAGATTGACGTAGGCCCGCCCCAGCAGCGTCTCGATCGGGCTGGGTTGGTCGGAGATCAGGGCCAGGATCGACGCCTCCCGCGCCAGGCGGTGCTCGATCAGCCCCTGCACGGTCTCGAACGGCTTGTTGATCGCCGGCCCATGCGCGGAGAGCATCAGCCGGTCGTGCCGGTCGCGCACCCGTTCCAGGTTGGCAAGAAACAGGTCGAGGTCGCCATACGGGGCCGGGGGCACCACCGAGGTGGACCAGCCCATGACGTGATCGGCACTGAAGATGATGCCGTCGTCGTGCGCCAGACAGATATGGTCCATGGAATGACCCGGGGTATGGAGCACGGTCATGCCGGCGATGCGGTCGCCGTCGTCCAGCTTGATGTCGGCGTCGAACTCCGCCTTGGCGCTGACGCGGAACCCGGCGGTCGGCACGCCCAGGCGCCGGCCCAGGGTGACGGCGCCGTCGAGATGATCGTGATGGGTATGGCTGACCAGGATGTGGGTCAGCCGCCCGCGGCACTCGGCGATGATGGCGCCGAGATGGGTCTCGTCCTCGGAACCGGGATCGATCAGCGCGGTGCCGCCTTGCCAGTCGATGAGCCAGCTGTTGGTGCCGTTGTACGTCATCGGCGAGGGATTGGGCGCCACGATGCGTCGTATCCCAGTGGCTATCTCCAAGGGAGTGGCATGGGGCGGCGGATCCTCCGTCACCTTCCAGGATCGCCGTCGCGAGGTCACATGTCGTCGCGGGTCAGCCAAACGCGCCCACGTCATGCATGACCGCCACGCTGATCTCGCGGACCAGGTCGAACAGGCGGCGCATGGGCTGGAAGATCTCCGCGTCCTCGCGGGAATAGGCGAGGTCGGTGTGCGTGGCGCGCGGCTCGCGGAAGTCGAGCATCACCGAATGGTCGGGCGCGGGGGGGAAGATCTCGGTGAGATGCTTCAGCGCCGACGGGATCTCCAGGCGCATGATCTGGTCGTCGAGATCCTGCCGGGTGAAGTTGTAGCGCGGCGAGAAATACGGAATGCGCGTCGAGAGCAGCCAGATCCGCTCGATCAGCGCCAGCCGGATCGCGTGCAGCAGCATCTCCTTGAGCTTCATGCGCGGCGCGTCCGGCCAGGCCGTGCGCAGCGCCAGATGGTCGGCCTGGATGCGACGGAACATCGACTGGGTGGAAGCCCAGAGGTCGAGCCGTTCCAGTCCCTTCGCCAGCATGACCAGGGCGTCGCGACGGCTCGGGTCTGCCTCGTGCGCGGCGCGGTCGAGCCAGACCCCGGGGTCGAGCGTGAGCACGATGGCGCGCAGCACGTCGCGGTCGGAATGGGCTAGGGCGTGACTCGCGAAATCCAGTGCGCGGCGGAACCGGGGGCTCTTGAGCAGGAACTCCTCGAACGTCTCCGGGTGGCGGGCGGCGGCGAGACCCAGGCCCTGCAACGTGTTGGCGCACCAGCCGAGCTGCTGCAGGATGGCGTTGTTGGGGATCGCGCGCAGTTCGCTGGGGTGCTTGATCCTGGCCCCGGCGCCGCCGCCATCCGATTGACGCGCCGGCGGACGCGAGCCGGTGCGGTCGATCAGCGCCGGGCCGAAGGCGCCGAGCAGCGCCGCGTAGCCGGGGTCCTCGACCAGGTCGGTCATGCCCGAGGCGATGGTCGAGAAGAAGTCGGCGGAGAAGTCCGGCTCGTCGTAGATCGGGTCCTTGTCGAGGCTGACCTTGGCGGAGGCATGTTCCGGGGCGAAGGCATGCTCGGCGATGGTGGCGATGGTGGCGTCGGCGAGGGCGGGAGTGCCGAACAGCATGTAGCCGTCGCCGCCCTGGAAGGCAGACTCCTCGCGATAGGCGATATTGGCCTTGGCGAAGGTGGCGCGCGACCGGGCCGGGGAGAGATAGTCCAGCCGGTCGGCCAGATGGAACGGATGCGCGCCGCGGCCGATGCTCTCGCCGTGGGTGTCGAACAGGATCACCTCGACATCGGTCAGCCCGTGCTTGCGCAACAGCTCGGCGGTCTTCAGGCGCAGCCGCTCGATCAGGTAGGTGGCGGCGAGCTGGCCGACATAGCGGCCGGAATCCGAGTAGCCGAACTGCAGCGCCATGCGGCCGGTGCTGCGGAGATAGTCGCGCCAGTGACGCGAGCGCAGCGCCTCCTCGATCACCATGGCGCCATGCTCGAGCGCCTCCTGGGTCTCGAACAGCGGGCTGATCTCGATATTCCGCTCGATGCCGAACAGCCGGGCCAGCCAGAGGGCGACCAGCAGGGTGTAGCCGCTCTCGGTCTCGGCGATCAGGAAGCGGACCTTGCTGGCACTGTCGATATGCTTGACCATCTGGGCGACGGTCATCATCATCTTCGCCGCCGAAGCCTGCTCTGCCAGCAGGGCGCCGAAATCCACCGGCGACGGCCGCACCTCGTCGAGGAACTCGTTGATCGTGGTCAGCAGGGCACGCCGCTGTGCCGGATTGTCGGGGTTGTCGGTGATGCCGAGGCGCTGGCGGGCGACGTTGTGCAGCTGCGTCGAGTTCAGCCGCGTGTGGGTGTGGGCAGCACCCATGCCATGCGAGACGAACCCGGCGTGGGCCACGGCAAGCGGCAGGCGGCCGGCTTCCGGGGCGTCGCGGATCGCCTGCCGGAAGTCGGCTTCGAGGTCGGCAGGCGTGAGGATCGCCTCCTGCCGGTGGTCGATCAACGCGGCGGCGAAGGCGGCCACCTGCTCGGGATCGGCGGCGTTCGGACAGACCTCGATCTGTCTGCGCACCGTCTCGATTGCGACGCTCAGCCGTTCCGCGAGCTTGTCGGCAGGCGCTTCCAGGGCCGAGAGCTGCCGCTGCACCCGTTCCAGCTGCAGCAGTTTCATGCGCAGCCGCAGGCGCAGCGTGTCCCACCAGCCGATGTCGTTGCGGCCGTCGGTGTCGTAGCCGACCCAGCTCGTCAGGATCAGCGGGCAGGGGCTGAGCGTGGTCCAGGCGTGCGGCCAGTAGCGCGCCGCCTCGGCCAGCAGGGCGGCGTTGAGCTTGTCGATGGCGTCGCGGCCGCGGAGGATGGCGGCTACCGCATGCTCGAATTCGTCTTCCAGGGTTGGCACGTCGGGACGCTGCGATCCGAGGTCGGGCAGGCGGGGCGAGCCGCTGGCGGTCGCGACGAGGGCGGCATAGGCCTCGGTCGCGAGCGCGAAGGTCGGATGCGCGGTGAACACGGCGGCATAGCGGACGCGCTGCACGGCGGCCCGGAATTGCGCCAGCGGCACCGGGCTGTCGTTCGGGTCGGGACGGATCAGGCGGGCGGCGATGCGGTCGAGGCGCGTCTCGGTGGCTTCCCCCTCGACGCCGACATAGGCGCCCAGCCGCGCGCCCCTGGCAAGGAAAGCCTCGTCGCGGAGCTGGCGGACCAGATGGTCGAGGTCGTCGAGGCTCAGGATGCCCTCGTCGAGCCGGCGCGAGACCAGCAATGCCATGGCCAGCACCGGATTGCCGAACGGGTCTTCCTCCTGCCGCTCGACGATGCCCTTGGCAAGCGTCACCAGGCTGTCGAGCCGGCCGTCGGCGGCCGCGGGATGGGTATGAGGGAGGTCGTCCATCGTCATGTCCCGCTGCTGAGGCCCCGCTGCCGAGGCATGGTTATGCGATCGTGTGGGTCCAGTCCCTGCAAATCATGTCTGGAGCTGCGCCGCAACCGCCCTCCTGCTGTTGGAAGCCAGCCTGCTATCGGAAGATGCTCATACCGATGCTAAGCCTGCCATGCGCCGAGTTCGGGCGTGAGCTGGGCCTGGGCGCGATGACCGATGATGATCACTCGATCGTAATGACCAACTGGGGGGAGTCCACCGATCGCGACAGGGTAGCACGGCGGGCACTGGATCGGCATCGGCGCATCGCGACCGGGTTGCTGATCGGCATGGGGCTGTTGACCGTGGCCAGCTATCTGCTCGGCCGAGGCTTCTGGCCCGGCCTGCTGCAGGCCAGCGCCAAGGCCGGCCTGGTCGGGGGGCTCGCCGACTGGTTCGCGGTCACCGCCCTGTTCCGCCACCCGCTCGGCCTGCCGATCCCGCATACCGCGATCCTGCCGATGCAGAAGGAGCGGCTGGGCCGGGCGCTGGGCAATTTCGTCGCCACCCATGTCTTCACCGAGGCGGACATCAACCGCGCGATCGGCAGCTTCGACGTGCCCGCGATGCTGGGCGGCGTGCTGTCGGACGCGCAGACGGGAGCCGTGATCGGCCGGGCGGTGGCCTCGGCGATGCCGCATCTGTTCGACCGGCTGGAGGACGGACGGGCCAGCGAGCTGGTGGCGCGTGCCCTGCCGCGGCTGCTCAGCGGCGAGACGCTGGCGCCGGTGATCGCGCGCGCGCTGCGGACCCTGGTCGATAACGAGCGCCATCAGGAGGTGCTGACCTTCCTGCTCGGCGAGCTCAAGGCCGTGCTGCGCAGCAAGGAGGTCGGCATGCGCGTGATGATCGAGGACCGGGTGCGCGAGCAGGGCGGCCGGCTGATCGGCTGGGCGCTCGGCAACTCGATCGCGACGCGGGTGCTCGGGGCCATGAGCCATGAGCTCGACCGCACCGACCCCGCCGGCTCGGAGCTGCGCGAGGCCTTTACGGCCTGGGTGCGGCACGAGATCGACCGTATCGAGACCGACCCGGAGCGCGGCCATGAAGTGGGCGAGACGCTGCGCGGCCTGGTCGGGCACGAGAGCGTGCGGAGCTGGGGTGCCGAGGTATGGCAGCGGGCCAGGGTGATGATCGAGGCCGACCTCGCGCGTCCGGACGGCTGGGTTGCCGGCCTGATCGCCGACGCCCTGCCGCGGCTCGGCGCCATGCTGACGCGGGACGAGCTGATCCGCGCGCGGGTGGAGGCGGCGGCAAGGAGCCTCGTGCTGCGCATGCTGCCGGCCGTGCGCGATCGGCTGTCCGGCTTCATCGGCACCGTCGTCGGCGGCTGGGACGCCGGCATGATCGTCGAGCGGCTGGAGCTGCGCGTCGGCCGCGACCTGCAGTATGTGCGGATCAACGGCACCCTGGTGGGAGCCCTGGTCGGGGGGCTGTTCTACCTCGTGCTGCGGGCGCTGTTCGGCGGCATGGAATACTGAAGAAACCCGCCGTTCCCCTTGACGCGGGCGGCTCGCGAGGTCATCTCCTGATCAAACAGGACCACACCGGTCCACATATGGCGAAAGCGATGTTAAGGCTATCGAAGCTCACCGATTACGCAGTTGTCGTGCTGGTGCGCCTGGAGTCCAGCGGCGGTGTCACCACGTCCCCGTGGCTCGCCCAGGAGACCGGGATACCGGAGCCGACCGTGGCCAAGGTGCTGAAGGCATTGGCCGCGGCCGGGCTGGTGGTATCGCAGCGCGGAGCCCGTGGCGGCTACCGCCTGGCCCGTCCGCTGGAGGAGATCCCGGTAGCCCGGGTGATCACGGCGATCGATGGCCCGATCTCGCTGACCGCCTGCGTCGATGGCGCGGTCGGGGGGTGCGAGGCGCAGGGCCAGTGCCCGGTGCGCGGCCGGTGGGATCCGGTCAACGACGCGATCCGTTCGGCCCTGACCCGGATCACCCTGGCCGAGATGCGCCTGGAGCCGATGCCGTCCAAGTTCGCCCCCAAAATTCCCCCGTCAAGTTTCAATGTCGATCAACTGCCGGCGCCGCGTCATGCGCCAGCCAATGCCGAGTGAGATCATGCCTGCTGTTGCCGAGACCCTGACTGCCGTCGAGACCCTGACGACCTCCAGCTACAAGTGGGGGTTCGAGACCGACATCGAGATGGACTTCGCCCCCAAGGGGCTGAACGAGGACACCATCCGCCTGATCTCGGCACGCAAGCAGGAACCTGAATGGCTGCTGGCCTGGCGGCTGAAGGCGTTCGAGTCCTGGAAGCAGATGGACGAGCCGGATTGGGCCCGCGTCGGCGGCCATCCGCCGATCGACTATCAGGACGCGTATTACTACGCCGCCCCGAAGCGCAAGCCGGGACCGAAGTCGCTCGACGAGGTCGATCCCGAGTTGCTGGCGATGTACGAGAAGCTCGGCATCCCGCTCAAGGAGCGCGCGATCCTGGCTGGCGTCGAGGGCGCTGAAAGGGGGGGAGCCGGGGGTGAAGTCGACGAAGATGGCGAAGCTGTAAGTGACCGGCCGCAGGTCGCGGTCGATGCGGTGTTCGACAGCGTCTCGGTCGCGACCACCTTCCGCAAGACGCTGATGAAGGCCGGCGTGATCTTCTGTCCGATCAGCGAAGCGGTGCGCGAGCATCCCGAGCTGGTGCGTCAGTATCTCGGCAGCGTGGTGCCGGTGGCGGATAACTTCTACGCGGCGCTGAACTCCGCCGTGTTCACCGACGGCTCGTTCGTGTTCATCCCCAAGGGCGTGAAGTGCCCGATGGAGCTGTCGACCTATTTCCGCATCAATGCCAAGAACACCGGGCAGTTCGAGCGCACGCTGATCATCGCCGAGGACGGCGCCTCGGTGTCGTATCTCGAAGGCTGCACCGCACCGATGCGCGACGAGAACCAGCTGCACGCCGCGGTGGTCGAGCTGGTCGCGATGGACGACGCCACGATCAAGTACAGCACGGTGCAGAACTGGTATCCCGGCGACAGCGAGGGCCGTGGCGGGATCTACAACTTCGTCACCAAGCGCGGCGCCTGCCGTGGCGCGCGGTCACGGATCTCCTGGACCCAGGTCGAGACCGGCTCGGCGATCACCTGGAAATATCCGTCCTGCATCCTCCAGGGCGACGAGAGCGTCGGCGAGTTCTACTCGGTGGCGGTCACCAACAACCACCAGCAGGCCGATACCGGGACCAAGATGATCCACATCGGCCGTGGCACGCGCTCGACCATCGTCGCCAAGACGATCAGCGCCGGCAAGTCCGACAGCACCTATCGCGGGCTGGTGCGGATGATGCCGAAGGCCGCCAACGCGCGGAACTTCACCCAGTGCGACAGCCTGCTGATCGGCGATCGCTGCGGGGCGCATACGGTGCCGTACATCGAGAGCCGCAACATGACCGCGAAGGTCGAGCACGAAGCCACCACCTCGAAGATCTCCGAGGACCAGTTGTTCTACTGCCGCCAGCGCGGGCTGTCGGAAGAGGACGCGGTGGGCTTGATCGTGAACGGCTTCTGCAAGGACGTTCTGAAGGAGCTGCCGATGGAGTTCGCCGTCGAGGCGCAGAAGCTGCTGGCCGTGAGCCTCGAAGGCAGCGTCGGATGAGCACGACCCTCGCCATTTCCGGCCTGTGCGCCAAGATCGATGCCGACGGCACCGACAAGGCGATCCTGAAGGGCGTGGATCTCGTGGTGCCGCCCGGTGAGGTGCACGCCATCATGGGTCCGAACGGCTCGGGCAAATCCACGCTTTCCTACGTCCTGGCCGGGCGCGAGGATTACGTCGTGACAGCAGGCGGCGTGCAGTATGGCGATCGCGACCTGCTGGCGATGGAGCCGGAAGAGCGTGCCGCGGCCGGGCTGTTCCTGGCCTTCCAGGCGCCGATCGAGCTGCCCGGCGTGAACAACGCCAATTTCCTGCGCACCGCGGTTAACGCCGTGCGTCGCGCGCGTGGCGAGCCGGAACTCGACGCGGTGGCGTTCCTCAAGCTGGCACGCGCCGAATGCGCGCGGCTGTCGATGCTGCCGGAGATGCTCAAGCGTCACGTCAACGTCGGGTTCTCCGGCGGCGAGAAGAAGCGCAACGAGGTGCTGCAGATGGCGCTGCTGCAGCCAAAATTCGCCATCCTCGACGAGACCGACAGCGGGCTCGACATCGACGCGCTGCGCATCGTCGCCGAGGGCGTGAACAAGTTGCGGGCGCCGGACTTTTCGGCCCTCGTGATCACGCATCACCAGCGGCTGCTGGAGTATATCGTGCCCGACCATGTGCATGTGATGTCGGCCGGCCGCATCATCCGCAGCGGCGGCCCGGAGCTGGCGCGCCAGCTCGAGGCGGAAGGCTATGCGCAGCTGATTGCGGAGGCGGCGTGAACGCGATCGAGTCCCGCAGTGTCGCCGCGGGAAGCGGCGCTTCCAGGAACAACGCCGAATCGTTCCTGACGCTGTACCAGGACCGCCGGCAGGATCTTGCCGATGCCGGGCAGGCTCGCGCGGAGGCGGCGGCATACCTGCGCACTTCCGGATTGCCGAGGCGTCGCCTGGAGGCTTGGAAATATACCGATCTGCGTCTGCTGACCGAGCTCTCGCTGGCGTCGGCACGCCCGGTCGTGGCCCCGGCCTCGGCACGGACGCTGCTGGAGCGGCTCGATCTGGTGTCGGCCGGTCTCGACGACACGGCCCGGCTGGTATTCGTCAACGGACGCTTCGACGACACGCTGTCTCGTCTGCCGGACAAGATCGAGGTCCGGATCGGCGCCGGCTATGGCTCGCTCGCGCATCCGCAGCGGGACGCGATGGTGGCGCTGAACACCATGCTGGCCGACGATGGCGCGACCGTCCATGTGCCGGCGGGGTTCGATGCCGGACGGCTGCTGCTGATCCTGCTGGGGTCGGGGCAGCAGGGTGCAGGTGACACGGTCTCGTCGCATCCGCGCTTCTCGGTGCGGTTGGAGGCAGGGGCGAAGCTCTCGCTGCTGGAGGTGACGCGCGGCGACGGCTCCTACGTGAACAATCCGGTGCTGGAGATCGAGGTGCGGGACCGCGCCCATCTGACGCATGTCCTGTTGCAGGACGAAGGTCGCGATGCGCTGCATTTCTCGACGGTGTATGCCGAGGTCGGGCAGGGCGCCTCGTATGACAGCTTCAGCCTCGCATTGGGGGCGCGTCTCGCGCGTCACGAAGTCCATGCCCGCCTGCACGGACGCGGCGGCGAGGTGCAGGTCAATGGCGCGCAACTGCTCGACGACCAGCAGCATGCCGACCTGACCAGCGTGATCACGCATGACGCGCCGTCCTGCAACTCGCGGCAGACGGTCAAGAACATCTTGTCCGGGCGGGCGCGCGGCGTGTTCCAGGGCAAGATCGTGGTGGCGCGGATCGCCCAGAAGACCGACGGCTACCAGCGCAACCAGGCGCTGCTGCTGTCCGACACCGCGGAGATCGACAGCAAGCCGGAACTCGAGATCTACGCCGACGACGTCAAGTGCAGCCACGGCGCCACGGCCGGGGCGCTCGACGAGGACCAGCTTTTCTACCTTCGCAGCCGCGGCGTTCCGGCACATGAGGCCCGCGCCATCCTGGTGCGCGCCTTCCTTGCCGACGCGCTGGCATTGATCGACGACGAGGCGGTGCGGGCGTTGCTCGAACGCGCCGTGGACCAGTCTTGGAATGGCAAGGCTGGGGATAGGAGTGCAGCATGAACGAGATGACCCAGCCCCGGCTGATGTCGGACCTGTCGTATCTGCGGGCGGATTTCCCGATCCTGTCGCAGACGGTGCGCGGCAAGAAACTGGTGTTCCTCGACAGTGCCGCTTCGGCGCAGAAGCCGGAGGTGGTGATCGAGGCGATGGCGCAGACCATGCGCACGCAATACGCCAACGTGCATCGCGGCCTGCACTGGATGAGCGAGCGCACCACCGACGCCT
>CAXSEE010000004.1:23057-53505 GCA_964235615.1 uncultured Acetobacteraceae bacterium | reverse complement strand
CAGCCGTTGCAGATGTCCTGCTGCACCACGACGGTGTCGAACTCGGTCTTGAACAACGAACCCGTCGGACACGCCTCCATGCAGGGGGGATTGTGGCAATGCTTGCAGACGTCGCTCATCATCAGCCAGCCGCTCTGGAACGCCGCCTGGTCGTTGTCGCGCACGCCGCCGGTGGTCTGCGCGGTCTTGACCTTGTCGTCGCTGCCACAGCCCCCGCCGCAGCCGCTTTTCGCGGGCGGAGTTTTCGGGGTGCCGCTCTTCTCGATGAAATTGACGTGGCGCCAGCTGTTGGCCGACAACGCGCCGGTGTTGTCGTAGCTCTGCCCGGTCAGGCCGATGTTGTCGGCGGGCAGGTTGTTCCATTCCTTGCAGGCTACTTCACAAGCCTTGCAGCCGATGCAGACCGTGGTGTCGGTGAAGAAGCCGTAGGACTTTCCTGGCTCGATCCGGACGCCCGCAGTGAGCTCGGACTCGTCGCGCATCATCCGATCCAGGCTGGATTGCGGATACTCTTGGACGCGGGGGTGCATTTCCATCGGCGTTCTCCTTCAGGCAGCTGCAACGTCGGGCAGTTCGATCGATTTCGCGACCAGGCCGATGATGTTCCTGGGTTGGGTGTAGTTCACGCGGACGTGCGTCGCCGATCGCTGCAGGGGAACAAGCTGCTCCGGCTCGGCCATCGAGCTGTGGCTGAGGATGAACATGTGCGAGATCCCGGCCAGGTCCGTAAGCTGGAACCGACCTTCCTGGATGATTGTAATTACGCCCTCCATCAT
Source organism: uncultured Acetobacteraceae bacterium (assembly GCA_964235615.1). GTDB lineage: Bacteria > Pseudomonadota > Alphaproteobacteria > Acetobacterales > Acetobacteraceae > Lichenicoccus. The sequence continues at coordinate 52,729 of CAXSEE010000004.1, read as the reverse complement.
CGGCATCGCCATACGCTCCCTGCACTCGCCTGTCCGCGATCATAGAGAGTATGCTCGGTTGCGCCATGTGCTGATGCGCCTTATGCATCCAGAGCAGGTTTATCTGGGTGCACCCGTCGCCAGATGATACGGTTGACGGCCCAGGATCAGGGGAATTTATCGGTGAAGAAGCTTAACAAAGGCGTCGGCGCCCGCACACGTGACTTTCTCCGCGACTGGAGCCTTCCGCGCCAGCTTGCCGGCCAGAAACTGATGTCCGACGCGTCGCGCAGCCATGCGTCCGAAGTGCTTCGCCCACGGCTGGAGCAGGCCGATCGCGTCGGCTCCAGCATCTGCCCGTTCTGTGCCGTCGGCTGTGCCCAGTTGATCTATGCCAAGAACGGCAAGCCCATCCACATCGAAGGCGATCCGCGCAGCCCGGTGAACCAGGGGACGCTCTGCCCGAAAGGCGGCGGCACGCTGGGCATGCTGCTCTCTCCCGAGCGCATCTCCACCGTGCTCCATCGCGCGCCCTATTCCGACAAGTGGGAACCCAAGCCGCTCGACTGGGCGATGGAGCGCATCGCGCAGCTGACCAAGAAGGTCCGCGACGACACCTTCGCCGAAACCCTGCCCGACGGACGCATCATCAACCACACGCTGGGCTTAGGCTCGCTCGGCGGCGCCACCATGGACAATGAGGAAAACTACCTCATCAAGAAATTGTTCAACGGCGGCCTCGGAATGGTCAACATAGAGAACCAAGCCCGAATTTGACACTCCTCATCGGTGCCCAGTTTGGGCACCTCCTACGGACGCGGCGCTGCCACCATGGCCCTCTGGGACCTGGAGAACTCCGACTGCATCGTCGTGATGGGCTCCAACATGGCGGAGAACCACCCGATCGCCTTCCGCTTCGTCGTCGAGGCGCAGCGTCGCGGCGCGACCCTGGTGCATGTCGATCCGCGCTTCACGCGCACATCGGCCCTGGCCAACATCCACGCGCCGATCCGCGCCGGCAGCGACATCGTCTTCCTCGGCGGCATCATCCGCTACATCCTGGAGAATGACCTCTGGTTCCGGGACTATGTCCTGAACTTCACCAACATCGCCCACATCATCGAGGACGGCTATCTCGGCCCCGACGAGAATGACGGCGTATTCTCCGGCTTCAACGAGGACACCGGTTCCTACAAGACCGATAGCTGGCAGTACAAGGGCAAGGTCGTGCCCTCGTCGGTCTCGGAGGGTCGCGTCCAGAAGCAGGAACAGGGCGAGGACGGCGATTTCGAGTCCATGACCGAGAGCCGGCCCCCCGAGGACCGGACCCTCCAGCATCCGAACTGTGTCTACCAGATCATGAAGCGCCACTTCGCGCGCTACACGCCGGAGATGGTCGAGGAGATCACCGGCTGCTCGAAGGAGACCTTCCTGCGCGTGGCCGACGCCCTCGCGCGCAACTCCGGCCGCGAGCGCACCGGGGCCATCTGCTACGCCGTCGGCTGGACGCATCATTCCGTCGGCGTGCAGATCATCCGCGCGGCCACGATCGTCCAGAGCCTGCTCGGCAATGTCGGCCGTCCGGGCGGCGGCATCATGGCCCTGCGCGGGCACGCCAGCATACAGGGCTCGACCGACATCCCGACGCTCTACAACATGCTGCCGACCTACCTGCCGCAGCCGAACGTGTTCCACGACCACGCGACGCTCGAGAAGTATCTGCACACCGAGACGCCGACCACCGGCTGGTGGGCGAACATGCCCAAATACATGACCAGCCTGCTGAAGGCCTGGTACGGGCCGGCGGCAACAGCGGACAACGAGTATGGCTACCAGTTCATCCCCAAGCTGACCGGGGATCTCTCGCAGGAGCCGATGACGCTGTCGATGGCCGACGGGCTGGTCAAGGGCCAGTTCATCTTCGGCCAGAATCCGGTGGTGGGCGCGGTCAACTCCGACATGGTGGTGCGCGGCTTCGCCAAGCTCGACTGGATGGTCGTGCGCGACTTCGCCATGACGGAGACCGCGAACTTCTGGAACAAGAGCCGCCTGGTGCAGCGCGGCGAGCTCACGCCCGAGCAGATCGGCACCGAGATGTTCTTCCTGCCCGCGGCGATGCCGGGCGAGAAGGACGGCACCATGACCAACACGAGCCGTCTCGTGCAATGGCATGACGTGGTCTGCGAGGCGCCGGGCGACAGCCGCTCCGACCTCTGGTTCATCTACCATCTCGGCCGCAGGCTCAAGGAGCTCTACGCCGACAGCACCGAGGAACGCGATCGCGGATTGCAGGCGCTTACCTGGGAATATGCCGCGCGTGGCGAGCGCCAGGAACCGACCGCGGAAGCGGTGCTGCGCGAGATCAACGGCTACACCGTCGCGGACAGGAAGCAGGTGGCCAACTACATGGTCCTGAAGGATGACGGCAGCACCGCCTGCGGCGCCTGGATGTACAGCGGCGTCTATCCGAGCGACGGGCATAACATCTCGCGCTCCCGCAAGCCCGATCCGGCCGGCGGTCCTGGCAGCCATGCCGGCTGGGCGTTCTCCTGGCCGGCGAACCGCCGCACGCTCTACAACCGCGCTTCCGCCGACCCGGCCGGAAACCCCTGGTCCGAACGCAAGAAGATGATCTGGTGGGACGAGGCCCAGGGCAAATGGACCGGCAACGACGTGCCCGACTTCCAGATCGACAAGCCGCCCGGCTATCTGCCTGACTGGAGCCGCCGCCCGCATGGCATGGATGCGCATAGCGGCACCGATCCCTTCATCATGGAAGCCGACGGCAAGTGCATGCTGTTCGTCCCCTCCGGCCTGCAGGACGGCCCGCTGCCGGCACATTACGAGCCGGTCGAGAGCCCGGTGAAGAACCTCATGTACACCACCCGCTCGTACAACCCGGTGGCCAAGCTGTGGACGCGTCCCGGCAACGAGATGCATCCGCCGGAAGACCCGCGCTATCCGTACATCTTCTCGACCTATCGCCTGACCGAGATGCATTGCGGTGGGATCACCACCCGCGTGATGCCGCACACGGCGGAGCTGCAACCCGAAGCCTTCGTCGAGATCTCGCCCGAGCTCGCGAAAATCCATGGCGTGCGCAACCTGGACTGGACCGTGCTGTCGACGATGCGCGGCGAGATCGAGGTGCGCGCCCTGGTCACCGAGCGCATGCGCGGATTCATGATCGGCGGCCGCATGATACACCAGATCGGCATGCCATGGGTGTTCGGGCATGAGGGCTACGCGACCGGCGATATCGCCAATGTTCTGTTTGCCATCAGCGGCGATCCGAACGTGAGCATCCACAGCACCAAGGCGATCACCTGCAACATGCGGGCCGGTCGGCTATTGCGGCCCGGAGGCGAGAGCCGTGCCGCATGATCAGCTCACCACGGCGCTCGCAGCCCTGGACGAGGCCCTGGCCAGTGCACCCAAGCGCAACGGCGATGCCTTCTCGAGGGCTGTTCGCTGCCTGAGCGCCTATCGTGACGAGATCACGACAACAGAGGGCCGCAAGACCGAGGAAAGCCGCAAGCGGCTCACAAGGCTGAACGCGATCCTGAGCCTGGTCATGGCAGGACATTTCCCGCTCGGCGAGCCGCCCTGGGACGAGATCAGGAAAACCCGAGGCTGGCTCGCGGAATTGGCTGAGAGCGTAACCGCTTAATCCATCCATCATGGACAAGGTCGTCCTGCCTCATGCCGAGGATGTGGCACTCCGGACGAATACATCGGGCATAGAAGGCCAAGGCTCTGCCCTGGACCCGCTCAAGGCGAAGCCTTGAGAATCCGATCATATCTGCGGATTGGTTTCCAAAGGCCGAGGCCTTTGGCGGGTCTGGGCAGAGCCCAGCCTTATCTTCCGACGGTCAATCTCACTACCTGTGAAGATGCCTGCTCTTGACAGCCGCGGCCGGCGTCGGCGGAGCGGCCGGAGCCGCGCTGGCCTCGCGCAAGGCATCCGTGCAGGCACCCTCGCCGACACCGAGCTGCACGGTCGGCAGGATGGCGAGCGGCACGAACAGGACACCCAACGCCGTCGCGGCGCCGGCACGGGCAACGACTTCGGCACCCGGCAGGATAGTCGGACTGCCTAGCTTGCCGGTGACGTTGATCGGCCCGGGCAGCGAGCCCACGCTGAAATGCGAAGAACGCGTCGTAAGAGAATAATCCAGCGTCTGGTTGCGCAGGTTGATGTCGCCCTTGCCGACCGTGCGCGCCTCGGTAGTCTGGATCAGGAAGGTGCGCGCGGACAGGATGCCATCCTTCAGTGGCATATCGGCGATCAGGCAGCGCAGGTCGGCGTGATTGGGTATGCCAAGCGCCGAAAGGACGGCATTGCCGACCTCCAGCCCGGCGATATCCTGCAGCAGCGCGCTGATGTTGCCTTCTCCGGACACGATCATCGTCAATCCGCCGTTGCCGTTGCCGAGCATCGAGGCGATGGAGTTTCCTGTCGTAGTCAGGTCCGCCTGGCCCCCGATCAGTCCCTTGCCGTGGAAGGCATGGGTCGCCTGCAGGACGCGGGACAGATCGACCTTCTGGAACTTGATGTCCGCCTTGGTGCGCAACTCGTTGCCGACCGGATCGAAATCGAAGTTCGAGGCGATGGTGCCCGTGCCGACCGCGAAATCGAGCGGATGAACCATGATGCGGCCATCCACGATGTCCATTGCCACGACGATGTTGTCGAGCGGGATGTAGCGGCCTTCGATCCGTGCGCCCTTGTAGGTCAGATGCACGTTGGCGCTGCGCAGCGTAGGTATGTTGAACGGCTTGTCCGGCAGGATGTCGTTGCTGGCCTTGGCCTGTGCCAGTTCCTGCTTCTGCGCCGTCGTGGTGCCCGCCGTCTTGGAACTGCCGGGTGTTGCGCCGATGAAGCCGGCAAGATCGTTGAGATCCACCTTCTTCGACACCAGATCGGTCTGGATATCGGGGATACGGCCGTGGGCGTCCACCGCGATGCGGCCACCCAGATCACTGGACCCGACGGTGCCGAGGAAGTTGTCGAACACGATCCGGCGCTTCTGGTAGTCGAGATTGCCGGTCACCTTGAACGGTGGCGTATGCGGGATCGGCACGCCGGTCAGCGGCAGCAGCAGCGCCATGTCGGGACCCTGGAACACCAGCTTCAGCTTGGCGCCGCCGAAGGTCAGCGGCTGGTCGACGGCGCCGGTCAGCGTCACCCGGGTCGGTCCGTTGGCCAGATGCAGATCGACCGGATAGGGATGCACCCGGTCCTGCAGTGTGAGCAGCGCGCCGCCGAGGAAGCGCCCGGTGATCGGTTGATGGGCGTAGGTGCCCTGTGCCGTCACGACGATGCGACCGCCATCCTCGGCCTTCTCGTCGACGGTATGGGCCAGCAGGGTCATGTCCGTCTTGAGCTTCGGATCGACGACATGCACGTGCCCGTCGCGTATTCGCACGACGCCGAGCCGCGGTGGCGGACTGGAACTCTTGGCACTCGTGTCACCCTGGCTTTTCGACGACCAGTTGGCCGTGCCGTCGGGACGGGCAAGGGCGTTGATCACCGGGTGCTCTAGGTCGATCACCGGAATGTCGAGGATCTGGTGGCGAATGTAGGTCATCACCCTGACATTGACCGACAGATGGTCGATGGTCGCGAACGGAGGCTCGGCCGAGAAACCTTCCGGATTCTCCGCGCGGACTCCATCGGCCGTCACGACGGTCACGCGGCCGAGCCTCACATGCAGATGTTCGATCGTGACCTTTCGGCCGAGGGTTGCCGAAGCCCTCGCATCGACGAAGGGAATGAACCAGTCCCAGTTCCAGATGGCGATCAGGACAATCACGATGAGGACAAGAATAGCCAGTGCTATAGCCCAGCCGCGCCCGCGTCGAGCCCGCCTACCGGCGGACGGCCGGTTCATTCCTGCTGCTGCCTGGTCCACGTTGAAATCACCTCTTGTCATTCTGGAACGCTCTTCCGAAAAAGAGGTTGCCCCTCCGGAAGCGCGCCTTGACAGGGTGAAGACGACGGATCACGACTTCGTGCGTTTTTCCGGTCGGTCGGCCTGGGTTTTCAGCAGCCTTCCGGCTGTCGATCGGCAGCGTTTGGTATTCAAGGCTAAATACCAGCACTTTATCGATAAACTTTAACTTTGATAGCTATTCATCGAGCCGAATTGATTTCTTAGTCGATCAGAATGCGCCCACTCCACACGACAGTGGATGGACAGCATTGCCATGACAAGCTTCTCAAGCCGTGATCAGGATCCCACCAAAACTCCAGAGTCCCGCATGAGGCCGGCACGCGAGGGATCTGCCTATCTGTCAGCGGATCTTCAGCCGGAATTCGACCGCTCCTATAATCGCAGGACCTTCGGCTTCGCGCATGGGCTTGGCGATCACCCCCTGTTCGCGTTGCCGAACCTCGTCGCGCTGGCCTCGCGTCTCGAGCCTCATGGTCGCAACTACTGCTCGACCGGGAAGATCGACATCACCGATGGCTGGTCGGGGGGCGCGCAGACTGACCCATCCGCCGCAGCACCCCTGGCCGAAATCGTCTCCAGGATCGAGTCCAACGACTCCCTCGTCATGCTGAAGGGAACTGTCGACGACCCGCTGATGGGGCCTGTCCTGTCAGGGATGATAGACAGGATCGTCGAACTCGCGGGACCGGCGCTGAAGGATGATCTCATCGCGGCGCGGGCGACGATCCTGATCGCTTCGCCCAACCGCACAACCGCCTATCATGCCGATGCTGACGTGAATTTCCTGATGCAGGTCTGTGGCGACAAGCATTTCAGCGTGTTCGACCAGACCGACCGCACACTGGTCAGCGAAAACGATAGGGAGCGCTTCTTCAGTGGCGAAGAGCATGCCATCCGGTTTCGACCGGACAGGCAGCAGGAAGCGGTCTCCTACGACCTGCGGTCCGGACATGGTGTTCATGTTCCCAGTCTCGCGCCGCATTGGGCGAGAAACAGGAATGCCGTGTCGATCGCCGTGAGCTTCAACTTCGATCTTGCTTCGATCGGTCGGCTTGCCTCTGTCCACAATGTCAATCACCGGCTCAGACGGCTTGGCTTCCACCCACGCCCGACCGACGGTCACGAATGGCGCAACCGGATCAAGCTTGGCGGGGCGCAGGCGATCCTGGCCGCGCGAAACCTGATCAGGAACCTGCCCCTGAGACATGGAAGGTCTGCCAGCAACTGATCGGAGCGCGTGTCACGTCTCTCCATTCGAGGTAGCAAGAACTCGATGCAGAATGGTCGGAATGATGCCGCCCGCCCTAACCAGGTCCACCTCGCGTGCCGTGTCGAGCAATGCCGTTGCGATCCCGGACAGGACACCCTCCGTTCCCGTGCGGCGCAGCGTGACCGGCACTGCGCAGCGCGGTGCAAGCGACGCCGGATCCCAGGTGATTTCCATTACGTCACCAGCCCGCAGGCGCAGCGCTTCCGGCTGCCAGCCGGCCGGAAGCTGGAGTGGCAGAACGCCCATGCAGATCAGGTTGGCGCGGTGGATACGCTCGAAGGAGCTGGCCAGCACGGCGCGCACGCCGAGGAGCTGCGCCCCCTTGGCCGCCCAATCGCGCGAAGATCCGGTTCCGTAGCGCTCGCCAGCCACGATCACCACCGGCAGCCCGGCTCCGGCATAGCGCGCGGCGGCCTGCCAGGCCGGCAGCTCCTCGCCCGTGAGGGCGAACACGGTGCGGCCACCCTTGCTGCCGGGCAGGAGATGATTGACCACGGTCCTGTTGGTGAATAGCCCGCGCAGCATGACTTCCCAGTTGCCGCGGCGGGAGGCGAAGACGTTGAGGTCGTGCGGGTCTTCGCCGCGCTCGATCAGCCAGCGCGCCGCGTCGCTGTTCGGCGGGATGGCTCCGGCGGGTGAGATGTGGTCGGTGGTGATGTCGTCGCCCAGCACCAGCAACGGGTGCGCCGTGAGCGTGCCCGCCGGTTCCGGCGGGGCGGCGAGGCGCACGAACGGCGGCCGGCACAGGTAGGTGCTGGCCAGGTTCCAGGGGAAGCGGGCAGCCGCGGACGCGTCGAGCGTAGCCCACCCATCCGAATTATCGGCGATAGCCGCGGCGGCGGCGACGTCGCCCGGGTCGATCCCGGCCCGCACCGCCGCCTCGATTTCGCGGGTTTGGGGCCAGAGGTCGGACAAATGCACTGGCTGCCCGTCGTGGTCGGTGCCCAAGGCTTCCGCGGCGATGTCCAACCCGGCCCGTCCCGCGAGCGCGTAGGCCACCACCAGGGGCGGCGACGCCAGCAGGGCGGATTCGATCTGCGCATGGACCCGGCCGGGGAAGTTCCGATTGCCGGACAGCACGGCCACGGGCCGTAGGCCGCCGGTCTCGACGGCTGCTGCGGTTGCGGGCAGCAGCGGGCCGGAATTGCCGATGCAGGTGGCGCAGCCATAGCCCGCGATGCCGAAGCCCATCGCCTCGAGATCGTCCAGCAATCCGGCGCGCCGCAACTGGAGTTCCGCCGCCGGCGAGCCAGGCGTCAGAGATGTCTTCACCCAGGCGGGAATCGTCAACCCAAGTGCCCGTGCTTTACGCGCCACCAGGCCCGCAGCGGCGAGCAGACCGAAATCGCTGGTGTTGGTGCAGGACGCGATGGCGGCGATTGCCACCGCGTCGGCCGGGATGCCGTCCACGAAAGGCAGGTCTGCGCCCGATCCTGCTTTCGCCAGCGCGCAAGGAACTTCCGCCAAGTCGAGCAGGTCCTGCGGCCGGCGCGGACCGGCGACGCTTGGCCGCAGGGCTGACAGGTCGATGGTGATCATTGCCGTGTAGCGCGGCTCGCAGCCCGGGTCGAACCAGAGCCCGGTGGCGCGGGCATAGGCTTCGACCAGCGCCGCCTGTGCGTCCGCGCGGCCGGTGTCGCGGAGGTAATCCACAGTACGGGCATCGATGGAGAAGAAGCCGGTGGTGGCGCCATACTCGGGCGCCATGTTGGCCACCACGCAGCGCTCCCCGGCGGACAAGGTCGAAACGCCGGGACCGAAATACTCCACGAATTCCCCGGACACGCCCAACTTGCGCAGCTCGTGCGTTGCGACCAGTGCGAGGTCGGTGGCGAAGGTGCCTTCGGGCAGGCGGCCGAGCAGGCGCACGCCGACGACTTCCGGAACACGCAAGGTCACCGGTACGCCGAACATCACCCCTTCAGCCTCGAGTCCGCCGACCCCCCAGCCCAGCACGCCGAGTCCGTTGATCATGGTCGTGTGACTGTCCGTGCCTACCAGCGTGTCGGGCACGGCCCACTCGGCACCGTCGATGGCCAGGCTGCTCACCACGCTCGCGATGCGTTCCATGTTGATGGTGTGCATGATGCCGGTGCCGGGCGGGAAGACGCGGAAGCCGCGCACGCTGTTGGCCGCCCATTTCATGAAGCGATAGCGCTCGGCGTTGCGCTCCATCTCGCGCGCCATGTTGATCGCGGTGGCGCCGCGCACGGCCGACACGTCGACCGCAAGGGAATGGTCGGTGGAGGTGGCGACGGGCACCGACGGGTTGAGCATCGCCGGGTCACCCCCCGCTTCGGCCAGAACGTCGCGCATCGCGGCAATGTCCGTCAGCGCCGGCCCGCAGGTGGTGTCGTGCATCAGGATACGGAGTGGGGCGAACGGGATCTCGACCTCGCTGCGCCCCGTGCCGAGCCAGGCTACCAGCGCATCACGCCCCGCTTCGGCCGCCTGCCTGTCATCCTGCCGAAGGACGTTCTCCAGCAGGATACGGTGGCACCAGGGCATCCGGTCCAGGGCCGGGCCGGCAGCGGCGCGCAGGTCGATAGCCCGGCGGGAGCCGAAGGCCCCCTCGATGGTGACGGAGGGCGCGGTGAAGCGGTCCATGATGATTTCCTTTCGCGGCGGCCTAGGCCTCCGGCGTATTTGCAGTCCGGGTGTCGATCACCGCGTCGCTCCCGCTGCCCAACCGCATCAGCGCCATCATGCCGAACGACACGAAGAGCAGAAGGGCAAGGAAGGTCAGGCCGCCCGCGGCGTGGCCGGTCATGTCCTTGGCCTTGCCGACCACGAAGGGTCCGACGAAGCCGCCCAGGTTTCCGATCGAATTGATGGCGGCGATCGAGACGGCGGCGGTGCCGCGGCTGAGGAACAGGGTCGGCACCGCCCAGAATGGCGCCTTGAAGGCGTAGAGCCCGGTCAGCGCGGCGGCGATGCAGGACATGGCGATGACCGGGCTGGCAACCAGGCTCGCCGCAGTCAACGTCACGGCCGAGAGAAGCAGCGGCCAGGCCGAGTGCATCTTGCGCTCGCCCGTCCGGTCCGAGCGGCGCGACCACGCCACCATGCCGATGGTGGCGACGGCGTAGGGCAGCATGGCGATGAGGCCGATCCGGGTGTTCGAGAGATGACCTGCGAAGCCCTTGATGATCTGCGGCATCCAGTATCCGACGCCCAGGCTGCCGCACTGGTAGGTGAAGTAGATGGCGGACAGGTAGAGCACCTTGGGGTTCGAGATGGCGTGCCAGGTACCGAGGTGCTTGACCGCCGGGGCCTGCGCCAGCCGCTCGCGCTTCAGCTCGCCGGCGAGCCAATTCTTCTCCTCGGGCCTCAGCCAGCTCGCATCCTCGGGCCGATTGGCCAGCAGCGCGTAACAGGCGAAGCCGCCCAGTATGGCTGTCGCACCCTCCAGCAGCAGCATCCAGCGCCAGCCGCCGTAGCCGTAGACGCCGTTGAACGCGTCCATGACCCAGGTGCTGAGCGGCGCGCCGAGCAGGTAGGAAACCGGGATCGCGGCGGCGAACAAGGCGATGGTGGTCGCCTGGTCGCGTTTGCGGAACCAATAGGTCAGGTAGATGATGATGCCGGGAAAGAAGCCGGCCTCGGCGACACCGAGCAGGAAGCGCAGCGAGTAGAGCTCCCATGCCGTGTGCACGAAGGCGGTGAGCCCGGAGACGATGCCCCACGTGACCAGGATGCGCGCCATCCAGAGGCGCGGCCCGAACCTGGCCATGGCGATGTTGCTCGGGACCTCGAACAGAAAATAGCCGATGAAGAAGATGCCCGACGCGAAGCCGAAGCCCTCGCTGGTCAGCATCAGCTCCTTGTTCATCTGCAGCGCCGCGTAGCCGATGTTGGCGCGGTCCATGTAGGAGATGATGTAGAGCACGAAGCAGAACGGGATGATGCGCCAGAACACCTTGCGCGTGGTCCGCTCCTCGATCCTGCTTTCGCTGGCGACTGCGTGGCTCCCATCCATTGCGAACCCTCCCTCACGCGTTGCGCGGCGATCGGAAGCGTCGGATGTCGACGGCACCGCCCGCTGCCGGGAACTTGGTGCCCCTTGCCTGACAGCATAGTTTATTGAGCGGACATAATACAATCTATTTCGGATCGAGCCCGGCTGCCTTGATGCGTCGCGCACCCTCGATGTGAACGCGGAGAAACGCCGCGGCAGTGCGGATTTCCCCGGCCGAAAGAAGATCGAGCAATTCCAGATGTTCGCTGCACTGCCGGACGAGGCGGCTGCGATCCGCCGTGATCTGGTATTCCAGCAGCCGGCGCAACTGGTTCACCCGGCGCAGGGCATCGGAAAAGAACGGGTTGCCCGACCAGCCCACCACCACTTCGTGGAACCCGGCATTGGCCTGGAACAGCCGCGTCCGAGGCAAATGGATGGTGCCACCGTCCAGCATGGCCCGCTGCTCCTCCCGCAGCCGTTCGAGTTCATCAGGAACGATCCGGAATGTCGGCTCCTGCAGGGCCGAGGTCTCGATGGCGGTCCGGAACCGGTAAGCATTCTCGTAAGCTTCCCTGGACGACAGCACCGGCAGGAAGTGCCATCCACGCCCGGGCAGGCGCTCCGCCCAACCTTCGCTGGCCACCCTGGACATGATCTTCACCGCGGCGTTGCGGGTGAAGCCGTAACGCCGGATCAATTCATTTTCCGTCACCCGCTCCGGCAAATCGCCTCGCAGGCGGTCGGCCGCGACCAGGAGGTAAGGATCCTCTTCCGCCTCGTCGGCCGTCGCCGGGACAGCGGGACCGATGGCTTCGAGCCTTGTCGCATCGGTTTCGAGGAAGAAGCCGCGGTTGCGTTCCAGCCGGACAAGCCCATCCCGCTCCAGGCTCTTCAGTGCTGCGCGGACAGGTGCCCGCGACACGCGGAACAGGTCGGCCAACGCCTGCTCGGGCAAGTGCTGTCCTTGCGGAAGCCGCCGCTCGCGTACGTGGTCGAGGATGCGCGCGGCGATCTCGGTCTGCAGGCTCTGGGTCATGGCATCACAGCAAGCTGGAGGTGAGACGGATTGCCACCCGATGAGGGGCGGACCGGGAAAGATGTAACACTTGAATGTGCAATCAAGATTGCCTTATAAGCAATTTTAATACAAAATGATCAGTTTATCCGATGAAGAGGAGCCGATCGCCATGCAGATCGGTCAATACGCAACGGCCAATATCGGCCGCCGCCTGTTCGCGAGCCTGCCGGTACTAGCGCTCTCGTCCGGCGCGGCGCAGAAGGCTGCCGCCCAGGGCGTCACACTAAGCAAGGAGGGGCGTGTGGCCGCCACCGGAACGCACTACTACGCCTATGTCGGCTGCCGTACCACGCGAGAGCGGAACGCCCGCGGCGACGGCCTCCAAGTCTACAAGGTGGAGGCCGCGACCGGCCGATCGGAGCATGTTCAACTCCTGGCTGACCTGATCAATCCGTCCTTCCTCGCCTTGGACCGCACCGGACGCTTCCTCTATACCGTTCATGGCGACCGCAGCGAGGTCAGCGGCTTCCGTATCGATCCGGCGACCGGCAAGCTCGCGAAGTTCACGCAAGCGGACACGAAAGGCAGGAATCCGGTCCACCTGGCGATCGACCCGACCAACCGCTTCATGGTGGTGCCCAACCATCTTTCCTCGACAGTGGCCGTGCTGCCGGTGGGCGAGGACGGCACCCTCGGACCGGTATCCGATCTTGTGAAACTGGAGGGCCAGCCCGGCCCGCACCGGGTGGAGCAGCCGTTCGCCAAACCTCACCAGACCCAGTTCGACCCGGCCGGCCGCTTCATCATAGTGCCCGACAAGGGGCTTGACCGCGTCTTCACCTTCCGGCTCGAGGGCGGCAAGCTCGTTGCTGCCAACCCACCCTCAGTCCAGGCGCGCGAGGCATCCGGGCCACGTCACATCGCTTTTCATCCTACAGCGCCCCGCGCCTACGTGCTGAACGAGCTCGACTCGACCGTCACCGCCTACCGCTACGATATCGGCACGGGCGGGCTGACGCCGTTCCAGATCATCCCTACCTTGCCGGAAGACTATACGGGCGACAGCCGGGCCTCCGAAATCGCCGTCTCCGGCGATGGCCGTTTCGTCTATGCATCCAATCGTGGTTTCGATTCCGTGGCGGTGTTCGCGGCGGCGCCCATTACCGGCTGGCTGACGCCGGCCGAGTATGCGCCTTCCATGGGCAAGGCGCCGCGCTTCTTCGCGCTGGACCCGACCGGACACTTCATGTTCGTCGCCAACGAGCAAAGCAACACGATCGTCAAGTTCGAGGTGGACCAGGCCGGCAAGCTGGCGGCAACCGACGACGTGTTGCACACGGGCAGCCCGGTGTGCATCGTGTTCCGGCCGGCAATCTGAACGAGGAGGAGAGGGGCATGCCGAAGGGTTCCGACCTGTTGGTCGCGGCACTGGAGAACGAGGGCGTCGAATATATATTCGGCGTGCCCGGCGAGGAGAATCTCGACGTACTGGAAAGCCTGCGCACCTCATCCATCAAGCTGGTGCTGACACGGCACGAGCAGGCCGCCGCCTTCATGGCCGCCACGCATGGCCGCCTGACCGGCAAGCCCGGCGTGTGCCTCACCACGCTCGGCCCGGGAGCCCTGAACCTCACCACCGGCGCCGCCTACGCCAACCTTGGCGCGTGGCCGATGGTGATGCTCACCGGACAGAAGGGTATCATGTCCTCCCGCCAGGCGCGGTTCCAGATCGTCGACGTGGTTTCGGCCTTCAGGCCGCTCACCAAGCTATCCCGCCAGATCGTCAGCGCCGCCACCATACCCACCCTGGTCCGCGAAGCGTTTCGCGTGGCCATGGAGGAGCGTCCCGGTCCCGTCCTGCTCGAACTCCCGGAGGATATCGCCGCCGAGCAAGCACCCGACCTGCCGCCGATCCCGCGACACCCGATCGAGATCCCCGTCGCCCACCGCGACGCGCTGGACCGCGCGGCGGAGATGATCCTCAAGGCCGCGCGTCCGCTGATCATGCTGGGTGCGGCGGCCTCCCGTCCACGTTCCACCACCGGTCTCGCCGGCTTCGTGCGTCGGCTGCAGGTCCCGTACTTCACCACCCAGATGGGCAAAGGCACCGTGCCAGGCGGGTCGGGACTCTACATGGGCACCACGGCGCTTTCGGAACGCGACTACGTGCACGAGGCCATCGAGCAGGCCGACCTGATCATCGCCATCGGTCACGACACGATCGAGAAGCCCCCCTTCATCATGGGCCCCGACGGCCCGAAGGTGATCCACGTCTCCTACACGCCGGCCAACGTGGAGCAGGTCTACTTCCCGCATGCCGAGGTGGTGGGCGATCTGGGCCCGAGCCTGGAGGCCCTGGCCGACCGTCTGGAAGGCCGTCTGCATAACGCCGGCGCCCTGTTGCCGCTGCGCGAGGATCTCCTGGCGAAGGTCGCGGACCGCGCGACCGAGGACCATTTCCCCTTCACGCCGCAGCGCCTGGTGCATGATGTGCGCCAAGTGATGCCCGCCGACGGGATCGTGGCGCTGGATAACGGGATGTACAAGATCTGGTTCGCGCGCAACTACCGGACCCACGTCGCCAACACCCTGCTGCTGGACAACGCGCTCGCGACCATGGGCGCCGGCCTGCCTTCGGCCATGATGGCGGCGATCCTCTACCCGAACCGCCGCGTCATGGCGGTGTGCGGTGACGGCGGCTTCATGATGAACAGCCAGGAGATGGAAACGGCGGTCCGCCTCAGGCTCAATCTCGTCGTGCTGATCCTGGACGACAACGCCTACGGCATGATCCGCTGGAAGCAGGCGGTGGACAACTTCCCGGATTTCGGCCTGACCTTCGGCAACCCGGACTTCGTCAAGTATGCCGAGTCGTACGGCGCCAGCGGCCACCGCGTGGATGCCGCGCGCGACCTGGTTCCGACGTTGGAAAAGGCGTTCGAGACCGGCGGTGTACACCTCGTCGCGGTCCCGATCGATTACTCCGAGAACAAGCGCGTACTGGTGGATGAGCTGCAGGCGCGTCTGTCTTCGCCGGTCCCGGCACCCGCATAGGCGAGCCGGTCGCCGGATATACTGGCTTTTCGATGAGGCTGCGCGTATCTGCGCGGCTTGATCCGGTGCATCGGCGGCTGCACCGGTCGCCCTGGCCGCGGCGGTGACATCGTTGCGTTACCGGTTTATCGAGGAGTGGTTCCGCTGGGCATCGAGACATGAGCTTCGAGCGGCGCGCGGCAGCGGGCGCGTTCTGGTCCTTTGGTGCCACCAGCACCGAGCGCGCCGTCGGCTTCGCCATCTTCGCGATCATCCTGCATTTCGTTCCGGTGGGCGATGTCGGGCTGGTAGCCATCGGCTCCATGCTGGTCGAACTGGCGAACACGGTCGCCGTCGCCGGTGTCGCGGAGCGTGTCATTGCGTCAAAGGAACGGGATTCCCGTGTCGAGGCGAGTTCGTTCTGGGCCCATTTCCTGATCGCCGGAACCCTGGCGGCCCTGATCTGGAGTCTGGCACATGTTGCAAGCCACATCTACAACGAACCGAGACTGGTATGGGTGATGCGGTCGCTGTCGGCCATCATCCTGCTGAACGTGCTGGTGGTGGTGCCGCTCGCGACGCTGACCCGGGATTTCCAGTACCGCACGGTGGGCCTGATGTCGCTGGCCGCCACCATCGTGGGCGCCCTGGCGGCACTTCCGCTGGCGCTCGGCGGATCGGGCGTGCTGGCTCTCGTCGTGCAGAGGCTCGCCGGCGTCGGCTTCTTTGTCGTGGCGGTCACCGCGGTCACCCGATGGGTCCCTGAAGTGCGCGTCACGGCGAGCGACATCCTCTCCGCATTGCGCTTTTCCTTGCCTCTCATCGGCTCGAACCTGGTCGACTATCTGTCCAGGACAGGGTTCGCGCTGGTCGCCGGCCTGCGCCTGGACGTGGTGTCGCTCGGCTATCTGCGCGTGGCCCAGCGGCTGGTCGAAGTGCTGCAGGAAGTCGTGGTCAGCTCGATCGGCCGGATCTTCCTGCCGCTGTTCGTGTCGATACGGGACGAACCCACCCGGCGCTACGGCGTGATGCTGAGGATCATGAACATCATGGCCCTCCTGGTGATCGGCTGCTTCGCCGTCGCCGGCGCGACCGCCCGGCCGCTCATCGACAGCATGTTCGGGTTGCACCTGCAGCCCGCGGCGCCGGTCTTCGCCGTGCTCTCGTGGCTGGGTCCCTCCATCGTGGTATCCGCCTTCGTCCGGCCGCTGCTGATATCCTGCGGCCTCAACGGACAGATGCTGCTGATCTCCGGCGTCAACGCCGTGACGACGGGGATCGTGGCCTACCTCGCCGTGCCGTTCGGCCTGACGATTCTGGGAGAGGCCCTCGTCGCCCGCAGCTTCCTGGCGATCCTGTTCATGGCCCCTTTCATCCGCCTGGCCCTGCAGCATCCGGTCACGCCGGTCCTGACCGCACTCATCCTGCCGATCACCGCGGGGATCGCCGCCCAGCTGATCGTCGTGGGAGCCGAGACCCATCTGCTGCCAGCCCATGCTCCGGCAATCATGTCCCTGCTCGGCGAGGCAAGCCTGGCCGCGGCAACCTACGGCTTGATCCTGCTGGTGTTCGCACGGCATCGGTCCATGGACATGGTCATGCTGCTGAGCCGGACCCTGGTTCGAGTGGGTCACCGCTGACAGGCGGCAGGGCTTCGACCCGATCCTTCCGGCCCGGGGAGAGGTTTATAGAAAAATCCAATCTGTTTGTTGCATATCCGGACGAAAAGACTATATTGAGAATATAATTCGAGAAGGAAAGACTAATCATTGCACTTTCCTAACTGTGACGCATTGGCTAGTTCCTGCATTTTGTTTTCTGTTATTATATCGTTATAACCTTTTTCATTAAAATCCCGTTAATTTTTGCGAATTACGGAAGACCTGCACCGGGCATAGGACATCAGGGGCATGGAGGTTGAAGGACACGGAGGTTAATGCTCTGCCAGGCTGCTGACGTTCGCTGTCATGCTCACCTCTGTGTTGTTTTGACAACAGGTGTTGCCATATCACCTAGACAGCGTTGCTAATTGCTAAAGCGACGCAGGATCCGCTTTAACCGGACTGCCGATTGGTGTAATTCTGCCGGCGATGATGGGCGACGATCGTCAGCATGATGTCGATGCTGTCTTCCATCTGAGTTCTTATTAACTATCGTAATCTTACCCGCCAGTCCGAAGCTGCGTTCGGTATATGAGTCGTGCTGTCTTTTGCTGCGTATCCAGCTTCTGCTCCTTCTCGAACCCTGTGACTTCTGCAAACGGCCTTCTCTGGCTTTGCATTCCGTTCGTATTGATATCCTCCGTCACGTAGGGTTTCATCCGTGAATTTGGCTGTCTCGACAATCCCCGAAGCATTCATGCGTCAGGCCGCTCTGCGACCGGCGGCGGTGGCGTTGCAACATGGCGAGAGCTGTGTCTCCTACGCGCAGCTCGACAGCATGTCGTCCGAACTCGCAGTCCGGTTGCGATCTCATGGCATAGCGACGCGATCACGGATCGGCCTGCGCATCGCGGATCCGATCGGTCAGATCATCGCGATCATCGGCATCCTCAAGGCCGGCTGCGCCTATGTCCCGTTCGATCCCGCGCAGCCGGCGCTGCTGTTGTCCTTCATCGCCAAGGACAGCGGCATTAGCGCGATGCTGACCGACAGCTCCGCCGATGACGCGGCATTCTGGACCGTGCCGACCATCATCTGGTCGTACGATATGCCCGCACTGCACGCTCCCGTCGCCGGACTCGACGCATCACCATCCGACATCGCCGTCCCCGACATAGTCCCCGCCGACATGACCTCGGCCGACACCGCCTATATCCTCTATACCTCCGGTTCGACCGGCCGGCCCAAGGGCGTCGCGGTGCCGCATCGCGCGGTCCTGCGCCTGGTCACCGACACGAACTATGCGAGCTTCGGACCCGACGAGACATTCCTCCAGCTCGCACCCCTGGCGTTCGATGCTTCCAGCTTCGAGATCTGGGGCGCCCTGCTCAACGGCGCTCGGCTGATACTGAGCCCGCCCGGCCTGCTCTCGGTCGACGCCATCGCCGACCTCGTCATCCGCCACCAGGTGACGACACTGTGGCTGACCGCCGGCCTGTTCCATCTGATGATTGACACGCGGCCCGATGCACTTCGTCCCCTGCGCCAGTTGCTGGCCGGCGGCGACGTGCTGTCGCCGGCCCATGTCGGCCGCGCCCTTCGGCTGCTGCCCGACTGCCGCCTGATCAACGGCTATGGCCCGACCGAGAACGCCACCTTCACCTGCTGCTACACGATCCGCCCCGGAGACGAGGCCGGCCCGATCCCGATCGGCACGCCGATCTCCGGGACCACCGTCCATGTGCTCGACGAGGCGCTGCACGAGGTGGCCGCCGGCGAACCGGGAGAGCTCTGCACCGGCGGCCTCGGCGTCGCGGACGGCTACGTCAACCTGCCCGAACTGACGGCCGAACGCTTCATCCCCGATCCGTTCAGCAGCGTTCCCGGCGCGCGGCTGTACCGGACCGGCGACATCGTGCGCCAACGCGCCGACGGCAACCTGGAATTCCATGGCCGGCGCGACGGCCAGATCAAGCTGGACGGCAAGCGCATCGAGCCGGGCATGATCGAGGCGGCGCTGCTGCAGACCGGCCTGGTCCGCGATGCCGTGCTGTCGGTCGTGTCCGCCGCATCGGGCCAGAAGCGGATCGTCGCCCATCTGCTGAGCGGCAGCGACGCGCACACCCTGCGCCGCGCGCTGCAGGCCTTGTTGCCGCCATACATGATCCCCGCCGACTTCACCTTCCATGACCGGTTTCCGCTGACCCCGAACGGCAAGGTCGACCGCGCCGCCCTGATGGCGACGAGGCTCGACCACGCGCCGCGTCCGCAAGCCGGTGTCGAAGGCGAGCTTACCGCCATCTGGAGCCGGACGCTCGGCATCGACGACGTGCCGTCCGACCGCAACTTCTTCGACCTCGGCGGAACCTCCCTGCAACTGATGGCCGTCCATGCCGCGATCCAGTCCGCCTTTGCGCGCGACATCGCGCTGATGGACCTGTTCGCCCACCCGACCATCGCCAGCCTGGCCGCCCACCTCTCCAACTCCGGCAAGGAAGCCTTATCCGTAACAGCCACACGCACGCACGCATCCATCCCCGGCACCGACGCCGGCACGATCGCGATCATCGGCATGGCCGGCCGTTTTCCGGGCGCCCCGACAGTCCGGCAGTTCTGGGACAACATCTGCAATAACGTTGCATCCATCGAGCAGATCGCGGAAGCCGACCTCGAGGACGCCTTTAATCCCGAGGAACGCGCCGCACCGGATTTCGTCCGCGCCCGCGGCATCCTCGACGATATCGACCTGTTCGACGCCGGCTTCTTCGGCATGCACGCCGCAGAGGCCAAACTCATCGACCCGCAGCAGCGCGTCCTGCTGGAATGCGCCTGGGAAGCCATCGAGGACGCCGGCTACGACACCGCCCGCGTCGAGGGCAGCATCGGCGTGTTCGCCGGCAGCAGCCCGAACAGCTATCTGCTGAACAACGTGCGCAGCGACGCCGAAAGCCTGCGCCGCTACACCAGCAGCTACCAGGTCAGCGACTACCCGGTCCTGCTCGGCGCCGGGCTGGATTTCATCTCCACCCGCATCGCCTACAAGCTCGACCTGCGCGGCCCCGCCCTGACCGTGCAGACCGCCTGCTCGACCTCGCTGGTGGCCGTTGCCCAGGCCTGCCAGAGCCTGCTGTGCCACGCCTGCGACATGGCGTTGGCCGGCGGCGTGTCCATCACGTTGCCGCAACGCCGCGGCTATCAGTACCAGGAAGGCGGCATGGTGTCGGCGGACGGCACCTGCCGCACCTTCGACGCGAGTTCCGACGGCACCGTGTTCGGCAGCGGCGCCGGCATGGTGCTGCTCAAGCGGCTCGCCGATGCGCTGGCCGACGGCGACACCATCTACGCGCTGATCAAGGGTTCCGCGGTCAACAACGACGGCGCCGCCAGGGTCGGCTTCACCGCACCCGGCATCGACGGCCAGGCCGCGGTGGTCGCGAGCGCCCAGCAGGCCGCCGGCGTCGATCCGCGCTCGATCTCCTACGTCGAGTGCCACGGCACCGGCACGCCGCTCGGCGACCCGATCGAGATTGCGGCCCTGACCAAGGCGTTTCGCCTGCACACGGACGACCGCCAGTTCTGCGCTGTCGGCTCGGTCAAGCCCAACGTCGGTCATCTCGACGCCGCCGCCGGCGTTACCGGCTTGATCAAGGTGGCCTTGTCGCTGCA
Organism: uncultured Acetobacteraceae bacterium; assembly: GCA_964235615.1. Lineage (GTDB taxonomy): Bacteria > Pseudomonadota > Alphaproteobacteria > Acetobacterales > Acetobacteraceae > Lichenicoccus. The sequence goes on along the minus strand of CAXSEE010000004.1, from coordinate 32,244 downwards.
TCATCGCCGGCTGCCCGGCACCCTGCACTACACCTCGCCCAACCCGGCGATCGACTTCGAGCGCAGCCCGTTCTTCGTCCACGCCGATACGACCGAGTGGCGTCAGGACGCGGGACCCCGCCGCGCCGCGGTCAGCGCCTTCGGCGTCGGCGGCACCAACGCCCATGTCGTGCTGCAGGAAGCACCGCCACCCCACGCATCCGCCGACACGAGCCTGTCGCGCGAGCTGCTGGTGCTGTCGGCGCGCACCCCGGCCGCTCTGCTGCGGATGCGGCAACAGCTCGCCCTCGACCTGCGTGCCAATCCGGCGCGGCCACTCGGCGCGGTTGCCCAAACCCTGCAGCTCGGCCGACGCGTGTTCGCACATCGCGCGGCCCTGGTATGCCGTGACAATGACGACGCCATCGGTAAACTCCAGGCAACGCCCGCCAGCCACGACGACACGCCGGCCACGCGCCGGCAGATCGCCTTCATGTTCCCCGGGCAGGGTGCGCAATACCCGCAGATGGGGATGGAGCTCTACCGGCAGTATCCGGAATTCCGCCGTCACATCGATCAGTGCGCCGACATCCTCGAACGCCGCTTCGGCATCGACCTGCGCGCGTTGCTCTATCCGAGCCAGCGCGACGCCGAGACCGACCGGCAACTGATGCAGACGACCGTGGCGCAGCCGGCGATCTTCGCCGTGCAATACGCCCTGGCCCGGTTGTGGATGAGCTGGGGCATACGGCCCGACCGGATGATCGGCCACAGCGTCGGCGAGTTCGTCGCCGCCTGCCTCGCCGGCGTGTTCTCGCTCGAAGACGGCCTCACCCTGGTCGCGGAGCGTGGCCGTCTGATGCAGGCGCTGCCGTCCGGATCGATGCTCGCGGTGCGCCTGCCCGAGCCCGAGCTGCTGCCGCTGCTCGAACCATTGCTCGCGATTGCCGCCGTCAACGCTCCTCGCCTCTGCGTCGTGGCCGGTCCGACCGAGGCAGTCGCCCGCCTGGAGGCAACATTGCAGCAGCGCGGCGATGGCTGCCGCCGCCTGCACACGTCGCACGCCTTCCACTCGCCGATGGTTGATCCGGTGGTGGCCCCCCTGGCCGCCTATGTCGAGACGATGCAGCTGCATCCGCCGACCATCCCCTACGTGTCCTGCGTCAGCGCCGACTGGATCACCTCCGAGCAGGCGATGTCGCCGCAATATTGGGGCCGGCACTGCCGCGAGCCGGTGCGCTTTGCCGATGCCCTGTCGGTGCTGCTGCATGACACGCCGGCATCGCCGATCCTGATCGAGGTCGGTCCGGGCAGCAGCCTGCAGAGCCTGGCGATGCAGGGCGCCGCAAAAGGCCAGCGCGGCACCGTGCTGGGGTCGCTGCCGGATGCCGGAGGCGAAACCTCCGACCTCGCCTGCATGTTCGAGACGCTGGGACGCCTCTGGGTTGGCGGTATCGAGGCGGACTGGCAGGCCATCCATTCCGGCGCACTACCCCATCGCGTGTCGCTGCCGACCTACCCCTTCGAACGCAGCCGGCACTGGATTGATGCGCCGCTGCAACATCCCTCTCACCCTATCGGGACCATCGAGACCATCATGCACCAGACGACGCCCGCCATGGCTGCAGACCGCCTCGCCTCCATCGCCAGTCGTGTCACGGCAATCATCGAGGAACTCTCGGGCGAGGCGCTGGCACCCAGCGATGCGCAGACGAGTTTCCTGGAGCTCGGGTTCGACTCGCTGTTCCTGAGCCAGGTCACGCAGCGGCTCGACACCGGCTTCGGCCTGAAGATCAAGTTCCGTCAGTTGCTCGGCGAGCTTTCGACGATCCCCTCGCTGTCGGCCTTCATCCTCTCGCAGCTGCCGCCTGAGGCCGCCGCACCGGTGCAAGCCGTCACATCGGCCACGGCACCGGCCGCGGCACCGGCAATGACGCCACCTGTCATGGCAGCCGTCGCACCGGCCACCGGCCTCGAAGGCATCATGCGCGACCAGCTTGCCGCCATGTCGCAATTGATGGCCCAGCAGCTGGAGCTTATGCGCGGTGCACCCGCCATGCCCGCCGCCGCCCTGCCTGTCGCCGCTGTGCCCGCCGCCGCTGTGCCTATCGCCGCCGTGGTTGCCGCACCCGTCGTACGGATACCCGAAACTTCAGCCACCCCCTCCCGCTTCGCCAATTTTGGCCCTGACCACGTCGCCACCGGCAACGGCCTGACCCCGTCGCAGCAGCGCTTCATCACGACATTGACCGAACGCTACGTGCGCAAGACCCAGGGTTCCAAAACCTACACCGCAACACATCGCCCGTCGCTCGCCGACCCACGCGTGGCGGCCGGGTTCCGCGACATCTGGAAGGAGATGGTCTACCCGATCGTCAGCGACCGCGCGAAGGGATCGAAGATCTGGGACGTCGACGGCAACGAGTATATCGACCTGGTCAACGGCTTCGGCCAGACCGCGTTCGGCCACTCGCCGGACTTCGTCATCGAGGCGGTCACCGCCCAGCTCGAGCGAGGCTTCGCGATCGGCCCGCAGGCGGAACTCGCCGGCCGCGTCACCGACCTGTTCTGCGAACTCACCGGCAACGAGCGCGCCACCTTCTGCAACACCGGTTCCGAAGCGGTCATGGCCGCGATGCGCCTCGCCCGCACCGTCACCGGCCGCAGCCGCGTGGTGATGTTCGCCGGCTCCTACCACGGCCAGTTCGACGAGGTGCTGATCAAGGGCGGCCGCTCGAAATCCAACCCGATTGCAACGCCCGTCGCCGCCGGCATTCCCGCAGGCTCGGTCGGCAACATGGTCGTGCTCGACTACGCCACGCCGGAGTCTCTGCAATGGGTGCGCGAGCATGCCGACGAGCTGGCGGCGGTCATCGTCGAGCCGGTGCAGAGCCGCCATCCCGAGCTGCGTCCGCTCGCCTTTCTACAGGCGCTGCGCGAGATCACCGAAGCCTCGGGCACCGCATTCATCTTCGACGAGGTCGTCACCGGCTTCCGCGCCCATCCCGGCGGCATGCAGGCAGTGTTCGGCATACGCGCCGACCTCGCCACCTACGGCAAGGTCGTCGGCGGCGGACTGCCGATCGGCGTGCTGGCCGGCAAGTCCCGCTTCATGGACGCCCTCGACGGCGGTAGCTGGGACTATGGCGACAGCTCCGCCCCCGAAGTCGCCGTGACCTTCTTTGCCGGCACCTTCGTCCGCCACCCCCTGGTGCTCGCCGCAGCCTGGGCCGTGCTGAACCACATCAAGGCCGAGGGGCCGGCGATGCAGCAGAAACTGGAAGCCCGCACACGGCGCATGGTGGACGGGCTGAACAGCTTCCTGCAATCGCACGGCCTGTCCACGCGCATCGAGACCTACGCCAGCCTGTTCTACTTCAGCTTCGCCTCGGAAAGTTCGCTGGCGAGCCTACTGTATTACGATATGCGCCTGTCCGGCATTCACATCCAGGAAGGCTTCCCCTGCTTCCTGACCACCGCGCATTCGGACGCCGACATCGACCGTATCGCCGACGCGTTCCGCGGAGCCGTCACCCGCGCCCAGGAAGCGGGCATCCTGCCGGGCTCGCCGGTCCGTGCGGCGGTGGCCTTCGAGATGCCGCTGACAGAATCACAGACAGAGATCTGGCTCTCCGCGCAGATGGGCGACGAAGCCTCCTGCGCCTTCAACGAGTCTGTCAGCATCGACCTTACCGGCCCGCTCGACGCGCTGGCGCTCGAAGACGCGCTCTCGGACATCATCGACCGGCATGACGCCTTGCGCGCGCACTTTGCGGCGGACGGCACCAGCATGTGCATCGAGCCGAAGCTCGAGCTTGCCCTGACGCATCTCGAACAGCATGAGGATTTCATCGCCGAGGACGCCGCGGCTCCGTTCGATCTCGTCCACGGTCCGCTGATCCGGGCCACCCTGCTACATCACTCCACCGATCACGCGACACTGGTGCTGACCGCGCACCACATCATCTGCGATGGATGGTCGATCAATGTGATCGTGAGCGAACTTGCCGCCTGCTACGCCGCCCGTCGCGAGGGACGGCCGAACAGGCTGCCCGCGGCGCTATCGTTCAGCCGCTACGCCGCCAGCCTGGCCGACCGGCCCAGCGCCGACATCGCCAAGGTGGCCAGTTTCTGGAAGCAGACCTACGCCACGCCGGTGCAGCCGCTCGAGCTCCCGGCCGATCGTTCCAGGCCCGCGGTCAAGAGCTTCCGCGGCGCCACCGAGAAACGCATGCTCGGCGCCGAGCTCTACAAGTCGGTCAAGCGCATGGGAGCCGCCAACGGCTGCACCTTGTTCGTCACCCTGCTGGCAGCCTTCCAGGCCCTGATCGGACGCCTTGCCGACACCGACGAGGTGGTCGTCGGCGTGCCGACCGCCGGGCAATCCGCACTGGAAGGCGAGATACTGGTCGGGCATTGCGTCAACTTCCTGCCGCTGCGCGGCCGCTGGACCGCGACGACCACGGTATCGGAGCATCTGGCCGCGACGCGCCGCGTATTGCTCGACGCCTATGACCACCAGGACACCACGCTCGGCAGCATCGTCCGCCAGCTCTCTCTGCCGCGCGGCACCAACCGGCTGCCTCTGGCCGAAGTGCAGTTCAACCTCGAACGGCTGGGCGATGGACTGGCCTTTACCGACCTGCAGGTTTCGGTCACCGCAAACGCCAGGCAGTTCGTCAATTTCGACCTGTTCTGCAACGTGGTCGAATCCCAGAGCGGCCTCGCCATCGAATGCGACTATAACAGCGACCTGTTCGACCGCGAGACGGTGGCGCGCTGGCTCGGCCTGTTCGAAGCCCTGCTCGATCGGATGACGACCCACACCGCAGCTCCGCTCGTTTCGGTCCCGCTGCTGCCGGACTGGGAACGCGAGCAGACGATGATCGCCCTCAACCGCACCGCCATGCCCTATCCCGAACATGACGGCATGCACACGCTGTTCGCAGCCCAGGCCGCCCGCACTCCCAACGCGATCGCCGCCAGCTTCGGCAACGAGACGCTCAGCTACGCCGCCCTCGACCGGCGCGCCAACCAGCTCGCCCATTATCTGAGGCGGCATATCGGCGCGGGTCCGGCCCGCGTGGCGATCATGATGGACCGCTCGCTGGACATGCTGGTCGCGCTGCTGGCGGTGCTGAAGGCGGGCCACGCCTACGTGCCGCTCGACCCCAGACAGCCCAGCGCCCGCCTGCAGCATATCCTGCGCGACAGCCAGGCTGCCGGCCTGCTGGTGTCGGGTCCGTTCCCGGTCGACGAACGCCATGAGTTCACCCTGGTCTGCAACCTGACCATCGACGCCAACGCCATCGACGCCGAGCCGCAGACCCCGCCCGCCGATGTCCACCCTGACCGGCTCGCCTACATCGCCTACACTTCCGGCTCGACCGGACTTCCCAAGGGGGTGTGCGTGCCGCACCGCGCCCTGGTCAACCTGCTGACCGCCATGGCCCATCGTCCCGGCCTGTCGGCCCGCGACATCGTTCCCGCCATCACCACCATCTCCTTCGACATCGCGGCACTGGAACTGTTCCTCCCGCTCTGCGTGGGCGCGCGCACGGTGATCGTGGACGCAGCCGAGGTCATGGACGGGGCTTCCCTGCTCTCCCGCCTCATCCAATGCGGCGCCACCACGGTGCAGGCCACGCCGACCACCTGGCGGCTGCTTCTGGAAGCCGGCTTCCGTCCCTGGCCCGGATTGCGAATGCTGGCCGGCGGCGAGGCGCTGCCACGTGACCTGGCCGACCAGCTCCTGGCCGACGGCAACGAGCTGTGGAACATGTATGGCCCGACCGAGACCACGATCTGGTCCGCGGCCTGTGCCATCACGACCGACGGCGGCCCCATCACGATCGGCGGCCCGATCGCCAACACCAGCTTCTACGTGGTCGATCGCCATGGCCAGCCGGTGCCGATCGGCGTGCCCGGCGAGCTGCTGATCGGCGGTGACGGTGTCGCCGACGGCTATCTGAATCTGCCTGAGATGACGGCCGGGAAATTCATCGCCAATCCGTTCGATACCGCGACCAGCGTCCGCCTATACCGGACCGGCGATCGTGCCCGGCATCGTCCGGACGGCCAGGTCGAGCTGCTCGGGCGCCTCGACCAGCAGATCAAGCTGCGTGGCTTCCGCATCGAGATCGGCGAGATCGAAGCCATCCTGGCCCGGCACGCCGGCCTGAAGGCGTCGGCGGTCGCATTGCGCGAAGATCAGCCCGGAATGGCCCAGCTGGTCGCCTACATCGTCGAGCAGCCGGGTCACGACCACACGCCTGCCCAGTTGCGCGCCCTGCTGAGCTCTTATCTGCCGGACTATATGGTGCCCACGCGCTGGATCCGCCTCGTATCCCTGCCAACTACCGCGAACGGCAAGCTGGACCGCCTGTCCCTGCCCAGGCCGGACCAGGCCGAGCTTCCCTTGGCCCGCTCGTTCAACGCTCCTACGAGCTCCAGCGAAATGCGGCTCGCCGCGATCTGGGCATCCGTGCTGCACGTCTCCCAGGTCGGCGTGGACGATGACCTGTTCGATCTCGGTGCGGACTCGATCCATCTGTTCCAGATCACCGCTCAGGCACGTCACCAGGGGCTGCCGCTGACCGCGAAGGACCTGCGCCAGCACCGCACCATCGCCCGCCTATGCGCCGTCCTGGCCGCATCGGAAGTGCCGCGTCCGGTCACAAACGCACCGACCAAGCTGTCGCTGAGCCAGTTTACGCGCGGTCGCCGACCCGCCAGCGAACCCGCGTGAAGGCCGTGTCCCTGGCGCATTATTCGGGTCCGGATGTGGATCCTGCGGTGGTGGATGCCGGTGTACTGGAGTTCCCGTGCTCGATCGCGCAGGAGCGGTTCTGGATGCTGGACCGGCTGCATCCGGGCAACCCGGCGCTGAACATCGCGGTGCGCTGGCGGCTGGATGGCGTGGTCTCCGTGGAGCGGGTCGAGCGCGCGTTCGCCGCGATCCTCGCCCGGCACGAGATCCTGCGCACGTCATTCGCCGTCCCTGGCGCCACTCCCGGCTCCGACGACGCGGCTGGCGGTGACAACGACGGTGTTCCGCTGCAGCGGGTCGCCGCATCCGTCCCGTTCCGCCTCACCTCGCTCGACCTGACCGGCCTGCCCGACGAGCAGCGGCTGGCGGAGGCCGAGCGGCTGGGCCGGCTGGAGGCCAACCGCTCGTTCGACCTCTCCCAGGCGCCGCTGTTGCGCGTGACGCTGCTGCGCATGGCCGAGCAGGACACGCTGCTGCTGCTCACCGCCCATCACCTGGTCTGCGACGGCTGGTCGATCGGCATCCTGGCCCGCGAGTTCGGCCAGCAGTATGACGGCCTCTCCGGCAGCCTGCCCGAGTTGCCGATCCAGTATGGCGACTACGCGCTGTGGCACCGCGAGCGCAGCCGGCGCGGCGAGTTCCGCTCCGAGATCGACTACTGGCAGCGCCAGCTCGCGGGTGTGCCCTATCTCGAGGTGCCGGCGGACCTGCCGCATCGTCCCGAGGCCGCATCCGCCGGCGACATCGTCGGCCTGCTGCTCGAGCCGGCTCTGGCCGAGGCGCTGCAGCAGCTCGGCCGGCGCCATGGCAACAGCCTGTTCGTCACCGTGCTGTCCGCGTTGGCCGTCCTGCTGCAGCGCTACACCGGCATGGACGACTTCGCCATCGGCACCCAGGTCGCCGGACGCGACGAGGCGGAGCTCGCCGACGTGGTGGGCGTGTTCATCAACACCCTGGTGCTGCGTCTCGACCTATCGGGCAACCCGACCTTCCCCGAGCTGCTGGTCCGCACACAGGACGTCGTCCAGGGGGCGCTGGACCACCAGAACCTGCCGATGGAGCCGCTGATCCAGCTGCTGCAGCCCCGGCGCGACCTGACCCGCAACCCGTTCTTCTCGGTCAACTTCATTTTCCAGCGCTCCTTCATCCAGAACCGCGCGCATGACGGCTTCCGCCTGGTCGACCTGCCGTCGCACTCGCCGGGCGGGCTGTATGACCTGAACTTCTTCATGGTCGAGCGTCCCGAGGGCTGGCGGCTGTCGTGCGAATACAACGCCGAGCTGTTCCTGCGCGAGACCGTGCTGCACCAGCTCCAGGCGCTGCGCTGCCTGCTCGCCGCCGTGGCCGCGGATCCACAGCCACGCCTCGACGCCCTGCCCCTGCTCGATACGGCCGAGCGGCAGCGCCTCGCCCGCTTCGGCCAGGGGCCTGTGGCGGCATATCCGGATCGTCCGCTGCACCGGCTGTTCGAGGAGCAGGTGGCGCGTACGCCGAAATCGATCGCCGTGATGCAGAATGCCGGGCCGCATGAGCGTCGCCTGAGCTATCTCCAGCTCGACCGCGCGGCCAACCGGCTGGCGCGCTACCTGGGCCGGCAGGGGGTGGTGCCGGGCACCCAGGTCGGGCTGCTGCTCGATCGCGGGATCGAGCGGCTGGTGGCGCTGCTCGCGGTGCTCAAGGCCGGCGGCGTCGTGGTCGGCTTCGATCCGGCCTGTCCCGCCGACCGGCTCGGCCGCCTGCTGCAACAGGCCCGGCTGCCGCTGATCCTGATCGCATCGTCACGACCCGAGCTGTCCGCCCCCATCGCCTTCGCCCGGGCCGAGCGGGTGATCGCGCTGGACACGGCCGCGACCGCCATCGCCCGCGAGCTGACCGACCGGCTCGACATCGACATCCCGGGCAGCGGCGACCTGCCCGCCTGCCTCCTGGTCACGACGCCGGAGCGCCGTCCGGTGCCGCTGTCGCACCGGCGCCTGGTCAACCTGCTCCGCGCCCTGGCCGAGCGTCCCGGGCTGGAGGCGGCCGACACGCTGCTCGCGGTCAGCCCGCCGGACAGCGGCATGGCCCTGGTCGAGCAGCTGCTGCCGCTGCTGGCCGGCGCCAGGCTGGTGCTGGCCGAGACTGCCGACACGAGTGACGGCGCGGCCCTGCTCGCCCTGCTCCGGCGCAGCCGGACCGGTGGGACGCAGCCTAGGGGGACGCATCCCAAGGGGACACCCTGGGTGATGCACGCCGGGCCCGCACTCTGGCTGCAGCTGCTCGAAGCCGGCTGGAACGGCCAGCCGGGCTTGCGCATGCTGTGCGGCGGCGAGCGCCTCGGCCGCGCGCTGGCCGACCGGCTGCTGGCGACCGGCGGCGAGCTGTGGAGCCTGTACGGCAGCAGCGAGACCGGCATCTGCGCGTCGGTGGCACGCATCGAGCCTCACCTTGATCGTCCCA
>CAXSEE010000004.1:20829-22957 GCA_964235615.1 uncultured Acetobacteraceae bacterium | reverse complement strand
GGCCGCGACCGTCCCGCCCTGGATCGCCTGAGCCTTGGCCAGCCGATCGCCAACACGCAGCTCGATGTGCTTGATGCGCGCGGCAATCTGCTGCCGGTGGGGGCTATCGGCGCGCTGCACGCGACCAGCCTGGGGGTCGTGCAGGCCACCGGGGACCTTGCCCGGCGACGCGATGACGGCCGGCTCGAACGGCTCGGGCGCCTCGGCGCGCCCACGCACCGGCACGGTTTCCGTATCGAGACCGCCGACATCGAGGACGAGATCCTGCGCCATCCCGGCATCATCGCGGCAACGGTGACCATCGCGCCCGGCGAGATCCTGACCGCCAGCATCACTCCAGCCGGCACCATCCCCGTCGCTGGGGCCGGGGCCGAAGCCAGGCTGAGCGAGAGCCTGCGCCTGCGGCTCGGGCGCATGCTGCCGCGATACATGCTGCCGGACCGCATCACGCTGACCGACAGCATCACGCCACCGCCTGCCGACGACAGCGTGCCTCCGGCGGCCGAGGCCGAGGCACCCGCGGCAGGCGATGTCGAGGCTCGTCTGCTGCAGATCTGGAGCCGCCTGCTCGGGCGCACCGACATCACACCTACCGACGACTTCTTCGACCTCGGTGGACATTCCCTGCTCGCCGCCAGGCTGCTCGCCAGCATCACGCGCGACTTTGCCAGGACCATCAACTTCGCTACCCTGTTCCGCGGGCCCACCATCCGCGAACTGGCCGCACTCATCCAGCGCGACGAGACTGTCACGCATGAGAGCCAGCTCGTGAAGATACAGCCGGCAGGCAGGCTCGCTCCGGTATTCGCGATCGATCATACCTGGATCTATGACAACTTGGCTCAGCGACTTGGCCCCGACCGGCCCTTCTTCGCCTTGCCGGCCGCACCCGCCGAGAGCAGCCAGGATGACGCTTCGCATACATTGCAGCACATGGCGGCCGATCAGATACGCATCCTGCGTCGCCAGCAGCCGCATGGGCCTTATGTGCTGCTCGGTCTTTGCACTGCCGGTGTGCTGGCCTACGAGATCGCGCAACAATTGCAGGACCAAGGAGACCAGGTACCGCTCCTGATCATGATCGACACTTGGTCGCCGGGTTATCTTGCCCGGCAATCAAGAATGCAGGCCCGTCTCGCGGACTGGTCCTACCGGTGGCAGAGCCTGCTCTCGGATTTTCGCCGTGGCACCAGTCACGGCCTGCGCAACACATTGGACTTCGGCATCACCAGGCTGCGTGAGTTCATCACCAAGCGGATGCCGGGTGTTATCGTCAAGCGAGTCGTCATGCTCGACAATGGCGGCGACATCGATCCGATCCAGCTGCTCGATGCAGCAGCAAGGGTATCGACGCAACGTCCCTTCACCGGACGGATCTGCCTGTTCCATCGCGACACGATGCCTCAGGGACGGTTTCTCGATCCCCAGCTCGGCTGGAAGGATTTTGCGGCCGGCGGCATCGAAACCTACGCATTGCCTGGAGACCATTTCAGCATGTTCCGTGATCCAGGCGTGACCACGATGGCCGAGACCATCAACCATATCCTGGAAGCCGCTCGGATCTAGCAGACACTGCCGGGCAATGGATGTTGAAGCCATGGACCGGTGATTTAGCTTTCGACGCCTACAACCAGACTCCCGCCGGGCTGTCCCATGATCTGCACGAGCTCGATCTTTTCTCGATGGAGCAGCTGAAGCTTCTCTCGAAGCTCTACCATGGCAAGCCGGATGATTATTTCGTCGCGGGCAACGTACCCAAACCGGGCGTCGACTTCTATGCCGTGCCTTGCAGCAGCCGCGATCGGCACGGGGTGTTGTCTGTCCTCGACGAAGAACCCTGCAGGATTCTTCTCAAGCGCCCGGAAAACCATGATCAACGTTTCCGGTCTCTTCTCCATGATCTTCTCGCCCAGGTCGCCGCCCTTCAACCCAACCTAGCCTGCGAACGAATTATTCGTCTCGGATCCGCCGTGTTCATCACGTCGGCCGCCACCACGACCCCGTTCCACTTCGATCCGGAGATTGCCTTCTTCTCGCAGATAGAAGGCAAAAAACCTATCATGTCTATCCTCCCGAGGCGTGGACGGAAGTCGAGCTGGAAGACTTCTACGTTCGCAACATCGTCAAC
>CAXSEE010000004.1:2493-20729 GCA_964235615.1 uncultured Acetobacteraceae bacterium | reverse complement strand
CGATCTCAACGGTCATCCAGTCTCTGAACACCCTATCTTGATGATGGTACGATGTAAAAATGAACCGGATGGGGCTAGGCTGTGGACAGCATCCTGGGCAACCGTAGGGTCAAGTATAAGTGAGGACGATGTCTTCAGGCCCCGGCAGGATGTCCCCGACCGCCGGCTTCCGGCAGTGGAACTTGCACTCCGGCAGTCCGTATAGGCCGGGTTATCATCAATCATCTCAAGGTGTCACGCGATGTTCATGAGAATAGACCGCCTGCAGGCAGCACTTCCTGAGCCGAAGAAGCCAGATCCGAATGCCGCCGCAGCCCTTCAAGAACTGCTTGGCGGCAAGTACGGCGAGATGTCGACCCTGGGCAACTATATGTTCCAGAGCTTCAACTTCCGCAACAAGAGCAATCTGCGTCCCTTCTACAGCCTCGTCTCCGCCATCTTCGCCGAAGAGCTTGGCCATGTGGAGCTCGTCAGCACCGGCATCTCCATGCTGAACTGCGGACCCGGCGACCCGACCCCGAACGTCAACATTTCCAAGGCTCCGTTCGCGGATATGCAGGATGCCCGCCTCGCCGGCAGCTTCCTGAGCAACGGCGGCGGCGCCATGCCGATGAACAGCAACGCCGCGTCCTGGAACATGGACATGGTGACGACCACCGGCAACCTGATCATCGACCTGTTGCACAACTTCCATCTCGAGTGCGGTGCGCGCATCCATAAGCTGCGTGTCTACGAGACCATGACCGAGCCCACCGGCCGTGAAGTATGCGGCTACCTGCTGGTCCGCGGTTCTGTCCACGCCCACGCCTACGCGCTGGCGCTGAAGAAGCTCACCGGCGTCGAGATCGAGAAGATGTTGCCCACCCCCAACATCAATCTCAGCAAGGTGCCCGAGTGCCAGAAATATCTGGACGAGGGCAGCCACCGTCGCCTGTATCGCTTCAGCTCGTCGGATTATCAGGAAATGGCTGGCATCTGGTCCAATGACGAAGTCGCTCTTCCCGGCGATCCCCCCGGCAACCTCGAAGTGATCGAAGGCCATCCGGAAGGCGGCAAGATCCCGGAACTCCTTGGCAATTACGGTGCCTTCGCACCCGACTACGCCCCTGAGGAGATCTTCGAGATCGCCAGCAAGCTGTATAAAAAGAGCCGCTGACAATCAGGCCCGGTGCGGTATTCCGCTCCGGGCCAGCCTATTTCGGCTATCGATATGCGATGATCGGCTACTCGGTCAGATTGGCTTCGATGATGCAGACAAGGCCAGTCGGGGCATAGCTCACATCGACGGTGCCGGCCAAGTCCGAGGCCAGACTCTCCCTGATCAAGATCGAACCGAACCCCTTCCGTGTCGGGGCCTGCACCAACGGACCCCCGACCTCGCGCCATTTCAAGGTGAGCTGACTGAGGTCTTGGCCTCGCACCAGCGTCCAGGTTATCTCCACCTTCCCTGACGATACCGATAACGATCCATATTTGATCGCGTTCGTGCAGAGTTCGTGGACCGCCATGGCAATCGCCAGGCTCGACTTCGCGCCGAGATAGACCTTCGGCCCAGCAACCACGAACCGGCCGAGAACATCATCGTGTGGCCGGATGGTGTTATGGACAATCGCTCCAAGTTCTGCCCGTTCCCAGTCATGCTGGGTGAGCGCGTCATGGGCCTGTCCCAGAGCTGCCAGCCTGGCGGCAATCACATCGTTCACTTCGCTCAGTGATGAAGCATTCCGGATGGTCTGCCTCACGATTGCTTGCACCATCGACAAGGTGTTCCTGACCCGATGGGTCAATTCATCTGCAACCAGCCGCAGCCGTTTTTCCGTCGCGAGGGTCAAAGCCTCCGCCTTCCGGTGCGCGCTGATGTCGAACTGGGAGGCGAAGAAATATACCAGCCTGCCTTCCTCGGCGAAGATCGGCTTGATCACGAGTTGGTTCAGGAACGGGGACCCGTCTCGCCTGTAGTTGACCAGCTCTACCTGGATCTCGTGCCGGCCGCGTATCGCGGCCCGGATCGCCTCGATGGCTTCGCTGTCCGTATCCGAACCCTGCAGGAAACGACAGTTGCGGCCCAAAACCTCGTCGCCACCATAGCCGGTCATGTCCAGGAACGCGCCGTTGACGAGGACGATCGGGTTGTCCGGCTGGTTCGGATCGGAGATGGACATGGCCATGCGGCTCGAGCTGACCGCTGCCCGGAGCATCCGATACTCCTGGGCGGCATCGACCTTGCTCTCCAGGATCATTCGAAAGCCGCATGCATGACTGGAGGCCGCCCGTATCCCGCTCTAGGTGCATCTTCTTGAATAGCCGGGCCGGATGTGACCATCGAACCGCTCGATTGTCCACCTGGCATGCCGGAGCAGGCTTTCCAAGCTGGGAGAAGAACCTCCGCACCCGTCGCCCGTTTGACATAATTCAATCAGCCGCACCCATTGCCCGCGAAAGTTCATCATGTCCGACACCCTGCCGCGTCAGAATGCCGGATACCGCTACCTCCGGCAGATCGTGGCTGGGGTCAGTGATGGCGTGATTCTGATCGAGACCGACCAGACCATCATCTGGGCCAACGAGACAGCGCTGCTCATGCACGGCGTGAGAAGTTTTCACGACCTGGGCGCCAATGTCTCGGAGTATCGCCAGCGTTTCGAGCTGCGCTACCGCAACCGGCACCGCCTGCCGGAAGGCCATTATCCGATGGAACGGGTGCTGGCCGGGGAAGTGTTCGACGAGGTCGTGGTGGATGTGGCGCCCGCCGGCGAGAACGAGGCTCGCTGGACCCACCGCATACGCAGCCTGGTTCTGACCGACGAGGCCGGGCGTCCCGACCTGCTGGTGCTGATCCTGGACGACGAGACCGAGCGCTACAATGCCGAGGATCGCTTCGAGCGCGCCTTCAACGCCAACCCCGCGCCCGCGCTGATCCTGCGTCTTCGTGACCTGCGCCATATCCGTGTCAATCGTGGCTTCCTGGAGATGGCCGGCTGCCGGGAAGAGGACATCGTCGGACGCTCGATCTATGAAGTGGATGTCCTGGAGGGCGCGGCACGGCGCGAACTCGCCATCGAGCGGCTGCAGGAAGGCCGCACCATCCCGCAGATGGAAGCGACCCTGCAGCTTCCCCATGGCGGTGAGAAATGCGTCATCGTCGCCGGTCAGCCGATCGAGATCGGCGATACCAAATGCATGCTGTTCACCTTCGCCGACCTGCATGGCCGCCGCCAAGCCGAGCTTGCCCTGCGGCAGAGCGAGGAGCGTTTCGAGATGGCCTTCCGGCTGGCACCGGTTCCTACCGCGATCACCTCCCGGCAGGGCTGGCGCGTGCTGCTGGTCAATGACGCCTTCACGCGAGAGACCGGCTACGGACAAGCCGACATCGTCGGCCGTGACGCCCGCGAGTTGCCGCTGTGGGCAGACGGCAAGGCAGACGCCGAACTGGACCGGTTGCTGGACAAGGAAGGACGGGTGCGCAACCTGATGCTCCCGCTACGCACCAGGACCGGTGATCCGCTCGAATGCCTGGTCTCCGCCGAGGCCGTCGAGATCCGCGAGCAACCCTGTATCCTTCTGGTCGCGCAGAACATCTCCGAACGCAACCGCACCCAGCTCGAGGTGGCCGACGCGATCGAGGCGGTGATGAAGGACACCGATTGGTTCACCGACGCGGTGCTGGAGAAACTTGCCAGGCGCCGTCGCCCCGAGACGGAGGTGGCCGACACCGCCTCCCTCGCCGAGCTGCCCCCCCGTGCCCGCGAGATCCTCGAGCTGGTATGCCAGGGCATGGACGACGCGGCGATCGCAGGGCGGCTGGCCCTGTCACGCAACACGGTGCGCAATCACATCACCAGCCTCTACCGCAAGACCCGCGTCAGCAGTCGTGCCAAGCTGGTGATATGGGGGCGAGAGCGTGGGGTAACGGGGATCTCCGTGCCTCATTGATGCATGCATCCCATGCTTGCTGGTGTCGCAGCACTAGCTGGAGGCATGCCGAACCCTTCACCGCGAAGAACTCTTGATCGTCCCTGGGGTTCACGCCCCGCCGCGCGAATTTCTGCCGGCGGAACAGGGAGAATCAAGATGGACAAGGACCGCGTCAAGGGCGCCGCCACCCAGGCGAAGGGCTCGATCAAGGAGGCCGTCGGCAAGGTCACCGGCGACAAGAAGACCCAGGCCGAGGGCAAGGTCGAGAAGACCACCGGCAAAGCCCAGAATGCCGTGGGCGGTGCCAAGGACACCGTGCGCGACGCCGTGAAGGACTGATCCGGCAAGGCGGGAAGCAACCCATGTCCCAGCATCAGCCTGAAGACGCCTCGACCTCGGATAGCAGCACCTCTCCGCAAGTAGAGGAGACCGTGCTCGCGTTGCATGCGGAAGAACTCGCCGTCTCGCGCAGGATCGTCGAGCGGGCCGTGGTACGCGTCGCCACCGTTACCCACACCCGCGACCAGTTGGTGGACGAGGCGCTGACCCAGGAGCGGGTCGAAGTCGAGCGTGTCGCTATCGGCCGGATGGTCGATGCCATGCCGCCGGTCCGCCAGGAGGGCGACGTCACCATCATGCCGGTGGTCGAGGAGATACTGGTGGTCGAGCGCAGGCTGCTGCTGAAGGAGGAGGTGCATGTCCGGCGCGTCCGCACCACGCAGCAGCATCGCGAAACGGTCGTGCTGCGCGAGCAGGAGGCCGTGGTCACACGCACACCCCCACTGAATACACCCTCACTGAACATACCAACGTCAAACAATCCGTTAGCGGATCAACAACCAAAGGAAGTCAGCCATGAGTGAAGAGACTATCGTTGCCGTGTATGACACGGTTGCCCATGCCGACGCCGCCGTACGCGACCTGGAAGCGGCCAATGTTCCATCCGGCGCGATCAGCCGTCATTCGTCCGCCACTTTCGGTGCTGGCGATGCCGGCGGCACGTCCGCCATGCCGTCCCGCGGAGCAGGCTTCTGGGGCAGCAAGTTCGGCGGCCAGCCCGATCACGACACCGCGGTCTATGACCGCAGCGTGGAGAGCGGCTCGACCGTGGTGATGGTCAAGGCTCCCGATCAGCACGTCGAAAGCGTCGCCCGCATCCTGGAGATCCACAACCCGATCGACATCAACGAGCGCGCAACCGGCTATGGCTTGGGCGCGACCGGAACGGCGACCACAGCCGCTGCGACTGCGGGGACCGCGACCGGTGCCGCCGAGCAGGTGATCCCGCTCACCGAGGAGCAGATCGTCGTCGGCAAGCGGCTGGTCGACCGTGGCACGACACGGGTCCGCCGCTTCGTCGTCGAGACGCCGGTCCAGGAGCAAGTGACCCTGCATTCCGAACATGCCACGATCGAGCGGCGCCCGGCATCGTCGAACGCGCGAGTCTCCGACACCGATTTCACCGACCGCGTCATCGAGGTCAGGGAAACCGACGAGGAAGCGATCGTCGGCAAGACCGCGCACGTGCGCGAGGAAGTCGTCGTGCGCAAGGACGTCAACGACCGCGTCGAGACGGTCCACGACACCGTGCGCCGCGAGGATGTCGAGATCGAGAAGACACCCGGCCAGGCGACCACCATGCCCGGCACCACGCCGAAGATCTGATATCTTCCGCGTACCGAATTCCCTATTCCAAGGAGACCGACGATGAAATCCATTCCGCTCGCTCTGGCCGCCGCACTGATCGCGACGGCCGCCGCGGCCCAGACGACGCCCAACACCCCAACCCCCGGCAACGCCGCGCCGGGCGCCACCTCGAACGCACCGATGTCAGGGGTCAATCCGAGCACCGGAACCACCCCGAGCACCGGCATGACCGACCGCAACAGCGGCACGGCGGCCGCGAGCGGTGACCGCAACCAGGCCGTCGCCACCACGAACGCCAATGCGCCGCAACCGGCACAGGGCGCCAACTCCTTCAGCAGGAGACAGGCTCGCTATCGTATCGAGAAGCAGGGTTTCCAGAAAGTCATGGACCTGCGCAAGGACAATGGCGGCGTCTGGCGCGGCAAGGGCATGAAGGACGGCCAGCAGGTCGATGTCTGGCTCGACTACAAGGGCAATGTCGGCCAGCAGTAACGCCAGCCTCGCACGCTTGTTTTCAATCCGCCCATACTCGGGGCAATCATCAGGAGGCCATCATGGCCCTACGCACATTCGCCCATCTCTACGACAATTATGACGCCGCCCGGCAGACCGTCGAGGCGCTGGAAGCGGCTGGCGTTCCGCACAGCGACATCAGCATCGTCTCGAACAACGCAGACAATCGTGCCGGCGCGACCGGAACCGGCACAGTTGCCGGCACCGGCACCGGCACCGGAACTGGCAATACCTCGGTCGACGAGACCCGTGCCGGAACCGGCGCCAGCACCGGCACGATCGTCGGCGGCGGCCTCGGCCTGCTCACCGGCCTCGGACTGCTGGCGATCCCTGGCATCGGCCCGGTCGTGGCAGCCGGTTGGCTGATCACGACCCTGGCCGGTGCCGGCATCGGCGCCGCCGGTGGCGGTCTGCTCGGCTCGCTGGTCCATGCCGGCGTCCCCGAGGAGCACGCGCACACCTACACCGAGGGCGTCCGCCGCGGCGGCACCCTGGTCACGGTGCGGGCCGAAGAGGGCCAGGCCAGCACCATCGAGACCGTCCTGAATGGACGTACGGCTACCGCCGTGGACGTGACCACGCGTCGCGCCGACTACGAGACCGGTGGCTGGAAGAAGTTCGAGGAGACCGAGCCCCACTACACTCCCGAGCAGGTCGAGGCCGAGCGGCTGCGTCGCGCCCGCGTTTCCTGAGCGACTTCTAGGCTATACAACAGCGGCGGTGGGCGATCATTCGCCCACCGCATCGCTTCCCGCTCCGTCAGCATAGATCCGGTCGATCACCTCGGCCACGTCCACCAGTCGCGCCGCTTCGGGATCGAAACGCTCTCCCGCGGCCAGCCGCACCGCCCAATCCGCCGCGGCCCGGCCGCCCCATTCGTCGCGACCCGAGGCCAGCGTCTCCCGCGCCGTGCCGCGATAACGCTCGGTCGTGAAATCATAGAACGAGCCGGCAACGTTGCGCATCGCGGCACCTCCGTCGGTGCCGTGGAAGGCGGCGGAGATGATGGCGTCGCGTCCGGCGTGCAGCCGCCAGGAACAGACCAGCCGCACCACGCTGCCGCTCTCCAGCCCGATGGTCGCCACGGCATAGTCCTCCACCGGACCGGACCGGTTGCGGAGCGGGCCGCCGCCGGCGAACAACCTGCCGGAGACATCCGCGATGCCGGATGCCACTTTGGGAAAATCCAGCGTCCACAAGGCAAGATCGATCAGATGCACCCCGAGGTCCATCACGCAGCCACCGCCCGACAGGGCGCGGTCGTAGAACCACGGCTTGTCCGGTCCGTAGGCGTTATGGAACACCAGATCCACCGCGAACACCCGCCCGAGTTCGCCCGCGCGGACCAGCTCGCGTATCCGGCGCGCGCCATCGGTGCCGCGATAGGAGAAATCCACGCCGAGCAGCCTGTCGGCCGCGCGCGCCGCGTCCACCACGGACCGGACCTCGGCCATCGTGCGGCCCAGCGGCTTCTGGCAGAACACGGCGAGCCCGCGTTGCAGCGCGAGGATCGACTGCGCGGCATGCATCGCACTCGGCGTTGCGATCACCACCCCGTCCAGCCCTGCATCCAGCAGCTCGTCCAATGTCGCGACGAGGCGTGCGCCCGGTGCCAGCATCCCGGCCTGGGCCACCATCTCCGGCGAGGCGTCGGCGATGGCGGCGATCTCGACCAGGCCGGTCTCCAGGATCGCCTTCATGCGATGGCGGCCGATCCAGCCCACCCCCAGGAAGCCGATCCGCGGTGGCATCTAGACCATCACCAGCGCCTTGAGGAACCCGTCCGGACGGTCGCGGGTGGCGTCCAGCGCCTCGTCCAGCCGGTCCAGCGGGAAGCGATGGGTGTACAACCCGCTCGGGTCCAGTTGTCCCGAAGCGACCGCCGCCACCGCCTCGCGCATGCCCTGCAGGTAGATCCCCGGATCACGCTCATGAGCGTTGATCACGTCCAGCCCGCGCCAGTTCCATAGCCCCATGTTCACCTGCCGCGGCCCGTCCTGATGGTAGCCGGCGACGACCAGCCGTCCACGCTCGCGGGTCAGCTCGCCGGCAAGGTCGAGCGGCCACTGCTTGCCGACCGCCTCGATCACGCGGTCGCAGAACTGGCCTCCGGTCAGCGCCGACACCTGCCGGACGATCCCTTCGTGGTCGTCCATCCGGATCGTCTCCGCAGCTCCCATCGAGCGCGCCACCTCCAGCGAGAACGGCCGTCGCGAGATGGCGATTACCCTTGCACCCGCGTCGGTGATCAGCCGGGTCAGGATAGCGCCGAGGAAACCGATGCCGACGATGGCGACGGTCTGCCCCGGCTCGATCCCGCTGCGTCGGAGGATGTTCATCGCACACCCCAGCGGCTCCCCCGGAAATGGCTGCCCGGCCAGCGCCGCCGGCAGCGGCACCACGGCGTCCGCCTCGGCCAGGTCGTACTCGGCATAGCTCCGGTACGAGAGGCAAGCCACCCGGTCGCCGACCGAGAAGGCGCGGGTGCCGTCGCCCAGCGCGTCCACCACGCCCCAGCCCTCATGCCCGAGCGCACCCGGCTCGGTCGGGAAGACCATCCATTCCGGACCGGCCCAGGGGGTGAGGTTGGAGGCGCAGACACCGCAGCCTTCCAGGCGGATGCGCATCTGCCCGGGTCCCGGCTCGGGAAGGGCGACGCGGTCCAGGTGCAACCGCCCCGCTCCGGCGAGCACCGCGGCCCGCATCATCCCCGGCCCGGCCGACGCCCTAAAACCCGCCCCGCTACCCGACATTTGTTTCCAAACCATAGGACTTGACGCACCTGGGTGCCTCACCCCGACATCAGCGTCAACGGGAGCAGCCTCCTGACCTGTTTCAACGGTGAAACCGAAGCATACCCCTCTCGTTCCTGAAGAATGGACCCCAAGACAGCCGGAACATGAGCATCATCCCCTACGTGCTCGTCTTCCTGACCGGGCTCATGAACGCGATCCATTCCGGCACTAACGCCCAGCTCACGCATTCGCTCGGTCGTCCCTGGTGGGCGGGCGTGTTCGTGTGCCTGATCTCGGGGGTCATGCTGCTCGTCGGCGTGGGCGTCACGCGCGAGGCCTTCCCCAGCCTGCCCAGCCTCGCCGCCACTCCCTGGTGGGCCTGGCTCGGAACGGCGATCGCGGCAATCCCGGTGATCTCGACATTATTTTTCGCCGGGCGGCTCGGCGGCGCCGCGTTCAACGGGCTGGTGGTGACGGGCACCATCCTGTTCTCGATCCTGCTCGATCACTACGGACTGCTCGGCTTCAGCACACATCACGTGAACCTGCAGCGCGTCATCGGTGCGGTTCTCATGATGTCGGGCCTGGTCCTCATCTGCCTGTTCTAGATGAGGCTCACCCAGTGGGTGTCCTCGTCCTCGATCGGCAGATCCACGTCGATGGTGCGATCGAAACCGATGATCAGGGCGGCCGCGACTGCTCCGAACAGCGCCACCGGCGCCATGATCGCCACGACGACCCAGAACCAAACCATCTCCGATACTCCGACCTGCCTGTGTGCAGACTAGATCACGGCCACCGGATCGGCCTTGGGCATTCACGGCTCGTTCTGTAGCGAAACACGACACCTCTGTTACGTCCTGGTGCCGCCTTCTTCAGAAGACTCAACGAAATCAACCCGACCTGCTCCGGGCCGATGCCTAAATAACCAGCATATCAAGACAACTTCGCGTGTTTCACGATTAAGTGATGACATGGCGGATTTTTGCCGTATGTTGCTTTCATTCCAGGAAGGCAACATCACATGACCGTCCGTTCTCATTTGCTTGCTGGCATAGCTATGCTGGCTCTGACTGTCCCTGCAGCAGCCTACACGCCGCAGGTCTTCAATTCTGAAGCAGACACCGGCCAGAATTTCGTTACGAGTTCGAAATTTAATACTGCGGTTTGGACGCATCAGTACGGCAACGGCTACTGGTTCCCCAACAACGGCACCGATCCCCTGCTGCTCAACATGGCGAGTTACACGAGCACGCCATGGATCAACACGGCGATCATGGAAACGCCCGGTGATTGCTCCAAGGGTTTTGGCTACGGCGACTTCCACTGGCGCGCCGGCGTTCCGGCATCCAATGCCAATCAGCAACCGGGCGTCAACCTGGTCCTGTGGCGAATGGACAACCAGTGGATAACCGCCAAGCTTGGCCACATCGTCACCGAAGATGACATCATGGAAGCCTGGAGCAAGAACGGCACCGGCGACGCCACCTTGCACTACTACAACACCACGGCTTCACCCAACGGCGAGAACATCACCGGCCTTGGTCTGGTCACCGGGCTGCATGATTACGATGAGCTCTGGCTCGCTGGCAGCATAGTTCTCAAGATCGACGGCGTCGTAATCCGCGCCCTCACCGGTTCCCAGGTGCCGACGGACTATAAGCATGGAGGCTGCAACTACAGTCTTGGTGCCCAGGTGATCAAACCCACCGGCTATACCATGACCGGGCTGCCGACCGTGCAGCTCCAGTTGGCCAACATGTGGTGGTCCGCAAGCGACGGATCCGGCGGTGTCACGGCATCGACCGGCAATGTCGGCACGATTTCATCGCTCGTTATTCCTGCCGTTACAGCCGGTTCTGCTTGGAACCTCACCGCTTCCTACGCCTATACCAGCGGCGCTCCGAGCACCATTAAGCTGGTGGTGGACGGAACCGTCGGTAAAGCACAAGTCGCTTCGCTGGCCGGCAAGCAGTTGACAATTGCAGGTCCCACGACATTAAGCGCGGGCAGTCATTCGATTGCCGTCGAGGATGCCGTCACCAGCAGCATTGCTTCGAAGACCGCAACCTTTGCCGTGACCGCGGTGGCATCGGTGAAGTCCACACTGTCTATCACCGGCGTAGACTACTCCCCACTGAACGTGCTGACCCTGTCAGTGAACAAGCACACCGGCGGCGAAGCGACACTACTCTACAAGGATAACGGAAATTACCTGGGCGTGCTGCGCGGTGATGCCAACGATGGCACCATGACGTTGCATTGGCTCTACAGCACGGCACCGAGCAGCGGCGTGCACACGGCGACTGTCTATATTCCCCGCGGCGGAGCGTCCACGACGGTCACCTTCACGGTGCCCTGAACCAGTCTCGGACGCGCCATCCGCTGGTCCTGGTCAGCTTCGGCCGGACTCTCCCGGATGGCGCTTCTCGTGCTTTGTGCCACCACCCGTGCTCTTGTCTTCCTCGCCTGGGTGCTTCTTCTCGACCTTGGTGTGCTGGTGATGGGCACCGGCGACATCGGCCTTATGGGGCTTGTCGGCGTTGGCGTGGCTGCTGCCGGGACCGCCACCGGAGCGGTCGGTTGCCGGGATCTTGCTGCTGGTGTTCATGTCAGGCTCTCCTTCTAGATGGGCCGAACGACCCAAGGGTGGCGCTGGTTCCGGCCAAGGCTAGCTGAGCATATGTTCGCCTCAAGCCTCCGCCACGTCGATGGTCGCGGCGATGGCGTCATCGACGGTCTCGAGCCAGACGAACCGCAGCCGGTCGCGGGCACTCGGCGGGATGTCGTCGTAGTCCCGCCGGTTGCGCGCCGGCAGCATCACCGTGTCGATCCCAGCACGCGCCGCGGCGATCACCTTCTCGCGTATGCCGCCCACCGGCAGCACCAGCCCGCGCAGGCTGATCTCCCCGGTCATGGCGGTCGTCGGCGGTATCGGCCGCTCGGTCATCAGCGAGGCGAGCGAGACGAACATCGCCACCCCCGCCGAGGGACCGTCCTTGGGTGTCGCGCCCGCCGGCACGTGGATATGCACGTCCTTGTCCGTGAACAGCGCGGCGTCGATCCCCATCGCGGCGGCGCGCGTCTTGAGCAGGCTCATCGCCGCCTGCGCGCTCTCCTTCATCACCTCGCCGAGCTGTCCGGTCAGGATCAGCCTGCCGTTGCCTGGCATCCGGCTCGCCTCGATGAACAGGATGTCGCCGCCGACCGGCGTCCAGGCGAGACCGGTCGCGACACCCGGGATCGAGGCATGCTGCGCCACGTCCGCATCGAAGCGGCGCGGCCCGAGAATGCTGCCGACCTCGTCGACGTCGAGATGGACATGCGCGCTCGTACCCTCGGCCACGCGCACCGCGACGTGGCGGAACACCGCGCCGATGGTGCGTTCCAGGCTGCGCACCCCGGCCTCCCGCGTGTAGCCGTCGATGATCAGGTTGAGCCCGGCATCGTCCAGATCCACCGCCGCTTCCGCGAGACCATTCTGCTTGAGCTGCCTGGGGATCAGGTGGCCGCGCGCGATCACTTCCTTCTCCTCCGCGGTATAACCCGACAGCGAGACCACCTCCATGCGGTCGCGCAGCGGACCTGGGATGGTGTCGAGCTGGTTCGCCGTGGCGATGAACAGCACCCGGCTGAGGTCGAACGGCACGCCCAGATAGGCATCCCGGAAGGTGCCGTTCTGCTCCGGGTCGAGCACTTCGAGCATGGCCGAGGCCGGATCGCCCTGGAACCCGCCGGCGCCGAGCTTGTCGATCTCGTCCAGCATCACCACGCAGTCGCGCTCGCCGGCACGCCGGACCGCCTGGATGATGTTGCCCGGCATGGCGCCGACATAGGTCCGCCGATGGCCGCGTATCTCCGCCTCGTCATGCACGCCGCCGAGGCTGACGCGGATGAACTTTCGTCCCGTCGCGCGGGCGATCGACTGGCCCAACGAGGTCTTGCCGACGCCGGGCGGTCCGACGAAGCACAGGATCGGCCCGCGCCCCTCCGGGTTCAGCTTGCGCACGGCGAGGAACTCCAGGATCCGGCGCTTGATCTTCTCCAGCCCGAAATGGTCGGCGTCGAGCACGCGCCGCGCCTCGGCGATGTCGATCGGCGCCTCGTCGCCGATGCGCCAGGGCAGCTCGCTCAGCCACTCCAGATACGACCGCACCATGCCGGCTTCCGCCGCACCCTCGGGCATCCGCTCCAGCCGGCGCATCTCCCGCTTCGACTGGAGGGCGACGTCGTCCGGCATCCCGGCCTGCTCCAGCTTGCGCTTGAGGTCCTCTAGCTCCGGGGCGGCGTCGTCGGCCTCGCCGAGCTCCTTCTGGATCGCCTTGAGCTGCTCGCGCAGCAGGAACTCGCGCTGGCGCCCCTCCATCGCGGCACGTGTCTGCTGGCCGATGTCATGCGACAGCCGCAACACCTCCAGCCGGTAGGCGAGACGGGAGATGACGCGGTCGAGGCGCGGCAACAACTCCGTGGTCTCGAGGATCTCCTGCTTCTCGAACGGCGTGAGATCGAGCAGGCCAGTCACGAAATCCGCGAGCGCACCCGGCTGCTCGATCGAGCGGACCGTGGCGGTCAGTTCCGGCGGCGCCTGCTCGACCAGACGCAGCACCTCCAGCGCGCGCTCGCGTAGCTGGTGCAGGCGGGCATCGATCTCGGGATCGCGGTCGAGCGGCTCGTCGATACGGCTGACGGTCACCACCGGATGCGTCGCGTCACTCACCACGGACTGCAGGCGCACCCGCCCGACGCCCTGGATGATGGCGTTGTGCGAGCCGTCGCGCGCGGTGACGTAGCGCAGCAGCCGCGCCTCGGTGCCGATCGCGTGCAGGTCGGCAAGGGTTGGCGTCTCCACCGGCGGCTCGCGCAGCAGCACCACGGCCAAATGCTGCTCGGTGCGCGCGGCTTCCTGCAGGGCGGCCGCCGCGGCGGGGTTGTTGATGGCCAGCGGCACGACCATCCCGGGCAGCAGCACCATATCGGCGACAGCGACGAGGACCAGCCGATCGGGAGACGCGCCGGCGTCCTGTGGAGCCCCGGCCGGATCGGGGGGATTGATATCGGGAGCGTCCATCAGTCGAGCTTTCGCAAGGTGAGAAGCAGGCAGCCGTCGGTGTATTCCTGACCGGCAAGCTGGTAGGTGCCGTGCGGCAGCGGCAGGCGCCGCTCGAAATGCCCGTGCGGCAGCTCGATCCGATGCACGCGCGCCGGCCGCGCCAGGCCGAGCTTCAGGCTGGGCCAACGCCGGGTTCCCCGCACCATCAGCTCGCCATGGCCGATGACGATCTCCATCTCGTCACGCTTCACCCCCGGAAGGGCGACGACGACGATAAGCTCGGTCTCGGTCTCCAGCACGTCGACCGGCGGCTCCCAGCCAACCGCCGTCGGCCGGAAGGCGTCATGGTGCAGCCGGTCGGCACGCGCCAGGATCGCCAGCGCCTCCGACCACATCACATCCCTGCCCGAACGCGGCATCGCCCTGCTCCCCTGGTCGTCCGGCCATAGTGCGCCCCACTCCCTCAAGTCCAAAACCGGAAGTGATTCTGCCCTGCGCAGCAGTAGCCACAGGCAAGGCCGTGCAACACATGGTTGAATGACCCGACGAGAGATCCGCCATGTCCGACACCCCGCTGACCAATCTTTCCACCGCCCTGGCCGGCGCCATGGCAGCCGCGGCACCCAGCGTGGTCGCGGTGCGCTCGCACCGCTCCGCATCGAGCGGGCTGGTCTGGCGGCCGGACCTGGTCGTCACCTCCGACGAAGCGCTCGCCGAGGAGGGCGGCGTCTCGGTCATCCTGCCGGGCGGCGCGCTCCGTGCAGCGACGATCGTCGGACGGGACGCCACCACCGCCATTGCCCTGCTGCGCATCGAGGGCGGCGGCCTCACCTCCGCGACCCTCGACGCCGGACCGGTCCAGGCTGGGGCGGTGGCGCTCGCCATCGGATCACAAGACAACGGCACGCCGGTAGCCGCTTTTGGCATCGTCGCCCTGGCCGGTGCTCCCTGGCTCTCGATGCGTGGCGGCGAGATCGACGCACGTATCGAGCTCGACCTGCGGATGCGCCGTCACGCGCAAGGCGGCCTCGTGATCGACGCCGCCGGGCGTGGCATCGGCATGGCGGTGTTCGGCCCCCGCCGCCGGGTAGTGGTCATTCCCGCCGCCACGATCGAGCGCGTCGCCACCCGGCTGGCGGCGCATGGCCGCATCGCGCACGGCTACCTGGGGCTGGGGATGCAGCCGGTCGCACTGGACGGAATGCCGGGCGCCGGCGTCCCAGGCGCTGGTGTCATGGTCATGGCGGTGGACGCGCAAGGCCCGGCGGCGGCGGCCGGCCTGCGACAGGGCGATGTCATCGTCGCCTGGAACGGCATTCCCCTGGGCACCGGCATCCGAGCGTTGCTGCATGCCCTCGGCCCCGACAGCATAGGCACCACCGTGACACTGAGCCTGCGCCGCGGCGGCGAGCCCATCGAGCTGCAGGTCACCGTGGCGGAGAGAGCAGCGGGGTGAGCGAAGACGGACCGCCGATCGTCCTGGCGTTTGAGCGTGTTGCAGTTCCAGCACGGGACTTTGCCCCGAACCCTCAGGAACCAACAGCGGGCGAAAGTCTTAGGGTGTGACACTCTAATCCTGCCTTCCCGAGCCCGCTCACGCATGCCCTCACGCCACCCCTTGACCGTCTCCCTTACCCCCGAACTTGCCCGCATGATCGCCAGCGAAGTCGCCTCCGGACGCTACGGCAGCGCCAGCGAGGTCATACGGGCCGGCTTGCGCCTGCTGCCGGTCGGCGCAGGGGCACGATCACCCGTTATCGTCGAAGCGGTGCCGGAGCCGGGTCATGGAGCCGAGTCATGAGTAGCCGCATGGTCACGCATGACGCCTCCTCGCCGGCCGCCCCCGAACAGATCAGCACTCAACATCAGGTAGAGCGCGACAGCCTCCGGATCGGCGCCGATCTGCTGGGGCTGTCGGGAGAGAATGATCCGTTCGTCTCCGCCGTGCGGGCTACCCGCATGCCGATGGTCATCACCAACCCGCGGCTGCACGATAATCCCGTCGTCTTCGCCAACGACGCCTTCTGCCGCCTGAGCGGCTACTCCCGGGAGGAGATCGTCGGCCGCAACTGCCGCTTCCTCCAGGGTCCGAAAACCGACCCGGAGGTTGTCGCCAGGATCCGGACGGCGGTGCGTGCGGCCCGCGCGATAGAAGTCGACGTCCGCAACCATCGCAAGGACGGCACGACGTTCTGGAACCGGCTGCTGCTGGCACCGGTCCGCGACGCCGCCGGCGACCTCGCGTATTTCTTCGCCAGCCAGGTCGACGTGACCATCGAGCGCGATCGCCTGGCCGGTCTCGAGCAGGATAACGCAGCCCTGATGGCTGAGCTCAGCGACCGCCTCCGCTCGCAGGAGGATGTCTCGGCCCGGCTGCGCTTCGCGACCGAGGCCGGCCGCCTGGGCATCTGGGAGCTCGACCTGCTGACCTGGGAGCTGACCAGCTCGCGACGCTGCCGGCAGATCTTCGGACGCGATCCCGATCGGGAGTTCTCCTACTCCGCCTGGCGCGAAGCGGTTCACCCCGACGATCGCGAACGGACCTCGGCCGCGATCGCCGACAGCGTGGCCGGCGCCGACTATAGCATCGAATACCGCATCAACCGGCCGGACGGGACGATCGGCTGGGTCGAAACGCGCGCCGAGGTCGAGCCGTCGAAGGACGGCAAGCCCCGCAACATGGCCGGCGTCTGCCTCGACGTCACCGAGCGCAAGCAGGCCGAGCAACGCAACCTTGCCCTGGCAGAACTGGACCGGATGCTGCTGGCTCATGACACTCCGGCGGATCTATCCTATTCGGCCGCGGAGATCATCGGCCAGGCTCTGGGCGTGAGCCGGGCCGGCTACGGCACCGTCAACCTGGCCGCCGAGACCATCACGATCGAACGGGACTGGAACGCCCCGGGCGTGACTACCATTGCCGGAACCCTGAGGTTCCGCGACTACGGCTCGTATATAGACGATCTGAAACGCGGCGAGACAGCTATCGTCAGCGACGCGGAGCAGGACGAGCGCACGCGGGCGAGTGCCGCCGCCCTCAAGGGGATCAGCGCCCAGTCCTTCATCAACATGCCGGTCACCGAGCAGGAGGGTCTGGTGGCCCTGCTGTATGTCAATCACGAAACCGCCCGGCAATGGCCGCCCGAGGATCTGGCCTTCCTCCGTGAGGTCGCGCATCGCACCCGCATGGCGGTCGAGCGGCGGCGCGCCGAGCAGGAGCTGCTTGCCAAGGCCGGCGAGTTCGAGGCTCTCGTCGAGAATGTCAACCAACTGGCCTGGATGGCCGACCCGGACGGAAGCGTGTTCTGGTACAACCGGCGCTGGTATTCCTACACCGGCACCGACCTCGCATCGATGCAGGGCTGGGGCTGGCGCGCGGTCCATCACCCGGACCAGGTGGACAATACCGTCGCGGAAGTGACCGCCAGATGGGCTGCGGGCGTCGCGTGGGAAGGGATCCACCTGCTTCGCGCCACCGATGGCCTCTACCGCCCGTTCCTGACCCGCGCCGAGCCGATACGCAACGAAGCCGGAGAGCTGGTTCGCTGGTTCGGCACCAATACCGACATCGGCGCCCAGCTCGAAGCCGAGCAGCGCCTGCAGGAGCTGAACGAAACGCTGGAGCAGCGCATCGCCGTGGCCCTGAGCGAGCGCGAGACGATCGAGGACGCGCTGCGCCAGAGCCAGAAGATGGAGGCGGTCGGCCAGCTCACCGGCGGTCTCGCGCACGACTTCAACAACCTGCTCACCGGCATCACCGGCAGCCTGGAGCTGCTCGGCACCCGGATCGGACAGGGGCGGACCCGCGACCTCGAACGCTACGTCAGCGCTGCCCAGGGTGCTGCCAAGCGCGCCGCCGCGCTGACCCATCGCCTGCTCGCCTTTTCCCGCCGCCAGACGCTCGAACCCCGGCCGGTCAACGCCAACCGGCTGATCGCCGGCATGGAGGAGCTGATCCGGCGCACGGTCGGGCCGGCGGTGGAGATCGAGGTGGTCGGCACGATGGGGCTGTGGCCGGCGCTGGTCGATCCGAACCAGCTCGAGAATGCGCTGCTGAACCTGTGCATCAACGCCCGCGACGCGATGCCCGACGGCGGCCGGCTGACCATCGAGACCGCGAACAAGTGGCTCGACGAGCGCAGCGGGCGTCAGCGCGACCTGTCACCCGGCCAGTATCTCTCGCTCTGCGTCAGCGACAACGGCATCGGCATGCCAGCCGGCGTGATCGCCCGCGCGTTCGACCCGTTCTTCACCACCAAGCCGATCGGGCAGGGAACCGGCCTCGGCCTGTCGATGATCTACGGCTTTGCCAGGCAGTCCGACGGGCAGGTGCGGATCTATTCCGAGGTCGGACAGGGCACCACCGTATGCATCTA
>CAXSEE010000004.1:0-2393 GCA_964235615.1 uncultured Acetobacteraceae bacterium | reverse complement strand
CTCAAGGTGCTGTTCATCACCGGCTATGCCGAGAACGCCGTGCTCAGCCACGGGCATCTCGATCCAGGCATGCAGGTGCTCACCAAGCCCTTCTCGATGGACACGCTGGCCGACCGTATCAAGGATCTGATTACTGTGCCTTAGCTGTCGACATTACGGCATTAGGTAGCGTGATATGCGCGTGCGGCTCTTATCATGTACCCGCAAGGCGCGGCGTAAAGTCCAACTCGGCGGTCTCGAAGACGGGCGACTCATTTGCCCATTCGAAGCGAGTGGTTATTCCTCGTTCGGCCAGAAGTGGTGCGCCGTAGATGAACCTCTCTTCATATCGCTGATAGAGCGTCTGGAAGAATTTACTGTGATGCAAGGGGCTGGAGTCTGAGGGGAATGCCGCAAAGACGCCACCTGCATCCTCGCCCTTGGGCTCCACCAGAGCAAGGGCAATTGCTTCATATCGGCTGATCTCGTCACGGATTCCCCGGCGCATCGTCATCTCGCTCAGGGCACGCTCGAACCGGATGATACCATCAGTGACCGTCTCGCCGTCTGCATCCGGCACGATCGCGATATCATTGGCCTTGATGATCTCTATCTTGGTGGTCGGCGGTTCGACTATCAGCTCCGGCAGCGTAGTCTCTTCCGCTTCGCTGTCGTCGGCCGTTTCGTCTTCGGCTTCCGAGGCCTCCAGAGCGTCCTGTACGGTGCGATTGGCCCGCAGGAGCGCATAATAGCCAATCACCATGGCTGGATAGGTGATATGCAGGTTGGTGCATTCACCGATCGTCTCCTCCATGCGATTGGTCAGGTTCCGGAAGGCCTTCGTCACACCCTTGCAGGAGACCGCAAGCACGGGGCCAAGGCGGGGATTGGTCACGACAACATCGACGTTCTTTGTCTTCAAACCGCCGAGGATGACCTGTTCACCAGAGC
The DNA here is from genome assembly GCA_964235615.1 of uncultured Acetobacteraceae bacterium. GTDB lineage: Bacteria > Pseudomonadota > Alphaproteobacteria > Acetobacterales > Acetobacteraceae > Lichenicoccus. Next base: position 1,463 of record CAXSEE010000004.1, on the reverse strand, counting down.
GCGCGCTGGCCGGATCGTGCGATAGGATGAGCTGCTTACCTTTCTGGCCCTTGACGCTCTTCGACGTGACAACAAAGGGCGGCCTAGGCGTGATGTGATCAGGGTCAAACCCGCCCTCAAGAACGAGGCGGCAGGCAATGTACCAATGCAGCGGTTTGATGTGCTTGGCGCTTTCCGTGCCGCCGGTGTGAGTGGCGAAAAGCCGGAATGCTTCGGTCTGACCAATCAATTGGCATGGCGTGGTGTCAGACTTTCTACTCGTCCGCGGCATAATGTCTCCATTGACGCATGAGGTTGACAGCCTCAGCGACAGCAGCCGTCGGGAGCTGCTCGAACGTGGCAGCAGACGGGACAACAATTTGAGCCGCCTCTCCCGGTTCGAGCTTGAGCATCCCACCGCCAAGCGGATGCCCTTCGAGCTCGCAGCTCAATCGGAGAAAATCGGACTCCCATATCGTGCTCAGGTAGCTAGCGTCCTCCGAATGCTCGAAGCGAACAGCATGGACAGAATTCGTGCACGTGCAACGCGCGTCGTTCCGAACCAGGCTCGCCGCACGGCCCGACATGTAGGTCAGGAAGAACTCCGGGGTCTGCACGTCCGGGACTGAATACCAGGGAGCACGGTTCTGGCACTTGTACGCGGTCTGCGTGGCCTTGGCCTCGTCCGTGTCGAGATAGCGCCGCAGGGACGCGGGAAGCTCGGCCGTCTTAGGTATGTCGAGGAGCAGGATCTGGTCATCGGAACGATGCCACTTCTCGACGGTCGCGAGTGTCAGCCGGTGTGCCGGCAGGTATTCGGAGCGGCGAACAGTTGGCCGCAGGAAATTTTTCGGGATCTTCCACCTCCTGGCTTCACTTGGCCGCAGGTGGAAAAAGTTGTTGTTGCCGCTTACATAGCCGATGCCGACACGGGCAAGCTTGCGCAAACGCCGGGTGTCGGGCTTGTCGAGGACTTGAAGGTAAAGATCGCGAACCGCTGGCGGCAGGATGAACGGTCTTAATCGACGGTTCCAGAGGCGCTGCCACTCTGCAACGCTCACTGTGGTGTATGCCAACGGAGGCGCAGATAGGTGCTCGAAGCGCTTCAGAGTCGTAAAGCGCATCTCGGTCGTGCTGCCACCAAATCCTTCAGCATAGAGCAGCCAGCAGTCTTCTGAAAGCTCCGGGAAGAGCTTCTCGCAATATGCAACGACATGCACCAGCTCGAAGTTTGAGGCGAGATATTGCAGCACTGGCGCTGAATACGGAGCGTGCCCTATCTCGGCCGGAACGACGAACGCCAGCCGGCCACCCGGCAGTAGCAAGCTGGCGCTCGCGACAAGGAAGGGTGCCCAAGATGACGCAAGGCCGTTGAAGTGCGCACCAAGAGCGTCGCACAGCGTGATTGCACGGGCGCGAACCTCGCCCTTGAATGTCTGGTAGCGAATGAAAGGAGGATTGCCACCAACTACGGAGAAGCGCTC
>CAXSEE010000003.1:0-60396 GCA_964235615.1 uncultured Acetobacteraceae bacterium | reverse complement strand
ATGCTGGGCCTGGTTCTCGCCTGGGCCTACAGCGCCCCGCCCACGCGCCTGAAACGCAACGGCTGGTGGGGCAACCTTGCCGTCGGCATCAGCTACGAAGGCCTGCCCTGGTTTGCCGGCGCCGCCGTGCTGCAGTCCGCCATGCCCGATCCGCGCATCATCGCCACCGCGGTGATCTACAGCATCGGTGCCCACGGCATCATGACCCTCAATGACTTCAAATCCATCGAAGGAGACCGACAGATGGGAATTGCTTCCCTGCCGGCGCAGCTCGGAGCGGACCGTGCCTGTCGCGTCGCCTGCGCGGTGATGACGTTGCCGCAGCTCGCCATGATCGCGCTGCTGGGATACTGGCACCTGCCGGTCTACGCCGGTGTGGTCGGGCTGCTTCTGCTGGTGCAGCTCGGCCTGATGCTGCGCCTGCTCGCCTCGCCCCGCGAGCGCGCGCCCTGGTACAACGCCACCGGCACCAGCCTCTATGTGATCGGCATGCTGGTCACAGCCTTTGCGCTGCGCCCATGAGCGCGCCTGACCCCCACTGCCACGTAACGAGCTACGACGTCATCGTCGTCGGCGGTGGGCCGGCTGGCGCCACCGCGGCACGGGCGCTGGCACTCGCCGGACGCTCGGTGCTGCTGCTCGAACGCGGCGGCCGTATCAAGCCCTGCGGCGGCGCCATACCGCCCCGGCTGATCTCCGACTTCGACATCCCCGAACATCTGCTGGTGGCCCAGGTGCGCGGCGCGCGGATCATATCGCCTTCAGCCCGGTTCGCCGACATGCCGATCGGCGGCGGCTTCGTCGGCATGGTCGATCGCGAGGGTTTCGACGAGTGGCTGCGCGCGCGGGCCGAGGCCGCGGGGGCCACGCGCCTGTGCGGACGCTTCGAGCAGCTCGGCCGCGATGCCGACGGCACCACGCTGGTAGAGGGCTTCACCACCACGAAAGGCGAGGCGGAGCGGCGCTTCAGCCTGCGCGCCCGCTGCGTCATCGGCGCCGATGGGGCTCGTTCCATGGTGGCCAAGCAGGCGATCCCCAACGCCGGCCGGATGCGCTACGTGTTCGCCTACCACGAGATCATCCGCTCGCCGCGGGATGCGGATTTCGATGGCGAGCGCTGCGACGTGTATTACCGGGGCAGCTTGTCGCCGGACTTCTACGGCTGGGTGTTCCCGCACGGCGACACCACCAGCGTCGGGCTCGGCAGCGCGCGAAAGGGCTTCGGGCTGCGTCAGGCCACGACGGCCCTGCGCGCGGCCGCCGGCCTGAGCGGCGCGCAGACCCTGCGCCGGGAGGGCGCGCCGATCCCGCTCAAGCCGCTGCGCCGCTGGGACAACGGCCGCGACGTCCTGCTCGCCGGCGACGCCGCAGGGGTCGTGGCCCCTGCCTCCGGAGAGGGCCTCTATTACGCGATGACCGGTGGCGCGCTCGCCGCCGACGCGGTGGAAGCCTATTGCGCCACCGGCGACGCACGCGCGCTGCGTCAGGCCAGGCGACGCTTCATGCGCGCGCATGGCCAGGTGTTCGCCATCCTCGGCATCATGCAGCGCTTCTGGTACAGCAACGACGGCCGCCGCGAACGCTTCGTCAGCATCTGCCGCGATCCCGACGTGCAGCAGCTCACCTGGGCCGCCTACATGACCAAGGAGCTGGTGCGCGCCAAGCCTGTCGCGCACGTCAGGATCTTCTTCAAGAACATCCTGCATCTGACCGGCGTGCTCTCGACGTGAGGCGTGTGACCCTGGTCGCCACCGCGTCGGCGGTCGCGGTCCTCGGAACCGGCGGCGCGCTGACGAAACTCGGGCCCTGGTACGAAAAACTGCAAAAGCCGAGCTGGCAGCCGCCCGGTTGGATATTCGGCCCGGCCTGGACCGTGATCGGGGGGCTGACCGTCTGGTCCGCCGTGATCGCCTGGACACCGCTGCGGTCGCGGTCGGAACGCAGGGGACTGGTCCTGCTGTTCGTGATGAACGGCGTCCTGAACATCCTCTGGAGCCTGCTGTTCTTCAACCGTCGCAGGCCGGACTGGGCGCTCATCGAGGTCATGCCGCTCTGGCTTTCGGTGGCGGGGCTCATCGCCAACACCGCCCCCCGCACGCCGCGCGCGGCCTGGCTGCTGGCGCCTTACCTCGTCTGGGTATCGTTCGCGGCGTTTCTCAACCTCACCATCGTTCGCCTCAACCCGCGTTCCCGATCGGAGCCAGCATGAGCCCTGTCGACCTGCCCAGCCTTGGCGCTGCCGAGCTACAGGATAGCGTTGCCGAACAAGCCAAAGTCGCTCTCGAGACACTGGTAGCCGCCCGTCATGGCTGCAATCCGAGGCTCGAAGCCTCAGTGCCTCGTCACCGCCCGACGCTGCCGCTGCGCGTCGGCACGCGCGGCTCGCCTTTGGCCCTGACACAAACACGTGCGTTTCTGGCCATGCTGGTCCGGCTCTGCCCCAAGCTGCAGGAAATGGATGTGTTCCGCGAGCAGGTGATCCGCACCACCGGCGATGCGGTGCAGGATCGTCCGCTTGCCGAGATCGGCGGCAAGGGCCTGTTCGCCAAGGAGATCCACGAGGCCCTGGCGGATGGCCGCATCGATCTTGCGGTGCATAGCCTCAAGGATCTGGAAACCACGCTGCCGCCCTCGATCGTGCTGGGTTGCACACTTAAACGTGAAGATCCGCGTGACGCGCTGATTGTCGGGATGGATGGCCAGCCGGCCGATCCGGGTGAAGATCCATATGCTTGTCTGCCGCATGGTGCATTGATCGGTACGGCGTCGGTCCGCCGCCAGGCGCAACTGCTGCATGCGCGTCCGGACCTGCGCATCACCATGCTGCGCGGCAACGTGCAGTCCCGGCTCGACAAGATCCGTCATGGCGCCTGCGATGCCAGCCTGTTGGCGTTAGCGGGGTTGCGCCGCCTGGGCCTCGAGCACGAGGCCTCCGTGGTGCTGGACCCGGCCTTCATGGTTCCGGCCGGATGCCAGGGCGTGGTCGGCATCACGGTGCGCGAGGACGCGACCGAGTTGCGCATGCTGCTCAAGACGATCGAGGACGAAGCCTCGTGCTGGACAGCGAGCGCGGAACGCAGCCTGCTACGGACGCTCGACGGCACCTGCCGCTCGCCGATCGGTGCCTATGGTGAAATCCTGAAGGAGGGCCGCCTGCGGCTGACCGGTCTGGTTGCGCGCGATGACGGCTCGTTCCTGCTGCGGCACAGTCTGGAAGGGGCTGCGACGGAAGGCTGCAGGCTGGGTCGGGAACTCGCGAACTCGCTGCGCGGCGACAGCCCGCCGGATCTGTTCGTGTGACGTTGCTGCGGCCGTTGCTGGATTAGCTACCGCTTGCCGAACCGGATCGCGGACAACCTCGAATAGACCATCGCCAAGGTGTCGCGGCTGAACGGCTCCTCGCAGGAAGGCATCGACAACCGGCTCTGCACGTCGCTCAACACCTCGACCGCCTGGGCCGTGTTCGCATCGACATCCGACCGATTTGCGACCGGCATGAGATAAAGCAGCAGAAGAGCGTGCGTATTGAGTTCTTCCGCATCTATTGCCGACTGCAGGTCGGGATTTTCAGGCTTGGTCTTGTCTATCGCTACCAGCGGATCAGCTATCGGCTTATCTATTGTCAGCATTTTCTGTCACTCCTGAAGCAACATCATCTTCCAATAATTCGATTCCGCCAGCGATATAAATAGATAGTTGAACACTACCTATTCTCTAATTTGCGTATCGCATCATGCGGACGTTCCAGACATCCTGCGGTGTTTCGTTTTGCTTCGTTGGACCGTTATCGGCCTCGCCTATTTCTACGTTATTAAAGTTAATTGACAAGCCTAAAATTTTAGAAGGCGAGGACCGATCCAGGAAGTTTTGCGCTGCAAAAACATTATCGACTGCCTTGGCACGATAATGACGATGCCGCGCCGATCAATCAGCGCTGGTTGCATAGCTTGCGGTCGGGCCCCGAAGGCGCATTGGTCCCGTATTCTCCTTGCAGGTCATCATGCAGGCGCGCATCGTGCGGCCTTGGACGACGGCTCGACAGCGACCTCGGCAGGCTGCTTCCCAGCACGACCAGACGTGTTCCTTGCGGCACCACGCAGCGGCTGGAGACAAGATAGGCAGGCCCCGTCCTGCGTATGCGCTGGCCGATCTCTCGATAGACACCGGCCGCCGCACCGACCGCGAGACGCGACCGCCACGGCAGATAGGCGAGGCCCTGCCGGCCACTCTCGTAATAGAGCTCCGCAAGATCCAGGATACGGACAACCGCGGAAAACAACTGTTCCGGCTGCCGCGCCAGCTGCGATGGCAGCCAGCCTGCCGGCAGCCAACTCGCCGGCAGATAGACCCGGTCGCGCCGTGCATCCTCGCCGACATCCCGGGCGATGTTGGTCAATTGCATGGCGACGCCGAGATCGACCGCATAGGGCGCTGCGAGCGGGTCCGTGACGCCGAGAAGCTGGCACATCAGCAACCCGACTGTACCGGCCGCGCCATAGGCATAACGCAGCAAGGCTTGCGCATCGGCGATGCGCACCGGCCCGAGATCATCGATCATGGTGTCGATCAGCCTTGCGGCGAGGGCGCGATCCAGCCGATGACGCGCGGCGAGGGCCAGGAAGCCGCCGGCGGCCGGATACGTGGCCTGATCGCCCAGCACCGCCCGGCGCAGATGGACCAGGGCAACACGGGCGTGGTTGGGATCGACCGCCTCGTCGGCCAGATCATCCACATGACGACAGAAGGCGTAGAGAACTGCTGCATCGTTCAACAAGCCGCGTGGCAGCAGATTTCCTGCCAGCCGGAAGGTGCGGCCGTGCCGGCTGAGCGTCGCCAGCGCGCTATCCGATACGCTATCCGGCAAGCTGGGCAGCTCGCCCAGGTCGGTAATCGCATGCGATCGCACGCTCATGGCCTAGTTCCATGCCCCCATCTGGGCCCCCATCTGGGCTCCCATCCGGATCTGCTTCTGCTCCTGCCCCTGCTCTGGGGCCGCGCGCAATACGCTCTCCACCACCTTGGCCGAGGTCAGCACGCCAGGCAGACCCGCACCCGGATGGGTGCCTGCGCCGACCAGATACAGCCCCTCGACTTCCTCGGACAGATTATGGAAACGAAACCATGCCGACTGGGTCAGGCGCGGCGCGATCGAGAAACCACTGCCATGCAGGCTGCGATAATCGCTGGCGAAATCCTGCGGCGTCATCCACAGGCAGGTGGAGATCACGTCCCGCACGCCCGGCAACTCACGCTCGTCCAGCATCTGCAGCACGCGGTCGCGCAGGATCGGCGCTGCGGCCTTCCAATCGATCGGCGCCTGCAGGTTCGGCACCGGGGCGAGGACGTAGAAGGCGTCGCTGCCTTCCGGCGCTGCCTCGGGATCGGTCGCCGTCGGACGATGCAGATAGAGGCTTAGATCATCCGGAACCACGGCCTGCTTGCCGAACACCTCGTCGAGCAGGGATTTCCAGCGCAGGCCGAGCAGGATGGTGTGATGCGCCGTATCGGCATAGCGGCGGCTGGTGCCGAAATACAGCACGAACAGGCCCATCGAGTAGTCCAGCCGCGCCAGCCGGCGTTTCGTCCAGACCCTTTTCGCGATGTCGGGCAGCAGTTCGGCATACAGGGCGGGCGCATCGGCGTTTGCGATCACCAGGTCGGCCGGCAGATGGCGGCCATCAGCCAGCATCACGCCATCGGCCCGCCGCCGACCTTTGCCAGAGCTCGCGGCGCGCTCGGACACCGTGATCCGCGACACATCCGCACCGGTCAGTATCGTTATCCCTTGCCGCCGCATCAGGTCGCCGAGTGCCGCGACCAGCGCCGCGGTGCCGCCACGCGGAAACCAGACGCCCCAGCGTCGTTCCAGATGCTGGATCAGGGCGTAGATGCCGCTGGTATGGAACGGATGGCCGCCGACCAGCAGCGGCTGGATGCTGAATATCCGGCGCAGGAATGGATCGCGCAGGCAGGATGCCACCAGGCTGGCCACGGAGCGATGGCCGCCGAGGCGAAGGATGGCGGGGAAGGCACGCAGCATGGTGGACAGGCGGTGGAACGGCTGCGCGCCGTAGCGCTCGTAGCCGATCGCGTATAATCGTGCGGCACGGGCCAGCAGCCGGTCGTATCCGGCCGCATCACGAGGCGACCAGGCAGCCACGCGCGCGCGCATGGCAGCGGGGTCGCCGTCGTAATCGAAGCGGCGTCCATCGGCGAATGTGATGCGATAGAAGGGCGATACCGCACGCAGTTCGAGATGATCCGACAGACGTTCGCCGAACAGCGCGAACAACTCCTCGATCAGGAATGGTGCTGTGATCACCGTCGGTCCGGCATCGAAGCGAAACCCGTCCTGTTCCAGGACACGGCCGCGACCGCCGAGCTGATCGAGCCGCTCGACCAGGGTGACGTCGTAGCCCAGGGCACGCGCGCGCAGGGCAGCCGCCATTCCGCCGAACCCGGCACCGATTACGACGACCCGGCGGGCCGGAACACCGTGCATGAGGTCCTCCGAGCCGGTGGCGCCTGGCAGGCCGGCCATCATGGGGGAGTTCGGCGCCGGGGAGATCAGCCCGGCAGAACCGGTGATCTTGAACCCTTCACCGTCATGCTATCGGACTTCATGAAAGCTTGTCGAGCCTGGGTGCATCGCCGGTCTGCATCGGATGAGCGGAGAACAGGCCGTTCCTGATGGTCTCGAACCCGCCGCCGTCCAGCCAGGACCCGCTATCGTCCAGACAAATATCCAGCGCCAGCAGATCGTCGGCCAGGGCACGGTCCGCATCGAGGCTCGGCACCATCGAGCGAACCACCGCCTGTATCCTTGCAGCGCCGTCGCCGAGACGCACACCAACCCGCAGATCGATCGCCTGCGCCGCGGTCAGCAACTCCGCCGCCGCGAGCAGCCGGAGCCGGCGCACGATGGCTGCGGTCTTGCGCGCGACCGATACCGCCATCGTCGCATAATCCTCGACGCCATCCGCCACCGGCAACACCCAGGACGCCATCGGGCTCGCATCGTGCTGGATCTCGGCCGCGAGAGCCGCCACCGTCTTCTGCAGGGGTGCGAGGCCGCTGCCGCCTTGCCCGCGCGGCGCAAGGAAGCGGGGCAGCCCGGTGACGGCCGCGGACATGAGCTTGACCGTCCGGGCCGCGGTCAGGGCCGCCACCCGCGACAACGCCAGGCCCAGCGTCTCCAGGGCGAGCACCAGATGCGTCAGGTCGAAACTCGCGGTCGGCATGACGAGATCCCGTTCGGCGAGAACGGCCGGATTGTCATCCGACGTGTTGAGCTCTAGCTCGACGGCCGCGGTGGCGGCCCGAAGCGAGACCAGTGCCGCGCCCAGGACGGACGCGGTGCAGCGGAAGCTCAGCGGATCATGCAGCAGGCGTGCCCCACCCGGCCTGGTGAGGTCGCCATGACGCAGCAGGTCGAGCATCTCGCGCGCGATATCGGCCTGGCCCGGCACCGGATGCAGGGCCAGGATTTCCGGCAGCAGGGACGACAGCCCGGCTCGCTGCGCCTCGAACGACAGCGCGGCCGATGCGACCAGGGCCGCCAGCACCCGCTCCGCATCCGCCACCATGAGGGCGGCAAGACCGGTCGATGCCGCGTTCGACGACACCAGCGCCAGCCCGTCCTTATGCCCGAGCGTCGGTGGGGAAAGGCCAGCCTGGGCGAGCGCCTGGCCGCCCGGGATCACGCCATGGTCCCGGTCGCGCACCCTGCCCGCTCCGAGCAGGACCGAGGCCACATGGGCGAGTGGCGCCAGATCCGCCTCGCCCAGCGAGCCGGTGAGCGGCACGACCGGGTGTATGCCGGCGTTCAGCATCGCCTCATAGGCCGCCGTCACGCCGGGCGAGATCCCGGAGCGGCCGACGGCAAATCCGGCGAGCCGCGCCAGCATGATGGCCCGCACCTGCTCGTTGGTGGCGAGGTCGCCGACGCCCACCGCACGCGCCAGCACGATCCGGTGCTGCCTGTCCTGGTCGTCGGCAGAGACAAGGGTGTCGGCCGCGGCACCGAGGCCGGTGTTGACGCCGTAGATCCGCGCGCCCGCCGCGACCAGCCTGTCCAGCGTTGCGTAGGCCGCCCGTATCCGCTCCCACGCATCGGGATGCAGGCCGACCGGGCGATTGTCGCGCGCCGCCGCCGCCAGCGCTCGCGCCGACAGCCAGCCTCCACCGATCGCGAGCGGCTTCAGCATTCAGGCAGAGCCCAGTCCGTGAAGCCAGGCCTGTCAGGCAAAGCCCAATCTTTCAGGCAAAGCGAAGTCTCTGGCCGATCCCGAGCCGGGCGGCCTTCTGCAGCATGGCGTGGCCGAGGGCGATATCGGACAATGACAGGCCGCGATGCCAGAGCAGGATGGTCTCGTCGTCCCGCTCGCGGCCTGGACGCAGCCCGGCGACGATCTGGCCCAGCTCGGCATGCAGCGTCGCCTCGGACAGCCGGCCGGTCTCGACATGGGCGCGCAGGCTGCCGAACTTGCCGCTGCGGCACTGGCCCCAGTCATCGACCACGATCTTGGCCATGATGTCGGTGAGCGACAGCTCCACCGCACTCATGGTGCCGTACGGGATCACCAGCGCGCCCGGCTTGATCCACTCCGTGCGCAGCATCGGCTCCGGGGCGGCCAGCCGCGAGGCCTCGACCACGATATCCGCGCCCTCGACGCAGCTTCGCCAGTCGGCGGTGGCGGTGACCGTCTTGTTCAGGTCCTGGCTCAACCGCTCGGCGAAGGGTTCGCGGCTTTCGGGCCGGCGCGAGTGCACGCGGATCTCGTCGAAGTCGAACAGATGGTCGAGCAGCCGCACGTTCCAGTAGGCGGTGCCGCGCGCGCCGATATGGCCGAGGATCTTCGACGGCTTGCGCGCGAGATGCGCGGCCCCGATCGCGGTGACGGCGCCGGTGCGCATGTCGGTGATGCCGCTGGCGTCCAGGATCGCCTTCGGGATCCCATTGCGCGGATCGAGCAGCAGCAGCGTTGCGAGCTCGGAAGGCAGGCCGAGCGTGTAGTTGTCGACGAAATCCCCGACCACCTTCACGCCGGCCATGTCGACCGGGGCCTTCAGGGCACCGCGCAAGACGTTGAAGTGGCCGCGGGCGACACCTGGCTCGAGATGCACGCGCGGCTCGATGACCGCCTCGCCACGGCCCTGCGTCGCGAGGCTGGTCTCGATCGCGTCGAGGATCTCGTCGTCGGTGAGATCCAGCGCCTCGATGTCCAGACGGTTGAGGAAGTCGATGTAGATGGGTTGCATGCCCGGTACGCTAGCCGAGCATTGCCGCCACTGCTACGTACTTGGTCCGCCGGCGAAGAAGCAAGGAGACCATGATGTCCTACGAGCTATATTATTGGGATGGATTGCCGGGCCGCGGCGAGTTCATCCGGCTGGCGCTGGAGGAAGCCGGAGCCGACTATATCGATGTCGCGCGCGGGTCGGAGGATGACGGAGCAGGCACGGCCGCGATGCTGGCGCTGATCGAGAGCCGGACGGAGCCGCATATCCCGTTCGCGCCGCCCTTTCTCAAGGATGGCGAGCTGATCGTGTCGCATGTTGCCAACATCCTGATGTATCTGGCCCCGAAACTCGGTCTTGCGCCGGAGGACGGGTCTCTTCGCCACGTTGCGAACGGGCTGCAGCTCACCATCACGGACATGGTTGCCGAAGCCCATGACACGCATCATCCGCTCGGTGCCAGCGCCTATTACGAAGACCAGAAAGATGCCGCCAAGGTGCGCGCCGCCGACTTCATCCAGAACCGCCTGCCGAAGTTCATGGGCTATTTCGAGCGCGTGCTCGCGCAGAATCCGGCGGGAGACAAGCAGCTTGTCGGAAATGCGCTGACCTATGTCGACCTCTCGCTGTTCCACCTGGTCGAGGGTGTGCGCTACGCGTTTCCGCGCGCGTCGAAGGGCTTCGGGGCGGATTATCCGGCGGTCGTGGCATTGCATGATGCGGTTCAGGTTCGGCCGAATATCGCGCGCTACCTGGCTTCGGAACGACGCATCCCGTTCAACGAGGAGTGCGTCTTCCGTCACTATCCGGAACTGGATCAGCCCGCTCGTTGAGGCTCGTCTCCAGAGCTACCCCTTTGCATTTGCAGATGAAGCCAAACTGAAGCTTTTCTGTCATTGACTTGACGTTGACCTGACCCGCAACTTCGTGAACATGCAGCCATCGACCGTTTTCGTAATGACTTTGTGAACGTTGTATTACACTTCTGGTCTCAGATGAACCAGCGTGTCACAGTGCGGGGGCCAGACATGGTAGACGTGATGCATCTGGATGGGGTCGCCGAGGCTTACGGCCGATGGGCGCCAGTCTACGACATGGTGTTCGGCCCGGTCTTCAAGCAGGGACGCCGTGCGGCAGTGGAAGCCGCCGACGAGATTGGTGGCCGTATCCTCGAGGTCGGTGTCGGCACCGGTCTCTCATTGCCCAGCTACTCCAGGAGCAGCCGGATCGTTGGTATCGACATCTCCGAACCGATGCTAGCAAAGGCACGCGATCGTGTCGCAGCGCATCGTCTCAGTCACGTCGAGTCGATCGCGGTGATGGACGCCGAGCATCTCGATTACACAGATAATTCCTTCGATGTCGTCGTGGCGCAATATGTGGTCACGGCCATTCCAAATCCCGAAACTGCGCTCGATGAATTTGCACGGGTGGTGAAACCCGGAGGCCAGATTATCATTACCACCCGCCTCGGTGCGGAAACTGGATTTCGTGGCAACATCGAGAGACTGCTGATGCCAGTGACCAGCCGCCTGGGATGGCGCACGGAATTTCCATGGGCGCGATACGAACGGTGGTCCGCATCGTCACCTGTAATCGTTCTTCTTGAAAAACGGGCATTGCCACCGTTGGGCCATTTCTGGCTAATAAGATACACGAAGTCGGCGCCGGGTGAGGACCTCCGTACCAGCCAACGAGGCAACGGCGTCTTTGCAGGGACGGAAGCACAATGAACGGCTTCTTCGAACTTCTCCGAGTGCAGCGTTGGGACGATCATCGCTATTACCACCATAGCTATGTCAACCAGTCGCTGCATCTGCTCAGCGCGGTCAGTTTCGTCTGCGCCTATCTGGTCATGTTCGAGGATCCGGCGATCGCCGCCCTGATCGGATGGCTGGTCTCGATGACGAGCCGGCAGATCGGCCACCTGGTTTTCGAGCCCAAGACTTACGATTTCGTCAACCAGGCGACACACGAGCACAAGGAGGAGATAAAGGTCGGCTATAATCTCCGCCGCAAGATCATTCTCATGAGCGTGTGGGCGCTTTCTCCACTGCTCCTGTTCGCGGATCCGACCATGCTGGGGATCTGCATGCCGGCGACTTCGATGCTCTCCTTTGCCAGGCATCTCGGTTATCTCTGGCTCGCGGTCGGTATCAGCGGGTTGCTGTTCCGCACGATACAGCTGTTCGTGATCCAGGATCTACGAACAGGACTTGTCTGGGCGACGAAGATCCTCACCGATCCCTTCCACGACATAAAGCTCTATCATCGCGCGCCTGCAGCACTGCTGCACGGCAATCATTTCGAGGCGTCGATACCCGATGATCTGGAGGACGATCTCGTCAAGCTCGACTATTGATACGGCGCGGCGAGAAGACGCTGGTCGCCATCTCGCGTAGGATGCGCCGCTTGATTGACTTGTTGGTGGCGGTATCGGCCCACCACCAACCGTCATGTTGCATTGCCCGGCACGCGGCCAGGATATGATCGGCCACCAAGGCATAGTCGCCATCCGTGTAGTCGAGGCTGAAGATGAGGCGTCCGGTCCCTACCCAGCTGAGTGCCAATCCTTCGGCACGAAGATAATATTGCAGCATCCAGTTGTAGCGCGATGGCCGCGTATAGCTGAAGGTCCAGATCGAGGACATGTTGGCGACGCTGACCGGCAAATTCTCGGCTCGCAGGCGGCCATTGAGCAATTCCACCCGCTTGTTCCATAACCCGTCCAGGTCCTGGTAGAGCGCCATGATCTGCGGGCTCTCGAGACGCCGCAGGAACTCGCTCATCGCCCCCATGACATAGGGATGGGAGTTGAAGGTCCCGCGCGCGAAGCAGATATCCACGGGGCGGTCGTCGCGGAATCGTTTCATCAGGGCGCTGCGTCCGCACAGGACACCGACCGGCAGCCCACCACCCAATGTCTTGCCGTAGGTGACGAGATCCGGCTGCACTCCGAAATAGGCGCGCGCGCCATGGGGTGCGAGCCGGAAGCCCACGAACACTTCATCGAACAGCAGGACGATGCCTCGCTCCTGGCAGATCGCCTGAAGCTGCTTCAGCCAGAGGGTGTAGGCCTGCCGATCGAAATGGGCGTGGCGCGAGCTGTCTATCAGGGCAGAGTCCGCTGGTGCCCCCGCGTTGGGATGAAGCGCCTGCAACGGGTTGATCAGCAGGCAGGCGATGTCACGCCGGTGCCGCAGCACTTGCAGCGTCTTTTCCGACATATCCGCCAGGGTGAGCGTATCGGGTGCCGGCGTCGGATTGCCGGCCCCGGGTTGCACATCGCCCCACCAGCCATGGTAGGCGCCGCAGAACCGCGCGATGTAGCGGCGGCCGGTATGGTAGCGCGCGAGACGCACCGCCTGCATGACCGCCTCGGTGCCGGACATGTGGAACGAGACTTCATCCAGTCCGGAGATCTCCCGCAACCGCTGGCTGTTATAGGCGACGGTCGGATGATAGGCGCCGAGCACGGGACCGAGCTCCCGCACGCTTTCCGCGCCCGATGCGATACAATCCTTGTAGAAGTCGTGTCCGAACAGATTGACGCCATACGAGCCGGTAAGGTCGTAGAAGACATTGCCATCCAGATCCGTGACCGTGACGCCCGAGGAAGAGGCCAGGAAGGATCCGGCGGAAAGATGCGCGCGTACCATCCGGCTGAACTGGAAAGGCACCCGGTAGGCTCCGGTGAACTGCAGGTCGGAAATGCGGTCGACGGTGTCGTCCGTGAATGCCCTGGTCTTGGCGAAGCGTTCGCGATAGAGCGCGGAGAGCCGCATGAAACCATGGAGCCTGCGCTCGGCGATCGCCTCGGGTGGATCATCACACTGGAAGAACCGGTTGTCATCGTACTCGTAGAAGGGGATCAACCCGGCGACACGGCGTGACATCCGCGAATGTCCGGCAAGGGAGCGGTGCTTGGCTCGCGACAACTCCAGGCGGGCGCGGCCTTTGGCATAGGCCAACCCGATTGCGACGGCGCCCCCGACGACGCCAGGAGCGATAATCCTTGTCTTGGACGGCACTCTGCGACCCTTCGAAAGGGCAATTCATTACATGACGATCCGCTCCACCCTAATGAAGATTTCGCAGCAGGACGGTCTGAACTTCCTGCTGACCAACGGTTTTCCACGACGCCTGGCCACGAGTTGGATGGGACGGCTCAGCCGGATCGAGAACCCGCTCTTCTGCGCAGTCTCATTATGGGTATGGCGAGTTTTTACGGACCTCGATCTGGAAGATGCGCGGGAAGGCCGCTTCCGGAGCATTCGAGAGTGCTTCACCCGTCGTTTAAAGGAGGGCGCGCGACCGATCGATGCGGATCCGGCGATCCTCGCAAGTCCCTGCGACGCCATCGTCGGTTCGTCGGGAATGGTAGGAGGAACCAGCGTTTTCCAGATCAAGGGCATGCCGTACACGCTCGAAGACCTGTTCGTCGATGTGTCGGATGCCGAGACCTTCCGCGACGGATGCTACGTGACCTTGCGTCTGACCTCCGCCATGTATCACCGTTTTCACGCGCCTCATGACTGCCGGGTCACCTCCGTCACCCACATCTTCGGCGACACCTGGAACGTGAACCCGGTGACGCTCAGGCGTGTGGCGCGGTTATTCTGCAAGAACGAGCGCGCGGTGATCAGGACGACGCTGCCAGGGACCATGCCCGAACGATATCCGGTGACGCTGGTCGCGGTCGCGGCCGTCCTTGTCGCCGGGATCAGGTTGGGGTTCCTGGATCGGAAGCTGGAAGACCGCAAGCGGGTCCGGCGCACCTACGCCTGCGATGCGGATCTGCCAAAGGGTAGCGAGATGGGATGGTTCGAGCATGGCTCCACCATCCTCGTCTTCGCGCCGCAAGGATTCGCGCTGTGCGAGCAAGTCCGGGAGGGCGTCATGATCCGGACCGGGCAGGCGTTGATGCACCTGCCCCCACACGATCGCGGGAGGTGAAGACCATCCCCGAATACGCTATTGAGAAGGCCGAACAGACAGATTGGAAGGTCCTCGAGATGCCTTTGGATAGCACTGGCGGCGGACGCAGGGGCGGTTCGCCTTCGCTGAACGTCCTGGGTGGCGTGTTGAGCTCATGCTCCACCGATCCGCTAACCGGCTTCCACCGCGACGGATGCTGCGCCACCAGTCCGGATGACACCGGCAGCCACACCGTTTGCGCCGTCGTGACCGCCGAATTCCTCGCCTTTAGCCGGATGCGCGGCAACGATCTCAGCACGCCGATGCCAGGACACGGTTTTCCCGGTCTGCGGCCTGGCGACCGTTGGTGCCTCTGCGCACCGAGATGGCAGGAAGCGTTTCAGGCCGGCGCCGCGCCGCACGTGGTGCTGCAGGCAACCGAGGCCAGCGCGCTCGATTACTGCCTGCTGGACGATTTGAAGCGTTACGCGATCGAGCCAGGCTGACCGTTACTCAATCGGTCACGGGATCAGTCTCTCGATGATGAGGTCGGCGGCCTGTTCGGGTGTCAGGCGGCTGGTATCGATGCGGATTTCCGGGTCGAGCGGAGCTTCGTAGGGGCTGTCGATGCCGGTGAAGTTCTTGAGGTTGCCGGCGCGCGCCTTCTTGTACAGGCCCTTGACGTCGCGGGCCTCGGCGTCGGCCAGCGGCGTGTCGATGTGGATCTCGATGAACTCGCCGGCGGCCATCATGTCGCGCACCATCTGGCGTTCGACCCGGAACGGCGAGATGAACGAGGTGATGACGATGAGCCCAGCGTCGGCCATCAGCTTCGCGACCTCGCCGGCACGCCGCATGTTCTCGACCCGGTCGGCGGTGGTGAAGCCCAGGTCCTTGTTCAGCCCGTGACGGATATTGTCGCCGTCGAGCAGGAAGGTATGCCGGTTCATACGCACCAGCTTCTTCTCGACCAGGTTGGCGATCGTCGATTTGCCCGCGCCGGAGATGCCGGTGAACCACAGCACCGCGGCCTTCTGGTTCTTCAGCGACGCGTGCGTCTCGCGCGAGATGTCGGTCGCCTGCCACTGGACATTCTGCGACCGGCGCAGCGCGAAGTGGATCATGCCGGCGGCCACCGTGGCGTTCGAGATCTTGTCGATCAGGATGAAGCCGCCGAGATCGCGATTATCGGCGTAGGGCTCGAACACCATCGGCCGGTCGGTGGTGAAGTTGGCGACGCCGATCGCGTTGAGATCCAGTGTCTTGACCGCCAGATGCTCCATCGTATTGACCTGCACCTGGTATTTCGGCGCGTGCAGGGTTGCCGTCACCATCTGCGTGCCCAGCTTCAGCCAGTAGGCGCGGCCCGGCAGCATCGGCTCGTCCGACATCCACACGAATATCGCCTCGAACTGGTCGGCCACCTGCGGCGGGGCATCCGCGGCCACAAGCACGTCGCCGCGCGAGCAGTCGATCTCGTCGGCCAGCGTGATCGTGACCGACTGGCCGGCGACGGCGCGACCTGCGTCGCCGTCGAAGGTGACGATCCGCTTCACCGTCGAGGTCTTGCCCGACGGCAGCACGCGGATCGCGTCGCCGGGCTCGATCGTGCCGGTCGAGACCAGGCCGGAGTATCCCCTGAAGTCGAGGTTCGGCCGGTTGACCCATTGCACCGGCATCCGGAACGGCTTGGCCTGGTCGGCGGTGACGTCGAGCTCCACCGTCTCCAGATGCTCCATCAGCGTGACGCCCCTGTACCAGGGCGTGTTGGCCGACAGGCTGGTGATGTTGTCGCCGCTGAAGCCGGAAATCGGCATGGCGACGAAGCCGGTGATGCCGATCGAGGTGGCGAAGCCGCGATAATCCTCGACGATGCTGTTGAAGACGCTCTCGTCATAGCCGACAAGATCCATCTTGTTCACCGCCACCACCAAGTTGCGTATGCCGATGAGGTGGGCGAGATAGCTGTGCCGGCGGGTCTGGGTGAGCACGCCCTTGCGGGCATCGATGAGGATCACGGCGAGGTCGGCGGTCGAGGCACCGGTGACCATGTTGCGCGTGTACTGCTCGTGTCCCGGCGTGTCGGCGACGATGAACTTGCGCCGATCCGTCGAGAAGAAGCGGTAGGCGACGTCGATGGTGATGCCCTGTTCGCGTTCCGCGGCGAGCCCGTCGACCAGGAGCGCGAAGTCGATATTCTGTCCCTGCGTGCCGACGCGCCGGCTGTCGGCCTCCAAGGCCGCGAGCTGGTCGGCGAAAATCATCCGGCTGTCATAGAGCAGCCGGCCGATCAGCGTCGACTTGCCGTCATCGACCGAGCCGCAGGTGATGAAGCGCAGCAGCGACTTGTGCTGGTGCTGCACGA
This sequence comes from uncultured Acetobacteraceae bacterium, assembly GCA_964235615.1. Lineage (GTDB taxonomy): Bacteria > Pseudomonadota > Alphaproteobacteria > Acetobacterales > Acetobacteraceae > Lichenicoccus. Next base: position 43,874 of record CAXSEE010000003.1, on the reverse strand, counting down.
GATAGGCGTCGATGTCCGCGGCTGCGAGGTCATGAGCCTTGTAGCTGCGGTCGATCGAGACGACGCTCTCCATCAGAAATAGCCTTCCTGCTTCTTCTTTTCCATCGAGGCGGCCTGGTCATGGTCGATCGCGCGGCCCTGGCGCTCGGAGGTTGTGGCCAGCAGCATCTCCTGGATGACCTGGGGCACGGTGACCGCCTCGCTCTCGACGGCGCCGCTCAGCGGATAACAGCCGAGCGTGCGGAAGCGGATCGATCGCTGGACCGGAACCTCACCGGGGAGGAACCTGAAACGTTCGTCATCGACCATGAGCAGCAGGCCGTCACGCTCGACCGTCGGGCGCGGTGCCGCGAAATAGAGCGGCACGATCGGGATGGCCTCGAGATGGATGTACTGCCAGATATCGAGCTCGGTCCAGTTCGAGATCGGGAAGACGCGTATGCTCTCGCCGCGCGCCTTTTTTGCGTTATATAGGTGCCACAGCTCCGGCCGCTGATTCTTGGGATCCCAGCGATGAGTAACTGACCGGAACGAAAGGATGCGCTCCTTGGCTCGGCTTTTCTCCTCGTCCCTTCTGGCGCCGCCGAATGCCGCATCGAAGCCGAACTTGTCGAGCGCCTGCTTCAGCCCCTCGGTCTTCCACAGGTCGGTGTGCAGCGAGCCGTGGTCGAAGGGGTTGATCCCGCGCGCCTGCGCGTCCGGATTGCGGTAGACCAGCAGCTGCATGCCGGTCTCGGCCGCCATCCGGTCGCGCATCTCGTACATGGCCCGGAACTTCCACGTCGTATCGACATGCAGCAACGGGAACGGCGGCGGCGACGGATGGAAGGCCTTGCGCGCCAGATGCAGCATGACCGCGGAATCCTTGCCCACGGAGTAGAGCATCACCGGACGCTCGGCCTCCGCCACAACCTCGCGAAGGATGTGGATGCTCTCGGCCTCCAGGCGCTGAAGATGGGTAAGGACGGTGCTTCCCGCGCTGGCGCCGGCTCTGAGGGATTGGATTGATGCGTGCTCGTCCGGCATCGCGGTCGTGTATCATACCGAGGTGGCAAAACGCCAACGCCCCCGCGCGACGATCAGGGCACGCCGAGCAGGGAGAGCAGACAAGCTGGTCGTGGGCGACGACGGCGGACACCAGCTCCGGATCGTCGATCGCACCCTCGACGAAGCCGATCTCGGCCGCGCCGTCATGAACCCCGCGCACGACCTCGCTGGTGTTGCCGATCGCCAGGCGTATGTCGATGTGCGGATAGCGGCTGCGGAACGCCATCAGCCGGCTGGCATGGATCAACAGTGTGCCGCTTGAGCTCTCCGAGCTCCGACATCCTCGATGGACCGATCGAGTGTTTCCTATCCTCTTCAAGCAACATCGGCTTCCGCGAGAAGCGTAGCGCTGATCGGCGAGACGCTCATCAGGCATGGCGAGAAGAACAACTGGCCGCTCCAGGCCCCAAGTGCGGTGCGGGCGAACACGATGCCCCACAGCAGCACCAGCAACCCTACCAGAACGGCGCCGATATCGGCGAGGAACGCGAGATGCGTCTGCCGGGCGAGGGTCAAAGTCGCGACCGCATAGACGCCGAGCGGAAAGGTGAAGCCCCACCAGCCGATGTTGAACGGCATTCCGTCACGCAGGTAGCGAACCGTGACCATCATCGCCAGCGCCAGCCACCAGACGCCGTAGCCCCACAGCACGGTGCCGCCGATCACGCCGATCCCCTGCGCGACCGTGCCGATCGCGGGCATGCCGACTGCTGCGAAGACCGACGGTGCGTCCTGCCCGAGCAGCAGCAGACCCAGCGCGCCGGTGCCGATCGGCCCGAGCGCCAGCCAGCCCGACGCGGCCATGTCCTTATGCGGCAGCTTGTGCAGGATCAGGCGAAGCACCAGCACGACCAGGATGCTCAACGCCAGCGGCACGGAGAACGCCCAGAGCGCATAGCCCAGCATCAGCATCCGGAGCGCTGCATGCGGATCGGCCAGATGCGGGACGATCTGGGCAGCGCTGGCTGCCGCCACTTCGGCCGCGACCACCGGCAGCAGCCAGACGGCGGTCATCTTCTCGATCGAGTGCTCCTGGCTGGTGAACATCAGGAACGGTATGCAAAGCCCGGATGCGACCGACATCACGGCGTCGATCCACCAGAGCCCGTGCGCGATCGGGAACGAGACTGCACCGAACACCGACGGTCCGAAGACGAGGAAGCCGTTGATGATGGTGGCCAGCCCCATCGGGATCGCGCCGAAGAACATCGACATGACCGAGTGTCCGAAGATCCGCCTGGCACCATCGAAGAAGAACACCCAGCGGGCGAGGTAGAGCGATGTGAACAGGACGAAGAGGACAATGTCGAACAGCCAGAAGGCACGCGCCGCCTCATGCGCGCCAGGCAGCGCGAACGGCAACTGGTTCAGCGCCAGTGCGAGAATTCCCGTGCCCATCGTCGCGGTGAACCAGTTCGGCGTGAACTGGCGGACCAGCTCGCGCGATCCGGACAGACGGGTGAGCGGCCGCGGAAAGAGATGTATCGAAGACGTCATCGGTCTGGTGTCCCTGCGCTCTGTCAATCGTGCGTGGCCCAGAAGATGCGCTGAAGTTCATGATCTATATATACGATAATTACGATCTAATCGATCTATGAAAAAGAACGTTTTGCCATGAGCCCGGTCATGCTCGGAGATTCCTTACCGGCACCTCCTGCAGTGTCAGTTGAACCGTCTTGCCGCTCTGCCAGGCATTCGCACCAGGGACGACCGTCGGCCACGGGATGTCGCCACGGTCCTTCTTGAGCGTCTCGGTGGAGGCGCCGAGGCGTTTGTCGCGGTCGGACAGCATCTGCTGGTTCACCTGACCGTCCTTGACGAAACCCATCATCAGCTGCGGGATACCGGTCGGGAAATCCTGGTATCGATCGATCTGCCAGGTGTGCCAGGTCTTGCCGTAGGTCGTGACCAGGCTTTCCATGAAAGCATGACCAGCTGCCTCGGGCACGCCAGGCGCCAACAGCTCGCCCGACTTCACTTCGTAGTTGTGGCTATGCCACAGGCGCTTCTCCTCATCCGGCAGCGTCTTGAAGACGCGTTCGCTGACGATGTACTCGATCCCGATCAGCTTCGCGTCGGTCCGGTTCGAGTCGTAGATCACGCACTGATGAAAATCCTCCGACAAGTGGGTGCAGAAATGATTCGCCTCGACCTGCCGGCCCATGTCGTCGGCGTAGAAGTGGAAGCCATTCAGGAACTCGCTCATCGCATCGAGCGGATGCTTGGACTGGATGGCATCGGCTGCCGTGTCCAGCACATGGCTTCTTGCCGAGACTGGTGATCCCGGAACTGGAGCCTCTTTCTTTTGTGCAAGTGTTGGGCGCACAAAGATCGAAGCCAGTGGAGCTGCAACCGCAGTTGCAACCAGGGAACGGCTGAAGCAGCGCCGGCAGGTGAGATTATGCAGAAGCGACATGTCGAATATCTCTCGGACGAGGTGAAAACGGACGCAGAGCCTTCCGCGCGGCATTCAGACGCTCTGATTATGGAGAGAGGCAATCTCTACATCGTTCGTTGGGCTGGCCGCGCGTGTGCCGTGCCGCATGGAGGGAGTTGGATGAACAAGCGTTCGTTGGGTGCTCGCGGTCCTGAGGTGTCCGCAATTGGCCTCGGCTGCATGGGAATGAACCACCACCGCGACGCGGCTCCCTATCCAGGGCGATCGCTATCCCCGGGAGGTGGAGGCGATGACTGGCCTATGACGGCCCGGCCTCGTCGCGGATGGACCGCAGGCTCTACTCGATTTGCCTGTGGCGGAGCAGGAGACAGGCCAGCACCGCCGATACCGCTGCCAGGGCGAAGGGCGCTCCGGGGAACGTCACCGGCATGAAGTGCGAGGTGAAGGCGTAGAACAGCCCGGCGGCGGCCAGAGGTGCCACAATGGCCGTCAGGCCCTCGACGGCAGAAAGCACACCCTGCATCTCACCCTGGTTGTCGGCTCCTCCCTTGCCTGACACCATGGCTCGCACGGACGGGGTGGCCAGACCGCCCAATGCCATCAAGGCAATGGCCGGCCCCAGCGTCCACCCGGCGAATGAGATGGCCAATGTGCCATATCCGAGGGCGCCGCAGAGATATCCGAAGATTGCGGTAGCGCGTGGGCCGATCCGCTCCGTCACATACTTGATCAGGAATCCTTCGACGACCGCCTGCGAAAGTCCGATGCCCGCCAGAACCAGGCCGTTGAGCTGGGCGCCCCAGCCGAAGCGGTAGCCGGTAAAAAGGACGAGGCTGCTCTGGACGGCTCCAAGACCCACCCACGAACAAGACCAGGCGACAGCCAGGCGCCACAAGCCGCCGTCCCGCCTGATGCCGATCAGGAGCTTGAATGGATTTGCCCGCGAGCGTGTCATCTCCCGTCTGTTCTGCTTGTCGAGGCTCTCCGGCAGCACGAACAGGCCGAAGCAAACATTCGCAAACGAAAGGGCCGCAGCCGCCACGAAGGGAAGTCGCAGGCCGAAGGTCGCCAGCAGGCCGCCAAACGCGGGGCCGATCACGAACCCTGCCCCGAAGGTCGCGCCGATCAGCCCGTACAGTCTTGTACGGTCTTCAGGCGCCGAGACATCGGCGATATAGGCAGTCGCGGCCGGGACATTGGCGGAAGTGGCACCGGCGATGAGCCGTCCCGCGAACAGCCACCACAGGTTCGGCGCAAGCGCCAGCAACACGTAGTCGCAGCCCAGTCCGAAAACCGATGCCAGGATGACCGGGCGCCTGCCGAAGCGGTCACTCAGCTCGCCCAGCAGCGGTGCTGCGAAGAATTGCACCGCGGCGTATGCGGCGATCAGCGCACCTACCCAGGGCGCGGCCCGCTGCGGCGAGAGATGGGCGAGCTGCCTGACGAGGCTCGGCACGATCGGGGCGATGATGCCGACGCCGAGGGCATCCAGTCCGAGCGTCACCAGGACAAAGGCAACGGATGCGCGGCGACGGTTCATCATGCGTCGCAAAGCCGGTTCGCGGCCTTGGGTTTCTGTTACCTTCGGTGTCTTGCAACGGCGCCGCGATATGGCCGTTGCTGCCGACGTGTCGCACCGAACCCCGCTTCCACGCTTCCTGATCTTTTACGCCGCACTGTTCGCGGCCTTCGGCGTGGCGTTGCCGTTCCTGCCGGGCCTGCTCCAGCAGGACGGCCTGAAGCCTTGGGCATTGGGCATCGTGCTGGCAGGCGGCACGGCCATCAGGCTTCTGGCCGGTCCGTGGGGCGGCAGGCTGGCGGACCGGACGGGCAGGCCCTCCGTGGTTCTGGCCGGCTTCACGGCGGCGGCGGCGCTGATCGCCACGGGATACGCATCCGCCCGAGGGCTTCCGCTGCTGCTGGCCGTCAGCCTCGGCCATGCCGCGGTTCTTGCTCCTCTGACGCCGGTCGCCGACGCGCTGACTCTCGGCTCCGCCGATGTCGAGCCTCGTTTTCGCTATGGCTGGGTGCGCGGCGCCGGGTCGGCCGCATTCGTCGCCGCCCTGCTGGTGTCGGGGCAAATGGTCGGGCAGGAGGGCCTTGGCGTCATCGTCTGGCTCAACGCTGGTCTGCTCGCTGCCGCCGCATGCCTGGCGCCTTTCCTACCCGACCGCGTTGCGGGAGCATCCGCCGACGCCGGATCGCCTGCCCGGGACCAGTCCGACAAGACCCAATCCTTCAGCAGTTTGCTGCGCATCCCGGTGTTCGTGCGCCTGATGGCGGTGGTGGCACTTATAGGCGGCAGCCACGCGCTGCATGACGGCTTCGAGGTCATACGCTGGCGGTCCGCCGGCATGTCGGCTGGCCGCGCAAGCGAATTATGGGCCCTATCGGTGGCCGCCGAGTTGCTCGTATTTGTCTTTCTCGGCGCGCCGTTGCTGGCGCGCATGGGTCCTGCCCGCGCCATGGCCCTCGCCGCGGCAGCCGGCGTGTTGCGCTGGGGCACCGCAGCCCTGACAGCCTCGTTTTCGATCCTGGTGATGGTCGAGCCTTTGCACGGCTTGACGTTCGCCTTGCTCCACCTCGCCTGCATGGACGTCATTACGCGAACGGTTCCCGCGGAGCTGGCGGCAACCGCCCAGGCCTTCTATGCAACGGTGGCGATGGGGGCCACGTCGGCCCTCGTTACCCTGGCATCCGGACCGCTCTACGGCCACTTCGGAGCGGCCGCGTTCTGGGCTATGGCAGCCATGTGCGCGATGGCGCTGCCACTCGCAGCAGGATTGCGGGGGGTTCGCGCTTCAACCGCCGCCGGCGCTTCAGGCTGACATAGGCGAGGCAGGCTTGAGGCCCCCCCGACGGTGCTAGTTGCTGCTTAAAAGGACCCCGATGCCGATCAAGGCCGGAACCACGAGGAGGAAGAGGCATAATACGATCAACATGGTGTCACCTGCGCGATTATGATCAGACCAGGGTATAGCGGTTGCAACCCGTATCGGACCGACAAGTTGCGGCATCGACCTGTTCGACAGTGCCCGGTCGCCGTTAGTGTTTCTCAGCGTTCGCAGACGCGGAAGCGCCAGAGCCAATAAGATGAAGCCAATAAGATGAACAAGCCGAGCGTCATCCTATTCGCGACACTTCTCTTCGCCGCCGGTCGCCCGTCCCTCGCCGCGACGACGCCCTGCACGCCGCATGGCGGATCGGTCCCGGCCGGCGCCAACACCACGCACCCGTCCGCGCCGTTCTTCATCCAGACCGCGGGCCTCGACCTTCGGACCACGCCGCCGACAAGAGATCCTCACAACCCGGCCTATCCGCCCGCAACAGAGCTTCCCGACGGCTCCCTCCCCTCTCCGGATGCCGACGGCAACTTCATCATCGGCCCGACCCACACGGCGGCACCCGAGACCGTTGCCCGCGACGGCGCGCCGCATGGCACGGTCCAATCCTTCACCATGACCTCCGCGGACAGCGTGATCTACCGGCCCGGCATGGTCCGCGACGACGCCGGCGGCTGTCCGAACGAGGCGGTCAATACCGCAACCACCGTGCCCGGCGATCCGTCGAACCTCCTCGTCCCCGCCAGCCACGCCGGCAACTGGACGCGGCAGGTCGATATCTACGTGCCCGCGGAACTCGCTCCCGGCACCGCGGCCCCCTTCATCGTCTTCGGCGACGGAAGCCCGGCCGGCTTTTTCCACGAGCACGTGCTGTTCAACATCCTCGACAACATGATCGCGGCGCACCGCCTGCCACCCATGGTCGCGATCGGCATCGGCGCCGGCGGCCAGGACGCGCAAGGCTCCGAGCGTGGCCGCGAATACGACACCATCTCCGGTCTCTATGCCGAGTGGGTCGAGCACGAGGTCCTGCCCATCGTCGAGCGGACCGCCGGCATACGCCTCACCGCCGACCCGGACGGCCGCGCCACCATGGGCTTCAGTTCCAGCGGATCCGCCGCCTTCACGATGGCCTGGTTCCATCCCGAGCTCTACCACCGCGTGCTCGCCTACTCGCCGACCATGGTGAACCAGCAATGGCCGCACGATCCAGCGTTGCCCGGCGGCGCCTGGGAGTTCCACGACAGCTGGCCCGGCCCGGTCAGGCCGGACCTCGTCGTGCAGGGCAAATCCTTGACCCCGTCCGACCTGCCCACTGGCGCGCCGCTGATCCCGAACAGCCCGGCGAGGCCGATCCGTTTCTGGTTCGAGTGCGGCGACCACGACCTCTTCTATTACGTTCCAGCCATGGCGGACGGCATGCATGACTGGACGCTTGCCGACGAGCGCACCGCCGCGGCGCTGGCGGCCAAGGGCTATCACTACCAGTTCGTTTTCGCCCGCAACGCCCAGCATGTCGACAACGCGACCGAGGCTCAGACCCTTCCCGAGGCTCTGGAATGGCTCTGGAAGGGCTATCCTATGGAAGCGCCCCATCCTCAACGGTAGCTGAAGCAGGCGCGGCCTGCCGTTGCAATTTCGCCGGAACGGTCCGCTTCTGCTGGCATGTTCACCTTGTTCATCGCGTTCGCGGCACTCATCCTGATCGTCATCGTGCTCCAGGACGCGTTCGAGGTGATGCTGCTGCCGCGGCGCGTCTCACGCCACGTCCGGGTCACGCGGCTGTATTTCCGCGGCATGTGGAAAGTCTGGACGGTCTGCGCGCGAGGCTTCGGCCCCAGTGCGCGGCGCGAGCACTTCCTCAGCGTGTTCGGTCCGCTCTCGATGGTCGTGCTGTTCGCGCTCTGGGCTTTCGGCCTGATCGTCGGCTTCGGCACGCTGGATTGGTGCCTTGAGACAGGCGCGCATCGCTCGCCCCTGACCGAGCAGATCTATATGAGCGGGGTCACCTTCTTCTGCCTCGGCTATGGCGACGTCGTGCCGCATTCCGGGCTGGCCCGTGCGATCTCCGTGCTGGAGGCGGGCCTCGGCCTGGGCTTCCTTGCCGTGGTCATCGGCTACCTGCCGGTGCTGTATCAGCTATTTTCGCGCCGGGAGGCGCACGTCATCCAACTCGACGTAAGAGCCGGAACGCCTCCGACCGCCTGCACCCTGCTCGACCGCCACAGCGATGCCGGCGGGCTCGCCAAGCTCGACGAACTGCTGCGCGAGTGGGAGATCTGGGGCTCGGAGCTGCTCGAGAGCCATCTCAGCTATCCCATGCTGGTCTTCTATAGGTCGCAGCATGACAGCCAGTCCTGGCTCGCGGCGTTGGCGGCGGTGATCGACACCTGTGCGTTACTGCTGGTCGGGCTGGAAGACGTCCAGCCGTTGCAGGCGCGCATGACCTTCACCATGGGACGGCTGGTGATCGTTGAGTTGGCGCGCTCGTTCCACGTCCGCCCGTCCGGCTATGATGGCGGCGACCGGCTGCCGGAAGAGGAGTATCTGCAGCTCGTCGATACCATCAAGGCGGCTGGTCTGCGCTGGACCACGGCCGCTGATGCGCAAGGTACCCTGGCCGCACTCCGCGCCACCTATGAACCGCTGCTCGACGGCCTTGCCAGCCGGCTGATGCTGACGCTGCCGCCCTGGACATCCAGCGGGACGAGATCGGACAACTGGCAGGTTGGGCATCGCGGCCTGATTGCCAGTCGCCTGATCGAGCAGCTCTCGGCGCGGTCGTCAAACCAGACCGATGCGTCGCGGCCGAAATTATGGCAGCGTCTCCGCTCGCGCCTGGATCAGGACTGAAGCATCGCGGTCAGGCAGAGGATTTCCCCTGCCGGGATGTCGAATGGCCCCGGACGGACCTCAGTGCATCATGACGCGGTCGTAGAGCGTCTGGAACATCCACGAAGTCAGGCCGACCGAGAGGATCAGCAGGGGAACGTTCAGCAGCAATGTCAGGGTATTCCACCGCTGCGTCTCGGAGAAGTCGAGGTGGAACAGGAAGACGAGCTTGGCGATCGTGGTGAGAAAGGCAAGCACGCAGATCGACGCCAGCAGATTGAAGGCGGACAGCACATGATGCTGGACCATCAGAAGGGCCACGCCCAGCAGGACGAGCGTCACGACATATCCAATGACGTAGCTGGGGCCGCTGGAACGGGCGATCTCGGGATGGTCGCCGGGCCGGCTATTGTCCACGGCCATCAGATCGATCCCCGCAGGTAGACGAAGGTATACACGAACGTCCAGATCAGTCCCTGGTAGACCCAGTAGATCTTCAGATTGCCGAGGCGGTAGGTGACCAGCGGGGTGAAGCCCTTGCGGGCGATCTGGGCGAGCATGACGACCATCCAGAGCAGACCGATGAGCAGATGGATCCCGTGGACCACCACGATGGTCCAGAATATCGAGAGAAAACCGCTGCGCTGTGGCGGTCCGCCGGCGGCGGCGACGCCCTGGAGTTCGTACGTTTCCATGCCGATGAAGGCGAGACCGATAACCAGGGAAAGGATCATCCAGGCCATGGCGGGACGGACGCGCTCGCCCTTGAGATTGACCATGACCATGCCGTAGGCGAGCACGCTGCTGAACAGGACGATGGTCTCGCCGTAGCCATAGAGCGGAGAGGCGACATCGCGCGGGGTCGGCCCTCCGGCGAAGCTCATCGGGAAGGTCAGGACCTCGTAGGCGGTGAACAGCGCGGCGAAGATAAGGGAGTCGCTGAGCATGTAGAGCCAGAAGCCGAGCATGCGTGTGCTCATCATGTCATGCTCGTGCGCCGGCTCCGCCCAGAGCTGCGGATTGGGGCCGGGTTCGGGGTCGTGCAGACCCCAGTCGAACCCGCTCATTCCGCGGCTCCAGGATGGGGATTGAAGGCGGTGATCGTGCCGGGGACGAGCTGGCCACTTCTCCGGCGCACCGAGCGCCTGGCGAGCGCTTCCATGCGGCGGACGTCGTCAGCCCGGATCGTCGTGCTGGCGCCGTCGTCGAAGGAGCGGAAGATGACGATGGCGAAGATGGCGACGAGAGATGCGATGGCGAGCCACCAGATCCGCCAGATCATGGCGAACCCGAAGGCAGCCGTGCAGATGCCGATGAGCATCGGGACGGGCGTGTTGACCGGGAGTTCGATGTCCTCGTACTCGGTGGGGAAGACCTGATCGAGATGATGTTCACGGCGCCAGGCCGCTTCGTCGCGCGCATTGATGTGCGGGATGACGGCGAAGTTGTAATCCGGGACCGGCGAATGGGTGATCCACTCGAGGCTGCGGGCGGTGCCCCAGGGATCCTGGGCTGCCCGGTTGAGGTCGCGGTCACGGATGCTGACGTACATCTGCCAGATGAAGGCGGCCAGTGCGGCGATGTCCACGAATACGCCGATCTCCTCGATGACGAGCAGAGGCCACCAGGTGGCGTAGGGAACGTAGGCCAGGCGGCGCGGCATGCCGGTGAGGCCGAGCATGAACATGGCGGTGAAGACGATGAACGAGCCGCCGACGAGCAGCCAGAAGACCCACTGGCCGCTCCGCTCGTCGAGGGTGAAGCCGAACATCTTGGGGAACCAGAAGGTGGCGCCGCCGATCGCGGCGAACACGGTCACCATCACCACGCAGTGGAAGTGGGCGATCACGAAGACGCTGTTATGGGTCATGTAGTTGATCGCCGGGATGGCCAGCATCATGCCCGTCCAGCCGCCGATGATCTGCATGAAGATGGCCGAGACTGCCCAGAGCATGGGTGTGGTGAAGGTCAGCCGGCCGCGAACCATAGTCAGCGCCCAGTCGAACACCTTCACGCCCGTCGGGATCGCGACCAGCATGGTGGCGATGCTGTAGAAAGTGTTGACGATCGGACCGGCACCCATCGTGAAGAAATGGTGCAGCCAGACGGTCCAGGAGATGCAGCCGATGCTCAGCGTGGCCGCGACCATCACCGGGTAGCCGAAGAGCTTCTTCTCGGAGAAGGTCGGGATGATCTCGGACATCATGCCCCAGGAGGGCAGGATGATGAAATACACCTCCGGATGGCCCCAGATCCAGAACAGGTCGGTGTAGAGCATGAAGTTGCCGCCGACCCCGGTGGTGTAGAAGTGGGTGCCGAGATAGCGGTCGAGGCTGAGCAGGCCGATGGCGACGCCGAGCACCGGGAAGGCGGTGAGGCCGATCACGTTGGTGGTCAGCGAGGTCCAGGTGAACAGCGACAGGCGCATCCAGTTCATGCCCGGCGCGCGCATCTTGATGATGGTGGCGATGATGTTCACGGCACCCAGCGTGGTGCCGATACTGCCTATCTGCAGCGCCCAGCTCCAGTAGTCGACGCCGACATCGGGGCTGTAGGGAAGTTCGGTCAGCGGCGCGAGGCCGACCCAGCCGGCGTGGCTGAAGTCGCCGATGAACAACGAGGCCATGGTGAGCGCTGCACCCACCGCGGTCATCCAGAAGGCGAGCGCGTTGAGGTAGGGAAATGCCATGTCTCGCGCGCCGATCTGCAACGGCACCAGGTAGTTCATGAAGCCGGCAAGTATCGGGGTGGCGGCGAAGATCAGCATGATGGTCCCGTGGGAGCCATAGATCTGATCGTAGTGATAGGGCGGAAGGTAACCATGCTCGGCGCCGAGATAGCCGTGCGACATGGGTCCGGCGGCCAGCACCTGTTGCGTGCGCATCATGATGGCGTCGACGAAGCCGCGGAACAGCATCACGGTGCCGACGATGCCGTACATGATGCCGATGCGCTTGTGATCGAGCGTGGTGAGCCACTCCCGGTAGAGCCAGGCCCATTTATGGTAGTATGTAAGCAGGCCGAGGATCGCCAGCCCCATCGTGGCGGCGAAGATGAAGGCGCTGCCGACGATCAGGTTGTCATACGGTACCTGGGACAGGGTCAGGCGACCAAAAAACCAGTCCCAGTGGTCCTGGACGTTTATCATGGAGTCTCGTCCTGCTCTGAGTGGGCTGTATGGGTCAATTGTTTGCCGCCATTGACGTCGTGGGACCTCTTCTCGGTCATGCCGCTGGGAGTCTCGTAGATCCGGCCCATCATCACGTTGTCAACAACGCGATCGAAGAGGCCGTCCTGCACTCCGGAGAAGCGCATGGTGGTGTCGTGCTCATTGATGGTGGGAGACGCGAACTTCAGGAATCTGGCTTCGTCGAGATGCGTCGGGGCAGTCGCCATGCCGGTAGCCCAGGTGGCGAAGTCATCGGCCGAGACGACCCGTGTCTGAAAGCGCATCCATGAGAATCCAGGACCATTATAGTCGGAGGCGAAACCTTGGTAGTTGCCAATATGGTTGGCAATCAAACCCTGCCACGTACGCATACCGGGCATCACATCGATTTGACCGGCAAGCTGAGGGATGAAGAAATCGGTTGCTACCGTAGCCGAGGTGAGGCGGAAGCGGATAGGCGTATGGACCGGAATGACAAGCTCGTTCGAGAGCGCGATGTGGCGGCCGGGGTAGATGAACAGCCACTGCCAGTCGGTGGTGATCACGTCGATCTCGACCGGGGGCTTGGCGGCATCCGGGTTATTGCCGGCCGCCATGACGCCGGGTCCGGACGGGTCGGTCTCGAACGAGGCGTGGGTGGCGTAGAAACCGAGGCCGATGACCACTAGGAGCGGGACACCCCAGAAGGTGGCTTCGAGCGGCACCGAGTGCGCCCAGCCGGGAACGTACGCGCCCTTGCCGACACGGCGGTGGTAGCGCCAGATCGCCCACATCACGAGGAGGGTGGCGGGGCCGATGACCAGGAATGTAGCGCCCGTATCGACAATCCAGGATTGCAGCCCGGCCTCGGCGACGGGACCCGCAGGGTGGATGAGCCAGAAGCCTGAGGTCGAGCAACCGGTGCACAAGGCTGAGAGAGCGAGTGCCACGGTTCGCGCGACGCGTCCGCTGCGTTCATGCGCCAAGCTCGGCCTCCTGTCAGATAGTCGTTTTGGGTCTACCAGGAGCGGTCTGGTCATAGGGCAGGTGAGGCGATGTCAAGCTCTCGTTCGCGTGACCAAGTTCGATAGGCTTGCGTTACATTCATGGGGTGTTATCTATCGTCTAATGGCCGCACTGCTGAATCACAGTTCAGTGGGTGTTACGAAGCTGCATTGAAGCCGAGATCTTACAAACCGGGCAAGTTCGCCATGGCTCGCGATAAGAACCATGCTCCGGTGGTGATAATTTGGCGGCCGGGAAGCATACGCTTGAGTTGTGGTGCCGTGATCTGGCTTTACAAGTAGCGACTCGACCTGAAATCGGCGCGACAGGTATCCGCAGGGCTTAGAGTTTCGCTCGCTTCCGTTATGCATCTCTAGCCAGATTGTTCTCTACGTGCAACAGGAGCTGTGACGAAAGTGGAAACAGACCCTGCAGGACCTCGTCCAGCGTAGGCCGCTCATCGGATAGGCATTATCGGCATCTCCTGAAGGATCTCGGCAAAACCGGGCCGAGTGGCAGCGCGAGGAGCGGTTGCCGCGTGCCGGAGCTGGTCCAACGCCTGGTTGGACTCCCCGGCAGGCGCACGGTCGAGCAACTCGCCTGCAAGAATTCCCCAAGCCAGGACGTCAAGAGCCTCGAGGGAAGCGCCCGCCGGTCCCGCGGGATACCGGGACGCCGCACCGAAATCCCCGAGTACGGCATCACCGCGGCCTCCGTCCCAGTGGATGTTGTGGGCATAGAGATCTCCGTGCAGCAATCCGCTTGCGGCCAGATGAGTGCCGGCGGCGGCAATGGAGCGCGCGATCCAATAGGCTGCACCCGAGGGCAGGACCATCGACGGATCATAGATGTCGCGTGAGCAGGTCTCCAGGCTCGGAGGTGCGGCCAACACCCGCCAATGAGACGCAATGAGCGGCAGGAGCAGGCATGCGGCGCCGCTGGGATGGTCATCGACGCGTCCGAAGCCGCCGAGGATGTTCGGGTGCGCGCCGACGGCGAGTGCCGCCTCCATCTCCCGTTCAGGCAATCCGTCGCTCGTCATGGCGCCCTTGTAGAACTTCAGCGCGATGCGCTCGGCCATCTGCCCTGGCCGATCCCATGATGCCGCGTGAACCCATCCTGACGCGCCTTCGCCGAGCAATGCCTCCTGATGCAGTGACGCCCAGGGCACGGCCGGACCTGACGGATTACGCGGCACGAGGTCTTCGACCGGGTTGGCGGCGAATGCGAACCAGGCGAGGCGAGGCAGGTCGCCCAAGAACGGTGGCAGGGAGGCGAACCGGTTCGCGGACAGGCGCAGCAATTCGAGCGAGCTGGCGCCGGCAAGCGTCTCGGGCAGTCGATCGATGCGGTTGCCGGAAAGCATCAGCTTCTGCAGCGACGGACGCCTCCCGATGGCGTCGGGCAATGCTTCGATCCGGTTGTCGGTCAACGTCAGCCAGCGGAGGTTTGGCGGCAAAGATGAGGCGGGCACGATCTCCACCGCCGATGCACGAAAGCCGACCTGGCTCAGCTCGGGACAGTCACCCAGAACAGGCGGCAGAACCCGGAACGACGTTCCCGAGCAGAACAGGATCCGGAGGCGGCGCAGGCGTCCGAGATCATGGGGCAGGCTGGTGAGAGGGTTGCGGCCGAGATCGAGGCTTTCGAGCGTGTCGGCCAAGCCGAATATCTCCGGCGGAAAGCTGACCAGGCCGCTGCCCGAAAGGTCCAGCGACCGTGCTCCCGCAAGTTCACCACGCCGAAGCTGTTCGAGAACCCTTGCCATTCGCTTTCCGGAAACGGAACCGTGGAGCCTCAACTCTGTCCTGTCTGGCCTATCTTGTCTGGGATGCCTGTTCCCAGTGGGTAAGGCCAACGCCTTTTAACAGGAGCAGGTCGGTTATCGATGCGCGCAACTTATCCTGATCACCAATTCGCGGATCTGGAAAGCGACGGCCACGTTGGCCCTCCCGATCAATGGAGTGTAACATGAGCGCCTCGAATGCTACTATGGACGTCTATCTGACCGGGCTTAGGAACCAGCACGCGGTCGAAACCCAGGCTATAGGGACTATCAAGAACCAGCTGTCACGGATGGAAGCCTATCCGGAGCTGCATGCAAAGATGCAGGCCGATCAGGAGCGTTCGGTCACCCAGGCTGCCCGGCTCGATGACCTGCTCGCAAAACATGGCACTTCGAAGTCACTGGCAAAGGAAGCCGTGACTGGCACGGTTGCTACCGTCGCCGGTTTTGCTCATGCGGTGTCCCCCGATGAGATCCTGAAGAACGTCTTGTCAGCTATCGGCTACAAGGCATACGAAATCGCATCGTACAAGGTGTTGATGACTCTTGCCGAGGTAGCAGGTGCCACAGGCGACATCGTGGTGCTGGAGCAATCGATGAAGGAGGAGCAGGAAACAGGCGATTGGTTGGGTAGCCATATTCCGAATTTCGTGCACGCCTACCTCAACCAGCAGAACGCCTAATATCGCGTCTCTTTCTTGGGCTGCCTCACAGGGCAGCCCAAGTTCGCATAACGGATTACTCGGCACGACATGCCTATACGCGCGGGCTCACGTCGTTGCAGCGTTCAACAGCGCCGAGATGCCGACTTTAGATTGCGCCTGATCGTCTCGCTTGCGACCGGACGCATCCGGAAGTCCGACTTTGGAGCGGATTTTGCGGACATTCGTAGTCTCGCCCATCAGCCAGACCTCCAACTGCCGTCTTGCACGGAAGACGCGGCTCTTGGCGGTGCCAATGGCACAGTTGGTGACGTCGGCGAGCTCCTCGTAGCTCATTCCCTGGATGACCACCATGATCAGGGCCTCCCGCTGATCCGATGGCAGGCGACCCAACGCCACATCGAGTTCCTTCAGGATCAGACGATCCTCGTGCGGCGCCATGGAGGCCAGCATGGCCTGCGGCACGTCGTCGATGTCGGTCGTGTCCCGTCGCCGGCGCAGGTTGGAGATGAAGCGGTTGCGGAGGATGCGATGCATCCATGCCGGAAAATTGGTGCCGACTATGAAGCTATCCTGTGCGGCGATGGCATTGCAGACAGCGTCCTGAACAAGGTCGTCGGCGGCGGTAGAATTGCGCGTCAGCGAGATTGCTTGGATACGTAGTTTTGGAAGAATAGCAATCAGCTGCTCCTGGAATGTTCTTGAGACGCTTTCCGCCATGATGTGATGCTCTCCGTTATTTAACACAAATGGATAGTATTTGATTGCGTTACATAGGCGGCTATATTATTTGTTCACGTAAGCGCGATCGATCCCGACCGACATTCAATGACCTGCCCTGGCCCGAGCCAGCTGCGCCGCAAACGGGTTCGCCTCGCGATACAGCGGATAGACGGCTTCGACCCGCCGGTCGATCGTAGCCACATCGAGGAATGCCGCACCACCGGCTTTCGCGGCGTCCTCATCACGCATCCGGACCGGTGCTGCGCCCTGGGCGGGACTGCTGGAGATCAGGCCATCGCCACGCTCGCGCAGACGCGCGACACCACGCCAGCCGATCCTGTGATAGCTCATGGTCTCGCTCTCCAGCCCGGGCACGACGACCTTGACCGCACGGACCGGCGAACCCGGAGGAGAGCAATCCACCCACAGGATATCGAGACCGAGCGACACGAGCTTCGCCGCCAGCCAATCCAGCCGTGCGGCGCTGCTGTCCATCGTGCCGGGTGCGGCGTCGGGCAGGGACGAGAACGCGACCTCGGACCGGCGCACGAACACATTCCCAGCCAGGCGGCGCCGCAGTTCGGCCGCGTCCTGGCCGATCCACTCGGCCATCGTGTCCAACGCCCTCGCCTCCTCGCCGCCTGCCTCGGCTACCGCCATCTGACGGGTGAAAGATGCCTCCGGCATCACCGCGCGCAGGGTCTCGATCGGGCCGTGCGTTGCGACCTTGCGCGAGCGTGAGCCGATGAACTCCAGCACCGCCTTGCGCAGGCCACGCATGCGATCGGGATGCGCCGCCTCGCCGCATGCGGTGATCTGGATCGGGTGCGAAGCCGCATCGCGGTCGTCGCCGACCACGTAGAGATTGGCGATGCCGAAGTCGGTGGCGGCCAGTTTCACCGTGACGTCGATGCCGGCGGCATGCAGACGGTCGAACAATCCCGCCACGTCCGCCGGCAGCGGCTGTTCGAAAGTGACCACCCTGCCCTCGTCGAAAGCGCGGTAGGTCAGCACGTTGCCGTCGCGCTGCAGCAGCTCCATCAGGCCGTGGGCCAGCGCATGCTGCAGGTCGAGCCCGGCGCCGAGCCCGTTGGTGATCGGCGTCACCAGCGCCGGCCGGCCGCCGAGCTGGCTGGAGGCGATGGCGATCCATTCGAGCGGCACCAGCACGGTCTCGTCGGACGGGTAGCGACGCGCCGGCAGCCAGGCGCGGCTCTGGTCCGGATCATAGTCCGATCCCGCCGGCAGGCAGAGCGTCAGCGGGTCCGCGACACCGCTGGCGCCGTATCGGCCGACCAGCGCGTTGTAGCTCGCCTCGACCGGCTCCTGACGCATCACCCAGGCGCCGACATGCACCTCCTCGCAGAGCTCGCCGAGGGCTCCGGTCGCCGCCTCCGCTTCGGTCAGGCCGTAGCCATGGCCGACCACCGTCGCATGGTCCGGCCGCAGCAGGTTCGCCTGCATCACCGGGATGCCGAGGCGGTCGAGCGCATCGATCCGGAACAGGGTGGTTTCGGCGGCATGCGGCATGCTGGCCCGGAAGGTCTCCGCGATGGCGGCATAGTCGGTCGTCATGCGCCGATGCTTCCCCTGTTGTCGCGATCGCGCGAAGATTGGATCCAGTCCGTGTTCTCGGCGCGCGCGAGGCGTTCCAGCCCCTCCTGGATCGACGTCCGGCAGCGCAGGCCGAGGCTGTCGGCCATCAGCATCGGGTCGCCGCAGGAATGCAGGATGTCGCCGATCTTGGCCGGCCCGTAACGCCACAATGCAGGCACGCCCGCCATCTCGCACAGCATGACCGCCAGCGTCCGGACCGAGATCGAGCCGCCGGTGCAGACGTTGAGCGCCTGCGGCAGGTCCGGCAGTCGTGCCATGCCGGCGATCATGGCCGCGACCACGTCGGCGACATAGACGAAATCACGCGTCTGCCGCCCGTCCCCGTTCAGCACCAGGGGCGCGCCCGCCTGCAACCGTTGGCGGAACACGGAGATTACCCCGGAATAGGGCGACGAGCCGTCCTGCCGCGGGCCATAGACGTTGAAGAAGCGCAAGCCCAGGGTCGGGGTCCCGAACGAGCGGCGCGCGATGCGGGCGTGCAACTCGCTGCCGAGCTTGTCGCAGCCATAGGCGGAGCGCGGATCGGTCATGTCGGTTTCCGCCAACGCGTCGCGGTCGAGATCGCCGTACACGGCGGCAGAGGATGCATACACGACAGGGAGATTGCCGGCGCGGTGCGCCGCGTCGAGTATGGTGATGGTGCCTGTCTGGTTGACTTCGTGCGTACCGACCCATTCCTCGGTGCAGCGCGCGACCGAGGCGATGGCGGCAAGATGAAACACGCCGTCGACGTTGCGCATCGCACGCAGCACCAGCGCCCGGTCGGTGACGCTGCCGCGAAGGAACAGCACATCGTCGGGAATATTCTCGCGTTTTCCGGAAGATAAATCATCCAGCACGCGCACGCGGTCGCCGCCCGCAATCAGTGCGTCGACGAGATGCGAGCCGATGAAGCCGGCGCCTCCGGTCACCAACCAGGTCTTCATGCGAGCAAGGCCTCCAAGGCTTCGCGATCGGATGTACGCAGGCGCTCGGCATAGCCGCGGCCGCCGGCTTCGCGCTGCGCGAGACCATCGACTGCCGCCCGCGCCGACGCCTCGCCGCCGAACTGGAAGCCGACTTGCGAGACGTAGCAGGCGACCGCGTCATGTTTGCGGCGGCGGGCCGCGTCGTCGATCGGCACCACGACATCATGCGGCGCCCATGCCGCCACCCGTGCGTCCGGCTCCGCCAACGGGTTGCGGATGACGTAGGGCGTATCCGGATAGAAGCCGAACACGGCTGGAGCCTCCTGGTCATGCCCGCAGAGTTCGAGCACGGCGTCGATCAGCCGCACATGATCGACATGCCGGCCGCAACCCTGCGGCGCCAGCACGAGTGCCGCCTGCTCGTCGGACATCAGGCGAGCCAACAGGCCGGCGAGCGGACCTGCGACGGCATCATCCTCGCGGGGTGGCGCGAACAGCGCGGCGGCGGATCGGTAGCCGCGGTTCGGCGCCTCCGGCAGGTCGAGCAGCACCGGCTCGGCACCGAGTGCCGCGCAGGCCGCACGATCCTCCTCACGTCGAAGCGCCATGTAATCGATCTCGTCGCCAAGACCCTTGTCGCGCTGGCATTCGAGCGCGAAGCCGGCGGCCGGATGCACCGAGCGCGTGAACGCCGTCGCGATCAACACGCGCCAGCCCGCGTGGGCCAGCGTCGCCGCGATCCCGCCGCACGAAAAGGCGACATCGTCGAGATGCGGTGACAGCAGCAGTGCCGTGCGGGGTCGATGGTCCATCAGAGCAGATGCGGGCTCGTGCGATACCGGCAAGGGTCGCGCGGCAGCGCCGTCTCGAAGCCGGTGTCCACGGCGCGATGCACGACATCGGCATAGACGTTCATGATCCGTCCCGCGACCGCGGACCAGGAATAGACGCGCCGGCATTCCTCCAGGGCGGCTTCCGCGAGGCGTTCGCGCAACGCCCGGTCGGTGATCAGGCGGCGCAGTCCCGATGCCAACGCTTCGATATCGCCGGGTTCGGTGAGCAGTCCGTTCTCGCCGTCGCGCAGGCAGTCGACCACGCCGACCACGCGGCAGGAGATCGTCGCGAGGCCGGTCGCCATGGCCTCCAGGATGGTGTTCGAGAAGCCCTCCGCATAGGTCGGCGAGACGAAGATATCCGCGCCCTCGTAGGCTTCCGGCGCATGGTCGTAATCGACATAGCCGCGCATCGTGGTGATCGCGTCGAGACCGGTCTCGGCAAGACGCTGCGTCGCTGCTTCCAGGTCCGGACCGATGCCCGAGAGCACCAGCCTGAAATCAAGCCGCTCGTCGCGCAGCCTCCGCAGCGCCTCGATCATGTCGAGCACGCCTTTGCGCCGGTCGACGCGGCCGTGATAGAGCAGCACCGGCGGGGCTGCCGGATCGCGCGGCCTCGTGTCCGGCACGAAGCAGGTGGTGTCGACCGCGCCCGGTACAATGGTGAAGCGGGCCGGATCGGTGCCCAGCCGCTCAGTCACTTCATCGGCGAACGACCGGCAGCCGATCAGCACCGCGCCGGCATGGTCCAGCACCCTCGTCATCGCCAGGCGATGCGCCTCGCAGCAGGAGCCGACCCAATGCCCGTCGCCGCCCTGGATCGACACCAGGTTCGGCACGCCGAGCGCGCGGGAAGCCAGCAGCACCGCCCAGCCGGTCGGATAGCCATACTGCGCGTGCAGCAGGTCGAACGGTTGGCGCGCGTGTTCGGCCGTTATCGTCTCCACGATCTCGTCGATGTCGCGCTCGAAGTCGCCGCTCTCCGCCTCGCCTTTCTGCTCCAGCCCGATCACCCGGACCCCGGGAACCGCCGGGGGCGGACCGCCGCCGTAGACGCCCTTGCCGAACGCGTCGTCGCGATACTGGCTGATCATGGTCACGTCATGACCCGCCTCTGACAGCGCCCGCAGCAGGTTGAGCGCATAGACGCTCATTCCCGAAATGGCCGGGAAATAGCGCCGGCTGACAAAGCATATCCTCATGCGAGAGACGCCTCGATCGCCCGTATCGCCTCGCGCGCTTCGGGGATCATCTGCACGGCGCGATGGCTGTCGCTCGAAAGCTCGACGCAGACCAGACCAGCGAAGCCGACCTGCCGCAACGCCCCGACCACCGCCGGAAGATCCATGTCGCCTTCCCCGAACGGAAGATGCTTGTGCACGCCACGCTGCATGTCCTCGAAATGGACATTGCCGAGCCGGTGCGCCTGCGACACGACCGCATCCTCGGGCTCGATATCCTGCGACACCAGGCAATGACCCAGGTCTAGCGCCAGCCGCAAGGTCGGGAACTCCCGCGCCAACGTCTCGAACTGGGTGACGGTGCCGACGATCATCTCCGGCTCCGGCTCGAACGCGGGGACGACGCCCAGATGCTCGGCGCGACGCAACACCTCGGCAACACCGGCATATAGCCAGTCGCGTGTTACCGCGGGATCGAGATGCGTCGCCGGAACGCCGGCCCAGAACGTCACCGACTCCGTTCCCAGGTCGGCGGCGATCTCGAACGCACGCGTCAGGAACTCCAGGCGGCGCGCGCGTCCTTCCTGCTCCTCGGAAACCAGGGTTGGCTCGTGCTTGCGTCGCGGATCGAGCAGGAACTTGGCGCCGGTCTCGATCACCGAGCCGAGCTTGCGCGACGCGAGCAGGGCTCCCACCCGCCTCAGCTCGTTGGCATGGTCGACCGCGAAGGGGTTGAGATGCTGGATGTCGAGCGTGATCGACACGCCGTCATAGCCCGCATCCGCGATCATCTCGATCGCCGGTTCGAGAGCATGATGAGCGCAGCCGTTGGTGTTGTAGGCATAACGCAGTGTCATGTCTGCTTCGTCCCCGAAGGGAGCCCCTGAGTGAGAAGCGGGATCGAGACCGGCTGTGTCGAGCCTGGCCCGGCGATCATCCTGTCGAGGAGTTCGAGCACGGCCGCTTTCGGAACACCGCGGGCATGGTCGAACGGCGTGAACACGGTGTCGAACTCTATCGACGCGAACACGTCGCGGTAGCGGCGCGCCTCGTTGGGCGAGAGTGGGATCTGCTTGTGATAGGCCTTGTGGCAGGACAATGCGGACAGCCGGCCGGCCGCATCGAAGTCCAGCTTCAGCGCGTCACCGACGAATACCGCACCCCGCCTCGCGTCATGCAGGATCGAATGCCCTTCGTAATGGCCACCGGTGTGATGCAGCACCAGTCCCGGACGGATCTCGTGCCGCTCGTCCCAGGGCCGCGTCACCCGGAACGCCTTGGTCCATTGCAGATCGTCTTTCTGGATCAAAAGGTCCGGCGAGAAGCGGTGCTGGAGTTGCCACAGGGCGCCGTAGCCGTGCGGATGCGACGCGGCAAGGGTCGTGATGCCGCCGAGTTCGGCGATCGCATCGAGTGCGGCATCGTCATAGGCGGGCGCTGCCTCGAAAGCTACGTTGCCATCGGGTTCGAGCAGCAGCCAGCCATGGCTGTCGAGGCCGAAACGCGGGGTCGTCCAGAACTCCCAGATGCCGGACATGACCTGGCGATGATGGTATGCGAGACGCGGCGCCAGGTCATCCAACGCGCGAAAATCCCAGCCATCTTCGGGCAGGTCGTTGCGCACGTCCGAGCAGATCGGGCAATGCGGCGGGACAGCGAAGTGGAACTGCCAATGTCCGCAATTGCTGCAGGCGAAGGGCGACAAGGGCATGGTCAGCGCCCGCCGTCTGAGGCGATCGCGTCGCGCAGCTCGGCCAGCAGGGTCATCGTGGCCAGATCCTGCTCGGCGGTGAAACCGAACGGCCGGATGCCGAGCAGATGGTCGCCGAAGGCCGCGATCTGCGTCGCGAACGGCGAGTTGCCGATCCCTTCGACGTCGATCTCCCGTGATGGCCCGTCAGCCGTCTGCAACCGGAGACTGCCGCCGGGGGTCTGCCCCATCGTATCGGTCAGGGTGATCTGGCCGCGCTCGCCGACGATCTCGAGCCGCCGGCGTGGCAGGAACTCGGGACAGTTATAGGCGACGTGAAGCTGCACCAGCACACCGGACGCGGTGCGCGCGATGACGACCGCCCCGTCATCGACGCCGCCTGCGCGTGCATAATCCTGCACGCGGCGCTGGCCGAGGACGTGGGCGGTATCGAGTTTTTCTCCGAGCAGCATGGCGGCGAGATCGAGGCCATGCGGCGCGAGGTCGAACAGGGCTCCTCCGCCGGCGCGTAGCGGGTCGATGCGCCAGTTGTCGTCCGACCAGCTCGAGCCCACCCAGCAGGCATAGACGATGCGCAACGCCGTGACCCGTCCAACCGCATCCTCGGCAATCATCCGCGCGGCGTGCCGATGCGCCGCATGGAAACGCTGGTCGAACGCGGTCGCGTAGAAAACTCCATGGCGGGCGCAGGAGTTCACCATGGCTCCCGCATCATCGGCGTCGAGCGCCATCGGCTTTTCACACAGCACGGCAAGCCCCGCCGCGGATGCCGCCTCGACCAGCTTGCGATGCACGTGATTCGGTGCGGCGACATACACGGCATCGAGGCCCGGCGTGCACAGGAAGGCGTCGAGCGAAGTCTCCCGCGCCACCGTATCGTCTCCGGACGCGATCCGCTCTAGCGAAACAGGATCCGGATCGTGCAGGGCAATGAGGCGACCGTTGCCGCTGGCTGCGATCGCCTGAGCCCCATAGTCGCGCGCCACCCAGCCGCAACCGGCAATGCCCCATCCTACCATCTTGGCGGCAGATCGACATATGTACGGTTCCGGAACAGCGCGGACGCGGCTTCGCTGCCGTCAAGCTCGATCTCGTCAGGACCATCCCAGGTCAAGGGATAGCTTGCCAATTCTGCATATTCCTGTTCGTAGCGGCTACTCGGCCAAGCGATGCGCCTGCTTGTCCCCTCTTGCCGGTAGAGCGGATTGAGCCGCAAGCGTGGATCGGCCGCCTGGGTTCCGATCCGTCGCCTGACGGTGTCATCCGGATTACGGACCAGAGACACCGCCGCTACGCCGGCGAGTGCCGCAGCCTGTGCCGGGACGGGAGCCCGTCCGTCCGTGAAAGCCATGGTAAGCTCACGATCATCGAACAATCGTGCGCCTGGCAGAAGAGCCGCATACCCTTCGACTGTCAGCGGGGCGCCGGAAGAATGATTATCGGCCGACGCGTTATGCGCGTGCCCGATCGCGATGCGGCCTGCATTGCCGACGAGGCGTTGCATCCGTTCCACGACCGCTGATTTGTCCGGTATGAAATAGAAGGCGTCGTGACAGAAAACGTCGCGGAACGAGCCTTCCGCGAGCGGCCATGACAGCGACGCGTCGAAGCAGATCAGCCGCGCATCCGGGCAGACGAAGCGACGGGCAAGCCAAAGCTTGGCAAATACCAGGTCGGCGCCGGCCGCCTCGATCCCAGCGAGACCGGCCGCCCGAACGAAATGCCCAACGCCCGAGGCAAGTTCGAGCATCGGTCCCTCGATACCGGCCTCGCTCAGGAGCGCCAGGCCGGAGAGATAGGTCGGATCGGTCCATCGGTGCGCGAAGTAATCCGCGACCCTGCCGAAGCCGAGCCGTTCCATCGCGCCGCGGAAGCTGAAAGAAGCCTCGCGGCCAAGCATCTCGGCACACGTCTCGATCGACGGCGGAGCATCCGGTGCATAGGGGTCCTGGTCGGTCAGCAACAGGGCGGTTGCTCCCGCCAGATCGCCGGCCTCGATCAGAACGACCGCCGCGCGCGCCATGTCGACCCGGCCGGCCCGCAGGAACGGGATGCCCTCGATCACCGGCCACGCCTCGTCGCCGGCCCTGAGAATGAATGGGCCGTGCCACTCCAGGAGACGACCGGATAATGGACTGAGAAGCGTCCGCGAGGTCCAGTCCCAAGCTGAGCTATCCATCACGTGAGCCCGACTATGGCGAGAACCTCTGCCTGGAAAGGACGCAGAGGCCCTTCATGGACCAGTTCGAGATCGCCCAGTGCCTGGTCTGCCGTGAAGGCGGCGATGCGGGCGTGGTGATGCGCCTGCAGCACCCTGTCGATGACGTCGGCGGCATGGAAGGCGCGTCCCTCCGGAGTCTCGGCATCGACGATCAGCAGCAACGCATCTTCGACATGGCGGCGCGGGATGTCGGCGAGGGTGGCAAGCTCGCGGGCGAACAGGCGGCGCATGATCGGCTCGAGGGCTGTGCCGAGCATGACCTCGCCGGCAAAACCGGTGTCGGGCAGCATCGCGTTATGCAAGTGGTGCGCGAGCCCGGCCAGGAATACGCGCCCCGGATCGGCACCGTCATGCAAGGCGATCAACGCGCCCAGCACCGCGACCACGAGACAATGGTCTCCGTGGCTCTCCGCGGGCTCGAGAGCAAGGCGCGGCTTGCCGGGAGACGTGGCGCCGGCGCGAGGCTGGCGGATCAGCGCATCGACGAAGAGAGGCGCGTCCGATCCTGCGTCGATCTTGCCGACGCAGGCGCGCACGTCGCGCATCGTCTCACCTGACAATGGCGCCGCGGCAGCATCGAAGCTGTTGCCGAGGATCTCCGCCCGCTGTGCAGCGTCGACATCCAGAAGCCGAAGCAGCGTCGCGTCGATACCGCCAAGACGTGTCGCGACCAGGGCGTCGGCAACGACAGGTTTCCAGAGGTCCGCCGGTGATACGCCGCCGGAGAGCCGTCTCCAGCAGAGACGGAACAGGCGCTCGGCGACGCTGTCCGCTGTGGACTGGTCGCGGAACCGCTTCAGTTCCGAGAGGTCTCGTGCAACGGACGCGAACCGATCGAGGTCTCTTATGGGGGATGGCATGGTCGATTTCACGATAATCAGCGATCGATGGTGCCGGCCTACACGGTCCACTGGATCGGGTTGCCGCTGAAGCCATTCGATGTGATGCCCATAACCGCCATGTCGGTGTTGATCCCAGCAACCAAGGACTCGGTTAACCCGCTCCACCTAGCCCCGTTGCCAGAAATTAAATTTATCACAAGTTTGTGCTCCTGCCACCTTAGCCAGGAAGAGGATCCCCTAGCCGTCAAAGAAAACAACCAGCCCGGGGAGAGAATTATTTGTAACAACACAAAGTATTATTTGTAACAGTATCAGTATAATAAGTGGAGATATAGTCAACTACACTTCAGAAATGACCGCAAGGTGCTTTGACGTGGCGATATGGATGCTTCAGCATTCTTCCGCCGCTACCATTCATACAAGGTGTTCGGCCTGCGCTCAACATCATGCAGGTCGGTTGAAAGACCATGCCTTGGCGATCGACCGCCACATCATTGATACGAGCCGATGGAACCGATCAAGGAGAGTGCTCGGCAGATTGAAGAAGAAGCAGTCAGGAACTTGGCAGAACTGACCGCCCTACACAGATCACTTCCAGTCGTGTCCGAACGAGGTATTCGCCCATGCTCTCCCGCTTCTCCCGTCTCCGTCGCGCTCTCGTCGCCTTCCTCGGCGCCGGCGCCCTGCTGATGTCACCGATGCATCCCGCCCACGCTTACGGATTTGTGCGTTTCGGTTTTGGCTTCCCCATTGGTTTTGGCTTTCCCGTTTTCACGCCGTTCTTTCCGTTCTACGGCCCCCGGGTGATCGTGGCACCCGCGCCGGTCGTCTACTCGGCGCCGACGGTGGTCTACACCCAGCCGGCGCCCAGCGTGGCGTCCGGACGCTGCTATGCCGCGGCCTATGTCTGCCCCCTCAGGCGGCCGCTGGTAGCCGGTACGCCCTGCTCCTGCCCTACCAACACGGGGCGCATTGTGGGTGAGGTCGGCTGATCGAGCGCCGCGGTCTTCTCGCAGCGGATCGGGTCGGCACCAGGATCGGGAAACGGCGCGTCGTGATCGAGCCTATCCTGGGAGGATCGCGGTTCCTATCGCAGCGCCGGCAGGATGGCGGCGGTGTCCCAATGAAACGGCCGCAACTCCGCGATGCGGCCGTCCTCGATCCTGAAATACTGTAGCAAGGGCCAGTCGGCCGGACGGCCGGTTGCACGCGACATGGCATAAACATGCGAGCGGCTGAAGACGAGGTCGCCCAGAGCGAACGTCTCGGATCCCCGCACGTCCAGCGACGACCAGGTTTCCCGGAATGCTCGAAGCCAGCGCTCGAAGGCGACATGGCCGCGATACTCGCCGCCATAGGGTAACGAGGCCGGTTCGCAGAGCAGAACGTCCTCGCTTAGCAGCTCTGCAATGGGCGCGAAGTCCGGGGAATTGGACACCATGTATGCAGTCTCGGCTTTATAGAACCTGCCTACCGCTGCTTCCACATCGAGCCGTATCATCCCCGCCCACCTCGTCTAGACGACCGAGCCATATGCCGGAACATTCCAGTAGAACGGCCGGAACTCCACGATCTTGCCCGCCCTGGTCCGCACCATCTGCGCCATCGGCAGATCAAGTAGCTTGCCGTTCTTGCGCGACCGCGTGACCAGCCTGCAAAGGATCACGACAGTGTCGTCCACCGTCAAGAACTGCGTGTCCTGCACGGCCAACCGGTCGAACGCCGCGCTCATCTTCTTAGCCCAGTCCTCGTAGCCGTCGTGACCGCGATACTCTCCACCCCAAGGAAGGTCGGGTGTCTGATGCAGGATGACCTCTGGGTCGAGCGTGTCCGCCATGGCCTGGAAACTCGCGCCGCCTGCGGGTCCACCCGCATTCATGTAGGCGCTTTCCGCCTGGTAGAACCGCCCTACCACGTCGATCGGCGACGCGCCGTCTTCCGCTTGTACTCTGCTCATGCGACCGGCGCCTTCGCCTTGCTCTCACGCCGCGCGCGAGAGCAGGATCATCTGTTTCGAGCCTGACCGCGTGCCGTGGCTTGCGCGGCCTTGCCCATGCCGTACATATGGAACAGTCGATCTTGAAGACAAGGTGGAACCTCGGTTCGATCCGCGACTGCCTATAATGATTATTCTCGCCCTCCTGGCGAACCGCCTCCACCGAAAGCATTTCAGGCAAGCTCGCAGGCGTGAAGCCCCTCCGAGTTGGCCTCGTGTTCTGATACTTCCGGGCAGGCTCGTCTGTCTGGAACTGGAAGATCTCCCATGACTCGATCACGTAATCGCCGCGTCCTTCTGGAGCAGCGTCCCAAGGGTAGCCCAACGCCGGACAACTTCCGCCTGGACGAGGCGGACGTGCCGGTCCCAGACGACGGGCAGGTCCTGCTCCAAAATCTCTCCCTGTCGCTCGACCCCTACATGCGGGGCCGGATGAGCGACGCTCCATCCTACGTCCCGCCGTTCCCCGTTGGCGCTCCGATGGGCGGGGCCACGGTGAGCCGGGTGGCGATATCGCGGCACGAGGGCTTCACGGAGGGCGATCTCGTCCTCGGCTTCGGCGGCTGGCAGGAGTTCGCGCTGTCGGATGGCTCCGAGCTGAGAAAGCTCGCCGGCCTCGGCCATCCCTCCCTGGCGCTCGGCGTGCTCGGCATGCCGGGCTTCACGGCCTGGCACGGCCTTCTGACCATTGGCGAGCCGAAGCAGGGCGAGACGCTGGTCGTTGCCGCGGCAAGCGGCGCGGTAGGATCCGCCGTCGGCCAGATCGCCAGGATCAAGGGATGCCGGGTCGTCGGCATCGCCGGCGGCGCGGACAAGTGCCGCCATGTCGTGGACGAACTCGGCTTCGACGCGTGCCTCGACCACCGTGATCCGGGCTTCAAGGACCGGTTGACCGAGGCGGCGCCGGACGGGGTGGACATCTACTTCGAGAATGTCGGCGGAGCGGTTTTCGACGCCGTGCTGCCGCTCCTGAACGTCCATGCACGCGTGCCGGTCTGTGGCCTGGTGTCCGGCTACAACGACGCGCTGGCGCCAACCGGGCCGGATCGGCTGCCGCCTCTCGCCCGCATGATTCTCATAAGGCGCATCCGCATGCAGGGCTTCATCATCACGGATCACTACGGCACGGAGTTCCAGGCATTCCAGGACCAGATGGGCGCCTGGGTTTCCGGCGGCCAGTTGAAGTACCGGGAGGACATCACCGAGGGATTGGAGAACGCGCCCGAAGCCTTCATCGGCCTGCTGAAGGGCAGGAACTTCGGCAAGGCCATCGTGCGCATCGCAGACGTGCCCTGAGCCAAGGTTTCCGGCACGATTGACGGAGCGACCGAGAGCCTGCTTGCCGTGCCGGGGCGTATTACAGCCTGCGTGCTGCCGTTGCCGGCCGGATATCGATTTTGTCGAAGTCCTCAGGCGAGCGCGTCGGCATCGGCTTGTGCCACGATGGCGCCGCCGGCGAAGGCGGGGCATGGTCCATACAACCCATATCGGACCATGAACTTGTCGATGACTTCGGGACCGACCACTTCAGAAGAGAAGAAGGCGGAGGCCGGAATGCCGAGGACAGGTCGTCCCAGGGAATTCGATCTAGACGAGGCCGTGCAACACGCGATGCGGCTGTTCTGGCAGCATGGTTATGAGGCGACCTCTCTCGCGCAGCTCAAGGCTGCCATGGGCGACATCTCGGCCGCGAGCTTCTACGCCGCGTTCGACTCCAAGGAGGCGCTGTTCCGCCGCGTGGTCGAGGATTACCTCGCGACGCATGGCCAGGTGCTCGCACCGCTGTTCGACGCGGGCCTTCCCCCGCGTCAGGCAATAGAACGGACGCTACGCGGGTCAGCCCGCATGCAGACGGATTCCACCCATCCGCCCGGCTGCCTGGTGGTCCTGTCAACCACGACCTGCACGCCGGAAAACCGTCACCTGCAAGAGCGGCTGACGGCCGAGCGCCAGCGCAACCGCGCCGGCCTGCGCGCCTGCATCGAGCGGGCGGTCGCCTGCGGCGAGCTCCGGAACGAAACCGACGTGGCGGCCTTGGCCGCGGTGTTCGACACCTTCCTGGTCGGCTTATCGGCGCAAGCCCGGGACAGCGTTCCTCTGACCGCGCTGGATGCGGGCATCACCGCCCTGCTGGGTGTGTGGGACGCTCATGCCGCTCGGCATGGGCCGAAACGCATCACCCGGCCCGCAAGACCTCCGCGTGCCG
Organism: uncultured Acetobacteraceae bacterium; assembly: GCA_964235615.1. Taxonomy (GTDB): domain Bacteria; phylum Pseudomonadota; class Alphaproteobacteria; order Acetobacterales; family Acetobacteraceae; genus Lichenicoccus. Next base: position 13,915 of record CAXSEE010000003.1, on the reverse strand, counting down.
GGACGTAGCGGGACTGGCTGCGCTGATCCGTCAAGGAGCGATTAGCCTGAATCGTGGGTTTCCTGCTTTATGCAGGATATGAATGTCGACGCGCTCTAGCTGACGGTGGCGACCAAGCAAGAATGGCTCCCTGTTGCTGCGGTGCGGCGTCATATCGGAGGGAACAGCCCCAACCGCGAACGGAAAGAAGATCCGATTTCAAAATCCGCCCTGCCCGACACCGAGCGACACGACCAAGGAAGCCGCACCACCTTCTTCCAGGAAAGTAGGTTACCAGCCTGGTGGCCAGAACAAGCCGCCGAGGCGGTCCGGCTCGGGCTGACAGTCGTCGTAGCGCTCTACCTGGCCATGGAGTTCGAGCTGGCACGGCCGGAATGGGCGGCCTGGACCGTGTTGTCGGTGTCGCTCGCCACCAGGGCCAGTTCGCTCGAGAAAGCCGCCTGGCGCGTGGTCGGCACGCTCATTGGGGCAGTGGCATCGCTGGCGATCACCGCCGGGTTCGCACAAGATACCCTCGCCTTCGATGTGGTGCTCGCATTGTGGTTGGGCATGGCGACAGCCCTGGCAAGCACGGCCCGTGGACAAGATCAGTACGGCTTTGCCTTGATCGGGTTCACCGTCCCGATCATCACCCTCAGCAACGTCTCCCAGCCGCAATCGGTGTTTCCGACTGCCGTGGACCGCGGCAGCGCCCTGTTGCTCGGGATCGCCTGCGCCTATGCCTCAGCAGCACTGGTGGCTTCGGACGTTGGCACGGTGCGGACCGGCTTGGCGAACAAGGTGGATGCGGCAGCGCGGGCTTGCGCCGAATGGTGGCAGGCCGGGCGGGGAGGTGATTGGGGTGCCGCACCAGTGCAGGCCGTGCTGGCGCTCGACACGACCATCACGGACGCACTGGTCGAGCACCCGTCGTTGAAGACGGGTGGCCGGTCCATCCGGGACGCGGCTCCCGCGCTGCTCAGCCTGCTCGCATCCGGCCTGCTGGAGGCACGGCTGCCGCAAGCCGACAAGGAAGCAGACCTGCTGCTTGCGTGGGATCGGCCGGGCATCGGCTGGCGCCTGCGCCGATGCTGTGCCACTGCACGGATGTTGCGGCGAGGACATCGCATCAGCACCAAAAGAGCGCGGTCACAGCCGCTCGCGTTCGACCGTGATTGGCGGCTGGCACGCAACAACGCCATACGGACGATGACCGCCGTGAGCCTGGTCAACGCATTCTGGTATGTTTCCCAATGGTCGTCGGGGGGCGCCGCCGTCACCTGGGCGGGATTGGTTTCGATACTGCTGGCCACTCGCGAGAATCCGGCACGGGATGCGCTCAATTTCCTGAAGGGTGCGGCACTTGCCGATCTGATCGGCACCGCCGCCCACTATACCGTCCTGACCTCGACGGGAGACTTCTTCCTGCTCGCCGCCGTGGTTCTGCCGATCAGCATGCTCGCCGCGGTCGGACGCGCCGACAAGCGGGTGGCGAGTGCCGGCGGGTTCGGCATCGTCGTGTTCAGCGCGCTCGATCCTTTGAACGTCATGGACTACGACCTGGCATCCAACCTCAATGGTGTGCTGGCGAACCTGCTCGGCGTCGCCATGGCCGTTCTCGCCTTTGCAGCACTGCCGCCGCCAGCCAGTCCAGCGACCCGGCGTGCCCGGGTCAGGCGGCGGATCGGCCGGGCCGTCAGCACCATCGCCAAGATCCCGGCCTTCCTGCTGCCCAACCCTGGCCGCTGGTGCGCCCCCATGTTCGAGCGGGCCGCCCTGCTCATGCCGGAGGGCGCCGCCGCCGTTGCGGACGCGCATACTCTCATGCTGGCTGGCCTGCTCCTGCTGGTCATACGCCAGCAGGATGACGCGCTGGGCCGCCAGGCCAGCCGCCTGCTCATTGAAGGTGGGCCGGACCTCGCTGGCAGGCTCGCCAGGCTACGAACATCCCGCAGCGGCGACGGCTTGCAGCGCCGCCGCCTCATGGCCCTGGCGGCGTTGCTCGAGCCGGGCGTGCCGCGCGGCTTCCCCGGTCTTTCTCCGGCGGGTCTTTCCCCGGCGGCCCTTTCCCCGGCGGCGGCGATATGATCGCGTTGCGTGAGGTGGATGTCCTGGGCATCTTCGTCTCACCTGGACTGATCTGCCTGATTGCCGCCCTGATCGTGTCCGCCCTGCTCCGCCGGTTGTTCGATCACTTCGACCTCAACCGCTACGTCTGGAACCGCGCCTTGTTCGACCTGAGCGTCCTGGTTTGCATCACCGACCTGCTCATCCTGTCGCTTCGTTCGGTCGCGCGATAGATGGCCGGAAAGAGTTGGCAGCCGCCGGCGGCGTTCAACGTCGTCGCCACCCTGACGGTGCTGGCCGCGGCCGTGACCCTCACTTGGGTGGCGTGGAATTACTACGAGTATTCACCCTGGACCCGGGACGGGCGCGTGCGCGTCTACACGGTGCAGATCGCGCCGGAAGTCTCGGGGACCGTGGTGGACCTGGTGGCGAAGGACAACCAGTTCGTCCATAAGGGCGACGTGCTGTTCCGCATCGACCCGCGGACCTACGAGAATTCGGTCAAGCAGGCGGAAGGCAGACTGGCACAAGCCCGCGCGCAGGCGAGTTATCTCGATGCCGAGGCAAGGCGGCGCCAGGACCTGCCCGACCTGGCGGTCTCGCGCGAGCAACAGGAGAACGCCGCAGGCACCGCCCAGGCCGCCAACGACGCCATCCTGCAGGCGGGCGCCGAGATCGATCAGGCCTCCTTGAACCTGGAGCGGGCGACTGTCCGCTCGCCTGTCAACGGCTGGGTGACCAACCTGCTCTTGCAAGGCGGCGGATTTGCCACGACCGGAACCCGCGCGATGACATTGGTAGACGCCGACAGCTTCTGGATCGAAGGTTATTTCGAGGAAACCCAGCTCCGCCGCATCGAGGTCGGCGACTTGGCCGAGATCGCCCTGATGGCCTATCCCGGAGTGCCTCTGACGGGGCGTGTTTCCGGCCGGGGCCGCGGCATCGACGTTCCGGACGCAGCGCCTGGCGTGCAGGGCCTGCCGAGTGTCAACCCGGTGTTCACCTGGGTTCGGCTCGCGCAACGCATCCCGGTCAGGATCGAGCTGAACGATGTGCCCTGCCCGATCGTGCTTTCGTCCGGGTTGACTGCAACCATCACCGTGACGGGCAGACGCGCGACCAGCCCGACCAATCCGTCGCGGCGCAGCGGAGCGCTGGCAAGCATGGCGTGCGCTCAGGACTAGGCCGGGCTGCCGATGAGTTCGGTATCGCCTGTATCGACCAAATTACCGACCGTATCAGTTGGCACGATGAAATCTCCGCCGTACGGCCTGGTCGGGCCGATCTGGGACCTCGTCTGGCGGTGAAGGGGTTGCGACCAGCTATCCACCGGGACGGATCACGTCGAGCGATTTTTGCCCGGTCTCGCCACCCACGGTGTCCAACACGACATCGACATCACGAGTCTTAGCGGTATTTCGACCCGCATTCGGCGAGGGTCAATTTCAACATCGGGTTGTCGGAACACGCGGCCTTCAAGACCCTGTCACAGCTTCTGGACCTCATGAACAATGATGCTCCGGGCGCCGCTGTTCACATCCGGGCGTTCGCGGCCCTTGATGACGCCATTGCCTTGCTGGATGCAGGTGAAGTCGATTTAGCAATCGGCGTACAGCCTCGGATTGCGCCAGGGCGCATCCTGACCCGTCCTCTGTTCGAAGAGCGATTCATGTGCACGCAGGGTGTTGAACGTGCCCTCCACGTTGACCGCGAAATGCTTTTCGTAGTCTCCGTCACCAGCTTGCGCGAGCGGATCCGTCTTCATGATCCCGTTGCCTTTGACCACAACATCCACGCCGCCGAACGTCTGCTCTGCCGCTTCGAACTACGCGCCCGCTTCGGAACCCGACGACATGTCCGCCTTTACCGCCCGAACGCTGCCGCCGGCGGTATTGATTTCCGCTACAACCTCGTCCGCGGTTTCCTTGTTGCTCGAGTAGTTCGGATGGGAGGCAAGGACGGCGCCGCGACTGCTCGTGGCTTGGCCACCTGATCCCGGAGGAACAGCCCGCCCTTGTTATTTTCCACTTCGGCCGCTTCTTTACGGTGTGATACGGCACACCTCGCGTCTGGCCGAGACCAGTAGGCATGCGGTCGGGTTGCGAGCGTCCTTCAGCCAGCGCTCAGTTACAACTCAGCTCTGAAACGGGTTTGCCGCAATAATTCAGGAAGCGTTCTCGTTAACGCACCGCATCAATCGGTTCAAATCGTTCTGACAGATCAAAAACGATCAGGCCGCCAAAGAGCGGGCAGAGTCGTATTCGGTCCGGGCCGTATCGAACTCTCCACGTCTGGCGCTGGCCCATTGCGCCAATATCGCCAATGGCTCGGTCAGCGAGCATCCGAGCGTGGTAAGCTCGTAGTCCACGCGAAGCGGGACGGTTGCGTAGGGCGTCCGCCTGATGAGGCCGTCACGCTCGAGCCCACGCAGCGTCAGCGTCAGCATGCGATGAGACACGCCAGGTATTGCGCGCATCAGTGCGTTGAAGCGCATTGTGCCGCGCTCGGACAGGTGCCCCACAACCATCACGGTCCATTTATCGCCGACCCGGTCGATGATCTGCGCCAGTGCGTGGCAATCATCTCTCGCCGGATGGAGTGTCATCCCGGCGACGGCAGTCATCCGCGACATCATCGACACTCCCTCGTCCTGGCGGCCACGAACATCGATGTGCGTTGCGGATAGTCCCGTGCGTTCTTGTGCCAGGCGTCGCGGCCGTTCACATCGTAGCACACATATCATGCATAGGCAGGTTTATGATGAAGATCGGTGTCAGCGGCGCTAACGGCAACATCGGCCGAGCGGTCGTGGCGGGGCTGCAAGTCGGCACTCGGGGCGCGGAGATCATCGCGATCAGCCGCACGCCGGATATGCAGGCGGGCGCGGTGCAGGGCCGCCTGGGCGACTACGACAATCCGGAAACACTGGCGAGCGCCTATGCCGGGCTCGACCGCTTGCTGCTCATACCCGGTGCCGACCTGCGGCCCGGCGTGCGCAGCCGGCAAGCCGTTGCCATGGTGGATGCGGCCGTGGCTGCGGGCGTCGGGCACATCTTCCTCTTGTCGGCCACCGGCACGCGTGAGGAAGCCGAGCCGGCAATCGGTGCCGCCTATTGGGCCGGCGAGCACCGACTGGTCCGCAGCGCCGCCAAACGCTGGACGATCCTGCGCATGAGCTTCTTCGCTGAAACTTTTTTGCAGATGTCGCAGCCGGCGATGCAGATGGGCACGATGTTCGGCCTTGCCGACACCCGGATGTCGCTCGTAGCGCGCGCAGACATCGCGGCAGGGCTGACCGGTGCCTTGGCCGGCGAGAACCAGGTAGGTGCCATCTACAACCTGACTGGCCCCGCCGCATTGTCCGGGGCCGAACGGGCGGCGGCATTGGCCGATGCCGCCGGCAAGACGATGCCTTTCGAGGTCGTCAGCGAAGACCGGCTTCGGGCTATGCTGGCCCAGGGCGGGCTGCCGCCGCCGATCGCTGACATGATGATCGGCATGCTCGCGCATCAAGCCAGCGGCGTCTACGACATCGTCACCGGCGACGTCGAGATGCTGTCCGGCCGCGCGCCGAAGCCGTTCCGCGACGTGCTCGCCTCCGGTGCGGCGTGAGCAACCGACAAGCAACGTTCCCGGCAATTACTCTCGAACCGATGAAAGTCGACCCTGCAGCCGGTCTTCTTATCTTGAAACCGGGAGTGCGGCCATGAGGTCGAGCGATGCGGAACGGGCATCGGAGACCTGGATGTCACGGTGCGTAGGTGTTCCGGCCCAACGCGACGACCTCATCGAAGAGCGCATGTTCCCAATCTTCCCCTGGTTTCCGCCGCAAGACCAGGAGATCGACGGCGCGCGCTGGGTGGAGGCGCTGCAGCACGGCTTTCACAGCTTCGACCCGGCAGTCGTGTGATGCGTGCCGGAACGGCGAAGGCCGAAGACTATCGAGGCCACGCCAGTGCTGACGCGAGCGACAGTTGGCGATTTGCGCCGCACGGAGTTCGTCGCGGATCGAACCCGGCAAGAGAACATAATAGTATCAATCAGCGGCCCAATACGAGGTAGCGGCGAACTTTGGAAGCTCTATCATACTACCGTCATATAGGATCCATTCGTGCTTCGATCGGTGCGTCCAACGGACCGCGACAGGGCCGCCACTATCGAAACCGGTCTGAGGATGCCGATGCTGCATGACGCACATGACATGTATGGATCCCATGCTGACTGCAGCCGTACTGGCGGCGACGACTGCGTTATAATACGCAGACCTTGGCCATCCGATATCGGATCTGCCGTGTCGTTCCAAGTCCAGTCTCATGATGGTGGCAGGATCTTGCCCTGGCACCTCCATCCGGAATATGAGATCCATCTGGTCACCGGTGCCACCGGACGCATGTTCATCGGCGACTATCTCGGTTGGTTCGGGCCCAGAAGTCTGATCATGACCGGACCAAACGTGCCGCACAACTGGATCGGCATCAACCGTCCCGGCGCAAAGCAGGGATGTAATTGCATCCTCATCCAGTTCACGTCCGATTTTATCGACAACTGTATCGACCGGTTTCCCGAACTGCACGCCTTGCGTCTCCTGATGCTCGACGTGCGGCGCGGTGTCGCGTTTTCCGACAAAACCATCGACTTGGTTCGGCCGATAATTGTTGCACTGCAGCATTCGAGAGGTTTCGAGCGGATTGAACTCTTTCTCAAACTACTCAGACACATGGGCGACAATCAAGAATGGCGGCTGCTGTCAGGCTTTGATTATAAAGCGGCACCAGCCGACCATAGGGACAAGTTATTCTGTCATGCCCTGACCCATGTGCGTATGAACTATACTGGACTGCTCCGCCAGAACGATCTGGCAGCCCTCTGCGGCTACAGTAAAAGCACATTCTCACGACATTTTCATTGCCATACCGGATCAAGCTTTGCCCGCTATGTCAGCCATCTACGTGTTCTGCACGCGTGCGGTCTTTTGACATCGGGGACAATGCGGATAAGCGAAATCGGGTATAAAAGCGGCTTCAAGAATTTCGCAAGTTTCGAGAGGCAATTCGAGGACCATATGAAGATGTCCCCCGTTGCCTTCCGGAACCACCATACTCTATAGGCTCATCGCCCGATCACGTGTAAGACGGATGCAATAATATCTCAGCGGGGAGGATACAATGAAAGCACTCTTTACCAACAAGACTGTCGGAATGGTCACGTGCACGAACCGGTTGATTGGCTCTACGGCGCTGGCCCTGGGCCTGCTCGCCGGAACAGCCACCGTCGCCGCGGCGCAGACAAGCGTTTCGCATGCGAAGATCGCCTTCCTCATGCCCGACGAGAGCTCGACCCGCTATGAGGAGCACGACCGTCCAGGCTTCGTCGCAGAGATGAAGAAGCTGTGCCCGGGATGCACCGTCTTGTATCAGAATGCGGATGCCGATGCGTCCCGGCAGCAGCAGCAATTCAACTCGGTCATATCGCAAGGCGCGAAGGCGATCGTCATCGATCCGGTCGACTCGACCGCAGCCGCGTCGCTGGTCAAACAGGCCCAGGGCCAGGGGATCAAGGTGATTGCCTATGACCGGCCGATCCCATCCACTCAGGCCGATTACTATGTTTCGTTCAACAACGAGCAGATCGGCAAGACGATCGCGCAATCGTTGGTACGACATCTCAAGGCCGCCCACGTGCCGATGAGCGCGGATGGCGTGCTCGAAGTCAACGGCTCACCCACCGATGCGGCTGCCGGGCTTATAAAGAAAGGCATCCACGAGGGGCTTGTCGAGAGCGGCTACAAGACGCTTGCAGAATACGACACGCCTGACTGGACTCCCGAGAAGGCTCAGCAGTGGGTCAGCGGCCAGATCTCGCGCTTCGGCAAGAAGATCGTCGGCGTGGTCGCCGCCAATGACGGCACCGGCGGCGGAGCCATCGCCGCATTCAAGGCGGCAGGCGTCAATCCGGTGCCATCGGTCACCGGCAACGACGCGACGATCGCCGGACTCCAGCTCATCATCGCCGGCGACCAATATAACACGATTTCGAAGCCGAGCGAGATCGTCGCTGCCGCGGCGGCGAAGGTCGCAATCGATCTTCTCAAGGGCGAAGCTCCCAAGGCCGATACATCCTTGTTCGGCACGCCCACGCAGCTCTTCACGCCGACGCTGATCACGGCCAGCAACGTCAAGTCCGAGATCGTGAACAGACAAGTCAACGGCAAGCCAATCGAGACCGCAGACGTCCTGTGCTCTGGCCGCTATGCCGACGGGTGCAAGCAGCTTGGCATCGCTCCCTGATTGCAGTCCTCCGGCCGCTCACGCCGCTGCCAGCGGCGGGGCGTCTCCCGTCCATCGGCGACATAGTATGAAGGCCTGCCACGCATGACGGACAATTTGCAACCGATACCTACCGGCGAAATAATATTGAGCCTGCAGGGTGTCTCAAAGCATTTCGGCGCCGTCTCTGCTCTTACCGATATCGATCTCGAGGTCCGGGCCGGTGAGGTCGTGGCCCTCGTCGGCGACAACGGCGCCGGGAAATCGACCTTGATCAAGATCCTTGCCGGAGTGCATCAGCCAAGCACTGGAACAATGAAGTTCCGCGGCAAGGACGTGACTCTCGCCGACCCGAGCGCCTCGCTTGCACTCGGGATCGCGACCGTCTTTCAGGACCTCGCCTTGTGCGAGAACCTGGATGTCGTCGCCAACATCTTCCTCGGCAAGGAACTCCATCCACTGCAGATGGACGAGGTGTCGATGGAGACACGGGCCTGGACGCTGCTGCGCGAACTCTCCGCCCGGATCCCGAGCGTCCGCGAAGCCGTCAGCTCGCTCTCCGGCGGTCAGCGCCAGACCGTGGCGATCGCCCGGTCGCTGCTGCTCGACCCCAAGCTCATCCTGCTCGATGAACCGACCGCAGCCCTTGGAGTCGCACAGACCGCCGAAGTGCTCGACCTCATCGAGCGGGTCCGGGACCGCGGTCTCGCGGTCATCATGATCAGCCACAACATGGAAGACGTACGCGCCGTGGCGGATCGGATCGTCGTGCTACGGCTCGGGCGCAACAACGGTGTCTTCTATCCCGACGCATCGAACCACGAACTGATCAGCGCCATCACCGGAGCGTCGGACAACTCGGTCTCTCGAAGGTCCGGCCGTCGGCAGGCGCAGCAGGACGCGACACAGGAAGTTCGACCGTGACCAACGACATAAAAAACGCGCCGTCGGCGGCACCCTTGCTCGATCGCAGCGATGTGCGGGTCAAGCACGAGACTGGAGTCGGCGGTGCGATCCGGGCGTTCTTCAACCGCGTACGTTCCGGCGAACTTGGCGCCCTGCCGGTCGTGGTCGGGCTCGCGATCATCTGGACCGTCTTCGAGAGTCTCAATACCGTCTTCCTGTCGAGCAACAACCTGGTCAACCTGCTGTTCGATTGTTCGACAGTGGGCGTGATCTCGCTCGGCATCGTCTGCATCCTGATGGTCGGCGAGATCGACCTGTCCGTCGGTTCGGTCAGCGGCTTCGCCTCGGCTATGGTCGGCGTGCTGTGGGTCAACCAGGGCTTGCCGATATGGCTCGCTGTCGTCGCGGCGATTGCGGCAGGTGCGGTGATCGGATTGCTGTATGCACAGCTATTCAACCGGTTCGGGATGCCGAGCTTCGTCTCGACGCTTGCCGGGCTGCTGGCGATCCTCGGTCTGCAGCTCTATATTCTTGGCCAGAGCGGATCGATCAATCTGCCATACGGTTCGGCGATGGTGAATTTCGGCCAGTCCCTGTTCATGCCGGGCTTCGTGGCCTACGTCATCGTCGCCATCGCGGGTATCGCGACGTTCGCGACCGGGTTTCAAACCGCCGCCCGTCGCCGCAAAGCCGGCTTGTCCTCGGAGTCGCTTGGAAAGCTGCTCTTCCGCGCCGCCGTCATCACCGTCGTGCTCGAATTGATCGTCATTTACCTCAACCAGGATCGCGGCGTGCCCTGGATGTTCGGCCTCTTCGTTGGTCTGGTCGTTGCAACGCAATACGCGCTGACCAGGACGAAATGGGGCCGCTGGATCACCGCCGTCGGTGGTAACCGGGAAGCGGCCCGGCGTGCCGGCATCAATGTCAAACTCATCTACACGAGTGCCTTCATGCTCTGCTCCATGCTGGCCGCATTTGGCGGCGTGCTGGCCTCCGCACGCCTGGCCTCCGCGAGCCAGCAAGCCGGCACCGGCGACGTTAATCTGAACGCGATTGCAGCGGCCGTGATCGGTGGTACGAGCCTGTTCGGTGGCCGCGGCAGCGCCTACTCGGCGCTACTCGGCATCATTGTCATCGAGTCGATCGCGAACGGGCTGACCCTGCTCGATCTGTCGTCGTCGCTGCGATACATGATCACCGGCGGCGTGCTCGCGATCGCGGTCATCGTCGACTCTCTGGCACGCCGGTCCCGCGTTTCCCACGGCCGCGCCTAGAGGTCAGAGCCTGGCGCTTGATTTCCAGGCGCCAGGCGGCCTGCCGTTCCCCAACAAGGCTGCTCGTTAAGCTTGGTTCGCCGATGAAGGGCGGACCCAATGACCCTTGGAAGGTAAGTCTGGGCTCTGCCCAGACCCGCCAAAGGCCTCGGCCTTTGGAAACCAATTCATGGACATGATTGGCTTCGCCGGGGGGGGTCCAGGGCAGAGCCTTGGTCTTTCATGGGCCAAGGTCGCGATGGGGCATGCTGTCGAGTGCGCCTATGTGGATAGGATGTGATGGAGGCGGACACGGACATGAAGCTGCACGGCTTCGCACTCGAAATCGTCAGCGAGACCGGCTCAACCTCGGAAGACCTTAAACAGCGCGCAGCGGCCGGCGCGCCTTGCGGCATTGCCCTGCTGGCACGGCGGCAGACGGCGGGACGTGGGCGGCTCGGGCGGCCCTGGCAGTCGGTTGAGGGCAACCTGCATTTGTCCCTCCTGCTGCGCCCTGCCCTGCTGCGTTATCCCGGCCATTGGTCGTTGCTTGCCGCCGTGGCGGTGCTGGACGCGCTCAGGACCTGCCTGCCCAATGACGCCGGGTTGCGGTTGAAATGGCCCAACGACGTACTGCTCAATGGGGCCAAGCTGGCGGGTATCTTGCTGGAGGGCGGGCCGTGGCTGGTGATCGGCTTCGGCGTCAATCTGGCGAGCTCGCCTGACGGTCTCGACCGGTCCACCGCCTGCGCCGCCGATCTGGCGTCCCCGCCGGCGCCGGACGTCTTCGCGCACCTGCTGCTCAGCGCCGTGCAGGGATGGCGTGCTACCTACGAGGCCGACGGCTTCCAGCCGATCCGCGCTGCCTGGCTTGCTGCGGGACCGGCGCCGGGCGAAGCGATGGCGGTCACCGTCGGTCAGCGCCGGTTAGAAGGCGCCTTCCACGGCATCGGTGCGGACGGCTCACTGCTGCTGGACGGGCCGGAGGGGGTCGTTGCCCTGACTTCAGGAGTGGTGGAGAACCTCAGCAATATGCCGTAATCATCGCCGATACATGATCGGGTGGGTTCCCGGCATGGCTCGAACCTGAGCCGCATCCCGCTCGGCCATGGGAAGCGAGGCATTGGACCAATTCGATATCGCCATTATCATTGCCGGATGATAAGGCGGATACATACGGTCGATCCTGTGTCGGGCCGGTGCGAGTTGATCCAGATATCCGGCCAGCGCAGCCGAGTAGAGCCACCGCGGAATGAAGATCATGATGAATAGTCGCAATCGCAGTCAAGAAAACGCCTCCTTCGCGATCCTCTCCGCCAGCGCGGCCGACATCCTCGTGGCCCCGCTCACGTCGTACTTCTGAGGCTGCCGAGCATGGTCCGCAAGATCTATGACAGCCCGGCAGAAGCCCTGGATGGGGCGTTGTTCGAGGGCATGACGATCATGTCGGGCGGGTTCGGTCTTTCGGGCAATCCGGAAAGTCTGATCCCCGCGATACGCGACGCCGGCGTGCGTGGTCTGACCGTCATCTCCAACAATTGCGGTTCGGACGGCTTCGGTCTGTGGATGCTGCTCGAGACAAGACAGATCAAGAAGATGATCTCGTCCTATGTCGGCGAGAACAAGCTGTTCGAGACGCTGTTCCTTTCCGGCGAGCTCGAACTCGAGCTCAATCCACAAGGGACGCTGGCCGAGCGTATCCGGGCGGGAGGTGCCGGCATCCCGGCCTTCTACACCAAGACAGGTGTCGGCACGGTCGTGGCGGAGGGCAAGCCGACCGAGACGTTCGACGGCGAGACCTATGTTCGCGAGACCTGGCTGCGCGCCGACCTTGCCATCATCAAGGCGTGGAAGGCGGACCCGTCCGGGAACCTGGTCTTCCGTCGGACGGCACGCAACTTCAACCCCAACATGGCGACAGCTGCCAGGCTGACGGTCGTGGAGGCGGAGGAGATCGTCGAGTCGGGGACGCTCGATCCAGACTGCATCCACACGCCCGGCATCTATGTCGACCGGATCGTCAAGAGCACGATCAACGAGAAGCGCATCGAGAAGCTCACCGTGCGAAAAGGGACGACGTGATGGCATGGACCCGCGATGAGATGGCCGCCCGCGCCGCGAAGGAGCTCGAGGACGGCTTCTACGTCAATCTCGGCATCGGCATTCCGACCCTGGTAGCCAATCACATCCCGCCAGGGATCGAGGTGACGTTGCAGAGCGAGAACGGCATGCTCGGCATCGGCCCCTTCCCGCTCGAAGGAGAGGAGGATCCCGACCTCATCAACGCCGGCAAGCAGACGGTCTCCGAGTTGCCGTCATCGAGTTACTTCTCCTCTGCGGACAGCTTCGCGATGATACGCGGCGGCCACATCGACCTGGCGGTGCTCGGCGCGATGGAGACGTCCGAACAGGGCGACCTGGCAAACTGGACGATCCCGGGGAAGATGATAAAAGGCATGGGAGGTGCCATGGATCTCGTCGCCGGGGTGAAGAAAATCATCGTCCTCATGGACCATACTTCCAAGCAGGGAGAGCCGAAGTTCCTGCCCGCGTGCACGCTGCCGCTCACCGGCAGAAACGTGGTCGACATGATCATCACCGACCTCTGCATCTTCCAGCGTCCGAATCATGAGAGCCCGTTCCGGCTAATCGAACTTGCCCCGGGGATCAGCGAAGATGAGATCGCAGCCAAGACCGCCGCACGCTACGAGAGCCAGGACCGGAACAAAGCCACCTAGCTGACCCTGTCATGGCCTACGACTTCGCCCGCCGCCTGAAGACCATCAAGAGCCTCATGCCCTGCGAGTTCATCCGCAGAACCCGGACAAACGAGCCATTGGATTGGTCGTGGTCCCGACCTGGTAAATGCCGGGACTGAACAATGATAGAGCCCGGCGGACCTACCCCGCAGCCACGTGGCGGCGGCTCGCTGCGAAGGCGGTCATCCAGGCATTCAGCTCATCGGAGGGGCCGGGCCGGCCAATCCTGAATCCCTGGATCTCCGAGCAGCCTGCTTCGCGCAGCAGATCGATCTGCCGATCGGTCTCGACCCCTTCGGCAGTAACCCCGGCGCCGAGGCTGCTGCAGAGTCCGACCACCGCGCGCACGATGGCAATCGCCTCCGGCCGGCTTCCGAGATCCTGGACGAAGGAGCGATCAATCTTCACACGGTCGAACGGCAATGTGCGCAGGAAGCTGAGCGACGAGTAGCCGGTCCCGAAATCATCGAGCGCGATCGTAACTCCGAGGGCTCTGAGCTCCCGAAGCATGGTCGCTGCGGTAGTCATATCGTCGATTATCGCCGTTTCCGTGAGTTCGAGTTCGAGGCGGCGCGGCGGAAGCCCGGTCTTCTCGATCGTTGCCGCAATCCGGCTCACGAGGTCTGGAAGCCGGAACTGCGCAGGCGACAGATTCACCGAGATTTTTAGATCAGCAGGCCACGTA
>CAXSEE010000002.1:0-63150 GCA_964235615.1 uncultured Acetobacteraceae bacterium | reverse complement strand
GATATTCCTGGCAGGAGGGTGCGCAGCGCGCGTTCAACTCCTGGCTGGTGCCGCGCTATCGCGAACACTGGAACCGGCAGCGCGGCTAGAGATTCAATGTACCGGCGGCGCTGTATGGGAGAGCGGGTATGGCCGGCGCTGCCTGGCGTCGTCCCGAACAGGCCGCCGCCGCGACGCCACCCAGGATCAGCGCCAGTCCAGCCGCGTGATAGGGATGCAGCGCCTCGCCCAGCAGCAGGGCCGCCAGCAGCACCGCGTAGACCGGGACGATGTTCATCGAGGCGGCCGCGCGAGCCGGCCCGAAGCACGTCACCAGCCTCTGGTAGCTGCCATAGGCACCGATCGAAGGCACCAGGCAGAGGAACAGGATGGCGGCCAGGCTGTGCGGCGTCAGCACGAGCCCCAGGTGCGGCAGATCGGCATGATGGGCGAGTTCCACCGCGGCTGCAGGCAGCAGCATCAGCGAGCCGCCGATCGCGAGCGCCGTGAGCCGGATCACCGGCGGCAGCGCCACCGGACGGCGCTTGCACAGCAGCGTGTAGGCAACCCAGCTCAGCATGGCGGCGAAGGCGAGGGCGTCCCCGCGGTTGAACGAGAGGCTGGCGATCTCGAGCGGACGGCCGTGCGTGACGACGGTGACGACACCGGCCGCGGCCATCGCGATCCCGGTCAGGGCAGATGGGCGCAGGGGCGTTCGGAACAGGACGCGCTCGGCGATCATCACGAAGGCCGGGGCTGCGGAGACCAGCAGAGCGATGTTGCCGGCGGTCGTGCGCGATGCCGCGGCATAGATCGGCGCCACCGCAAGAACGGCTCCGGTCAGCACCAGCATGGCGAAATCCGGAGAAAGGATGCGGCTGAACTGGGCGCGCAGGCCACGCGCGAATGGCAGCAGCACGAGAGCGGCAATGCTCCAGCGCAGGAAGGCCAGCGTCACCGGTGGCACGTCACCGGCTATGCTGCGCGCAACCAGCAGGTTGCCGGCGAAGAGCAGCGGCGTGACGACGAAGAGCAGGGCGTCGGGCCTGAACCGGACACCGCCTTGGCTGAAGCCGGACCGGACCATGGGCATCTCCTCTATGCCATAAGAGAATGCATCGTCCGGACCGGAAACTTCTTCCTATCTTACCGTAGTTCTGGCATTTCTTCAGAAGAAAATGCTTCCTTATGCAATTTTGGCAGAAGGATTGTCTTCTTGAGGGAGCAATATGCCGGAAGTCCTCGACCATGCCGACCGGCGCATACTGGCGGCCCTCCGGACGAACGGCCGCCTCAGCAACGCGAAGCTTGCCGAGATGGTGGGACTATCGCCGACGCCGGTCTGGAACCGGGTGCGCCGGCTGGAGGAACAGGGCGTCATCACCGGCTATACCGCGGCGATCGACCAGAAGGCGCTCGGCCTGCCGGATACGGTCTTCATCGAGATCACGCTCGACCGGCACGACATGGCGATGGTGCAGGATTTCGGCGAGCGGCTGGCGCGCATGAAGGAGGTGCTGGAGGTGTTCATGGTCAGCGGCGACTATGACTATCTCGCGCGCGTCGCGGTGGATGGAACCGCCGGCTACGAAGTATTCCTGCGCGTTCGGCTCTATAGCTTGCCGGGCGTCCGCCACTGCCGCTCGGTATTCACGCTCCGCACGTTGAAGCACGAAACCTCTCCGGATCCATCGTGAGCCGGGCTTGGATCCGCTGTTCCGCCATCACGTCACCGGAGCCTCTATGATCTGATGATCAGCGCCCAGACCATGCCCGAGGATCTCCGCTACAGGATTATCCGCGAGCGCTATGACAAGAGTGCGGATGCTCCATATGTCCCCGATGCAGCGCGCATCATCGTTCGCATGGCGGAACATGCCATTCCCGTCGTCCACCGGACACGACCCTAGAACGATACGTCCGCCGGCTGTGTCACCCGAAGCACCGACCTGTCGCCGGTCAGGTTTTTCCAGGCCTGCCGGATCGCCTCGATCCTGGCACGGTTTTCCGGATTATCCACGTAGTCGATCACCAGGAGCCTGGAGCGCAACCGCTCCGGCACCGCCTCATGAGGGCCTTGCCACTGGCCATAGACGCTCAACACGCTGAGCCCGTCCGGGAAGCGCGGCGTCACCTCCCGGTCGAGAAAACCGCGCCAGGCGGCGTCATCGATGCCCTTCGATGGTTGATCAGCAGGCCCGAGCCCGAAATAGAGTTTCGTGTCGACCCATCCTTGCGTCGTCTGCGGGTGCCGCGGATCTTCCGAGGTCGTGGCGCAGGCGCACAGCAGCATCAGCGGGATCAGGCTGGATCGACAGGGTCCCATGGAGCAGCTCCGGTTTGTAAGGCATAGGATAACGACATCGATCCAGGACAGGCCAGGAGGAGAAGCCGTCATGCGTGCCTTGTCGGTAGCCATTCTGGTCCTATTGTTCACGATACCGGGCACCGCGGTGAAAGGCTGGGCGGTGGAGCGCTGGCAGACGCTGCCGCCAACGCCCGCGCCGATCCCCAGCACCCGCGGCGGTCTTGCCGATGCCAACGGCATCCGTATCCACTACGCGATCTACGGACATGGCACGCCGGTGATCCTGCTGCATGGCGGATTGGCGAATGCGGACTATTGGGGCAGGCAGATACCGGCACTCGCAGCCCATCACCTGGTCATCGTGATGGACAGCCGTGGCCATGGCCGCAGCACCCGCGATGCACGGCCTTATGGGTATGACCTGATGGCGGACGACGTCGTGGCGTTGATGGACGTGCTGAAGCTGCCCCGCGCGGACATCGTCGGATGGAGCGATGGCGGCATCATCGGCCTCGACCTGGCGATGCGCCATCCGGGGCGGATCGGCCGCGTGTTCGCGTTCGCCGCCAACACGACGACGTCGGGCGTCAAGCAAGATGTCGAGCGGAACCCGACGTTTGCCGCGTTCATCAAGCGCGCCGGCCGCGAATACGCCGCCTACTCGGCGCCCGGGCAATACCGGGCATTCGTCGACCAGATCAGCAGGATGTGGGCAGATCAGCCGAACTGGACGGACGCACAGCTCGGAACGATCAAGCTGCCGGTCCTGATCGTGGACGGCGACCATGACGAAGCGATCAAGCGCGAGCATACCGAACATATCGCCGCCGCCATTCCGCACGCAGGTCTCCTGCTCCTGCCCGGGGTGAGCCACTTCGCATTCCTGCAGGATCCGGCGCTGTTCAACTACGCTATCCTGCACTTCCTGGGCGATGAGTGAAGCTCGCCACCGGCAACGCTTCCTGCAGGAACACAGGGATCAGCAATAGACGAACATCCAGGCGAGACTGCCGAACACGCCCATGGCCATGCAGGCGCCGCCCAGGAACGCGATGAAATTCAGTTCCGCCCAGATCAGGCGCGGCTGTTCCGTGACATCCGCCTGTGCCGATGCATTGGCTGCCGATGCCTTGGCGCCGAATTCGATCTCGATCAGGTTGAGGTAGCTCATGGTGCGGTTCCTTGGCTGACGCATCGAAGCGTCGTGTTTCGCGGTGTCGCCATCAGAAGTTTTTTCACCCTGTTGACCGGACAGAATGTAAATCCTCCACGCAAGTTATCTAACAGACTGATCTATAGAGGTTTATCTGGGTGTTTCGGGCGTGCCTGTTCGCATCCGGACGCAGTGTCCGGTTCCGGACATGTCCCGGACGCTGTCAAGCCGCGGGACTACAGGCTGAGCAGGAACGACGCCCCTTTGCCTGCGCCGGCGGCTTCCAGCACCAGGTTGCCGCCGTGGCCCTGGGC
This sequence comes from uncultured Acetobacteraceae bacterium, assembly GCA_964235615.1. Classification (GTDB taxonomy): domain Bacteria; phylum Pseudomonadota; class Alphaproteobacteria; order Acetobacterales; family Acetobacteraceae; genus Lichenicoccus. The sequence goes on along the minus strand of CAXSEE010000002.1, from coordinate 59,396 downwards.
GATCTGCCGTGCCAGGCCGAGGCCGATACCGGTGCCCTGGGACTTCAGGGTGAATAACGGGCGGAAGATGCTGTCCTCCTGGCCGACCGGGACTCCGTCGCCGCTGTCCGAGACACGGAAGGCGACATCGTCTGCCTGCAGGAAGCCCGACAGCGCCACCCACGGCGGCTGCGCCGATCCGGCCAGGGCTGCCTCGGCGCCGTTGGTGAGCAGGTTGAGCAGCGCCTGGGTCAGCAGTTCCGCATCCAGACGGACGATGATGTCCGGCACCGGCAGCACAAGGCGCAAGGCCACTTGCAGCGGGGGCCAGCGCGTCTCGAACAGGGCTGCTGCATCCCGCAGCAGGGCAGATACCGAGGCGGGTCGCAGCACCGGCGGCGGCACGCGTGCCAGCATGCGATAGCCTTGCACGAACCGGTCGAGCCCACGCGCGCGGCGCAGGATGATCTCCAGGGCCTCGGCGACGCGGGGAAGATCGTCGAAGCCACCGTCGGCGATGTTGTCGGTCAGCATTGCGTGCGCGGTTTCCGCGAGCGAGGTGACCGGCGTCAGCGAGTTCATGATCTCGTGGCTCAGCAACTGCAACAGATCGCGCAGGGCCGCCGCTTCGGCAGCCTGCAGTTCGGCCTGGATATCGGTGAGTATGGCGAGGCGCAGCGCGCCGTCGGGACCGGCGGTGCTGGCGACCGAGAGGGCGTAGCTGCGTTCGGTATCGGTGCGTGGATCAGCAGGCAGTTTCAGGATCGTGCGTTCGCCGGGTGCCGCGCGTTCGATGGCGTCCCGCAACGCCGGCGGGGCGCGAACGATGCGGTCGTCGGTCTGGAACAGAGCCCTTGCGGCGCGGTTTACCGCCTGCAGCACCCCGTCGGCGGCGGAGGTCACCAGCGGCGCCGGCACCTGGTCCAGCATGATGCGCAGACGGCGGCGCTCGAGGTCGAGCGCCAGCCCGTGCGCCGCATCCGGTGCGGCCGGTTGCCTGGCGTGCGCCGGTTGCAGGCGTGCCTGACGCCAGAGGCCGGCACCGACGACCCAAAGTCCGGCCAAGGTCGCGACGGCGGCGTTCGCGTAATAGCCGGACATCCAGGCCAGGCACGCGAGGATGCCGCTGCCGAACAGCAGCAGGGCGGCCACGACGATCACTACAGGCCGTGCCGTGCCATGCGTCGATACAGCGCCGCGCGTGTCAGGCCGAGTTCCTTTGCCGCGTGACTGACATTGAAGCCGTGCCGTTTGAGGGCGGCCTCGACGATGGCCTTTTCCGAGCGGGCCAGGTTGAGGTCGCCCTGTCCGGGCAGGGCGGTCGCAAGACCCTCGGGGAGCGGGGCTGCAAGCGGGATATCCTCGGGACGCAGGATGTCATGCTGTGCCAGCACCACCGCGCGCTCCACGGCCTGGCGCAGGGCGCGCACGTTGCCGGTCCACTCGTGGGCGACGATGGCGGCATCCGCTTCCGGCGAGAATGTCATGGCGCTGCGGCCGTAGCGCCGGGCGAACAGGCGCAGGTAATGGGCTGCCAGCAGGCGTACATCGTCGCCGCGCTCGCGCAACCGGGGAAGTGCGAGTTCGACCGTGTTGAGGTGATAGAGCAGGTCGGGATGCAGGCTCCCCTGTTGTAACAGGTCGCGAGGCTGCCGGGTCGCGGCGATGAGCCGCAGCGAGGGATGGTTCTGCAGGAGGGTGAGCAGCCTCGTCTGCAGAGGCGGCGGCAGGCTGCCGACCTCGTCGAGAAAAAGACTGCCGGTGTCATCGAGCGCGTCGAAGGCCACGGTAAGACCACCCTCGCCGGTCTCCCAGACCGCCGCCGGATCGACGATGACGAGCGGACGTGCGGCACGTGGCGAAAGCCGGTGGATGGTGTGGGCCAGCAGGCTCTTGCCGGTGCCGGCGTCACCGATGAGCAAAATCGGCGCGTCGGTGGCCGCGGTTCGGCGCATCAGCTCGAGCACGCGGCGGATCGCCGGGCTTTCGCCGATCACCGGGGTTTCGTCACGTTCCGGCTCGGCCTCATCGGTCTTCGGCAAGCCCAGTCGGTCCCCGCGACGCCGGTGCCGCAGCGCCACGGCCTCGTTCAGGGTGGTCACGAGCCGCTCGTTGCTCCACGGCTTCATGACGAAGTCTGCTGCACCCGCGCGCATCGCCGAGACCGCGATATTGATCCCGCTATGGCCGGTGACGATGACGACGATCATGTCCGGATCATGCGCGATCAGCGCCTGCAGCATGCTGAAACCCTCCGCGCCGGATGTGGCACCGGAGCTGAAGTTCAGGTCGAGCAGCACGACGTCGACCGGACCGGTGCCGAGCAGGCTCCACGCCTCCTGCGGGCTGCGCGCGGAGAGCAGCTCGAAGCCGCGGCGGGGCAGCAGCATGGCGGCGGATCTCTGCACGTCGGCATCGTCATCGACGAACAGGATGCGCGGCAGGCTTGACAGGACATCTGGCATGTTCGGAATCGGACACTCCGTTCGTTTGCGGACAGACGCGGTCGGCGTCTCCCAGAATATACTTCGATTTCAGTAAGTTAGTTTGTACGCGTCGAGACTTTACACTCTGCCGGGTCAACAGAGTGTGCCATGCCCGACCCGTCCCTGCCCACATCTTCCCTGTCAGCTTCCATCGCGGCCCCTCCCGGTTCCGGGATGGATCGTCGCGTCGCCCGGTCACGCTGGAGCCGGCTGCGACGCTGGATGCTGCCGGCGGCCGGGCTGCTGGCGGCCGGGAGCGCCGTCGCATTGTTTTGGCTGATACCCGCGTCGGGGACGCTCTCGGTGCCGGCCGACGAGATCACCACCGGTCGTGCCCGCGCCTTGCCGTTCCAGGATTATCTGCCGGTTCGCGCGACCGTGGCGCCGCTGCATACCGTATATATCGGCGCGGTCGAAGGGGGAGAGGTTGAGCAGGTCTCGGTGCAGGATGGCGCTTCGGTGACCTCTGGCGCCGTGCTGGCGACCTTGTCCAATCCGCAATTGCAGCTCGATGTCACCTCGCGCGAGGCGGCGATCGCCGGGCAGCTCGGCAGTGTCAGCGCGCAACGTCTCACCTTGCAGCAGAACTTGACCGCCGCGGACAACAGCATTGCCGAGACCAGCTATGATCTGCTGAAGGCGGAGCGCGATCTCGATATCCGCCGGCGGCTGCATGAGCAGGGCTTCGAGTCCGATGCCGGCGTCAGGAGTTTCGCGGATGAGGCAAGCTATTATGCAACGCGGCTGGCGACGTTGCGCGAGGCGCGGTTGCGTGACCGGGCGGTGGCAGGGCGGCAGGCCGACGAGATCGACCAGACGGCGCTTGGGCTGAAGCGCAACCTCGATGTGGTCGAGCGCAGCCTGCAAGCCCTGGTGCTGCGCGCGCCGGTAGCCGGTAGATTGACCGACTTCGTGCTGCAACCAGGGCAAAACCTGAAGCAGGGCGACCAGATCGGACAGATCGACAGCGAGGGCGCCTACCGGCTGGATGCGGATATCGACGAGTTCTATCTCGGCCGTGTCGCCGAAGGGCAGCCTGTCATGGCTGATTTCGACGGTACTCCGGTTTCCCTCATTGTTTCGCGTGTGAAGCCGCAGGTGACCAACGGCCAGTTCCGTGCCGAGCTGGTGTTCGACCATGCGCCGCCCGCGGGCCTGCGTCGTGGCGAGAGCACGGAGGCGCACATCACCCTGGGCCAGACCCGTGCGGCCCTGGTGCTGCCCAATGGTCCCTGGCTGGAGGGTAGCGGCGGCAGCTTCGTCTTCGTGCTGGATGGCAGCGGCCGTCATGCCGTTCGCCGGGCGATCACCTCCGGCCGCCGCAATCCCGAACAGGTCGAGATCACGTCAGGACTTTCCGCGGGCGAGCCAGTGATCACCTCGTCCTATGGCCGATATTTGAATTTCTCTCGCCTACTCGTGCAGTGAAAGGTCGTCATGATAACGCTTTCCGATATCCACCGATTCTACCGTTCCGACGAGATCGAGACGACCGCGCTGAAATCGATCGGGCTGACGATCGAGAAAGGCGAGTTCGTTGCGATCATGGGACCGAGCGGCTGCGGCAAGTCGACCCTGCTCAACATACTCGGCACGATCGACCGGCCCAGCAGCGGGTTGTACCGCTTCCAGGACAAGGAGGTCACGGAACTGCCGGAGGCGGCGCTGGCGGCGTTCCGGCGCGACTACCTGGGCTACGTGTTCCAGAGCTTCAACCTGATCGACGAGCTTACGATCGAGGAGAATGTCGAGCTCGGCCTGATCTATCGAAAGGTGAGCCGGCAGGCACGCAAGGCCCGGGTCGCGGCGGCGATGGACCGCGTGAGCATCGCGCATCGGGCACGGCATTATCCGCATCAGCTCTCTGGAGGCCAGCAGCAGCGTGCGGCGATCGCGCGCGCCATCGTGGGTGAGCCGGCCCTGATCCTGGCAGACGAGCCGACCGGCAATCTGGACAGCGAAAATGGCGCGCAGGTGATGGATATCCTGTCCGCGCTGAATGCCGACGGCGCCACCATCGTCATGGTGACGCATTCGCCCAGCCATGCGGATCTGGCGAAGCGGCGCATCGACATGCTCGATGGCCGCGTCGTCATTTCCGTGCGTAACGCGATCTGAGGGAATAGTATAGACATGCTCCCGCACGCCCTGTTGACGCTCTATCGCTCGCTGACGCGACATCGTCTCTATGCCGCCCTGAACGTGTTCGGGCTGGCGTTCGGCATCGCGGTGTTCCTGGTGCTGACCCTGGTGGTCCAGTATGAGCGGGAGTTCAATCATTGGCTGCCGAATGCCGACCATGTCTACCGGATCGATAGCACCTTCCTGCTTCCGGGAGAGCAGCCGAACGAAAACTCTAACGTCACCTATGCAGTAATGGATCTTCTGCGTGCGGATTATCCGCAGATCCAGGCTGGGGTGAGGGAAATGCGCCAGCCGCAGCCGGTATCGGTCGGAAGCACCATCGACAGCGAGGAGGTCAGCCATGTCGATCCGAGCTTCCTCAATGTCGTCGAGCTGCCCATGCTTGCCGGGCATCGGGCGGACGCGCTGGCGCAGCCGGGCAATGTCGTGGTTACCGCGAGCATTGCCCGCAAGTATTTCGGCACAACCCAGGTGATCGGCAAGACCCTGGAGATTTCCGACAGGGGCGTGAAGCAGAGTTTCATGGTCTCGGCCGTGTTGCGGGACCTGCCGGCCGACACCACGCTGCGGTTCGACCTGCTGGTGCCCATGACGCAGGCTTTCGAGAATGAAATGCCTAATTTCAAAGATTGGGGTACTTCCATGGGACCGACTTATCTCCGCTTCGCCAGCATGGCGGATGCGCAGGCGGTCGGGCGGTCCCTGCGGAGCTTCGTCGCCCGTCGTGCCGCCGGCAGCGCGGATGCCCAGATGGGCAGTCATCCCCAGGACAGGTTGAGACTGTCGCTGGTGCCGTTGTCGGATGCGCATTTCCATGATGCGACGGTGGATGCGGATTTGCCCGGGGTCGATCGCCGGGTGATCTACAGCCTGGGGGTGGTGGGGCTGCTGGCGCTCGTCACCGCGGCAATCAATTACGTCAACCTCGCGACCGCCCGTTCCGGCTTGCGGGCACGGGAAGTGGCCCTGCGAAAGGTCATGGGCGCGACACGCAGGATGCTGCTGGTGCAGTTCCTCGGCGAGGCCGTCGCACTCGTCGCCCTGTCGGCGATGATCGGACTGGCGCTGACCGAGCTCGCCGTGCCGATGGTCAATGCGCTCGGAGGTTGGGCCGTGCGGATCGATTATCTGGAAGTGGTGCCCTTGCTGGTGATGCTTGTGGCGGTGGTCGGGCTGGTTGCGGGTTTCTATCCGGCCCTGATGCTGGCGGCGTATCGGCCGGCCGCCGTGCTGGCGGCGGCACGCACCCCGGCGGGCGGACGTATGGGAACACAGGTGCGCAACCTGCTGGTGCTGACGCAGTTTGCCAGCGCCATCGCCTTTGCCATCTGCACGCTGGTGATCAACGCACAGGCCAAATTCCTGCGCGATGCGGATCGCGGCTTCGACCGGCAGGGTTTGATCCTGGTGCAAAGCCTCGCAGCCGACGAGCTGCTCTCGCGGCAGAATGTCATTCTCGATACGCTGCGGCACGTGCCCGGGGTGATCGCGGCGACCGCTTCCGACCGTGAGCCGGACAGCACCAGCACCAGCGGCACGACCGTGCTGCCGCCCGGTCACGTCGGCGTCAATCCCCACTTGATCTACGAGACGGTCGGGCGCGGCTATTTCACGACCTACGGCGTTCGCCTCGTTGCCGGACGGTTCTTCGATGACGCGCACCGTATGGATGATCGCGCCGGCGTGGAGTCGGGTCTGCATGATGGCAGTACGATCATCAACCAAAGTGCGTTGCCAGTTCTCGGCTTTCGTGACCCGGCGGCGGCGATCGGCAGAAATTTCTCGCTTAACGGCAGGCAGCACAAGGCAGTCCTGACGATCGTCGGCGTCGTGCAGGATGTGCGGTTCATGTCGCCGCGCGAGGCCGTGAGGGGCCAGTTCTACACCTACGACACGGCCGGCTTCAAGAATGCCGAGGCCGCGATCCGCTTCAAGGGGGTGCCGCGGGCGGAGATGATGCAGCGCCTCGGTGCGGCATGGCAGACGGTGGCGCCCGATAATCCGTTCATGGCGAAAACCGCCGACGAGCGGCTGGCCGATTACTACCAGCCGGATCAGCAGCGGGCGCGTCTGTTTTCGGTCGGTGCGGTGCTGGCGGTCGCGATCGCCTGCGTCGGGCTCTATGGATTGGCGTCCTTCAACACGGCGCGTCGTGTAAAGGAGATCGGCATACGCAAGGTGCTGGGTGCATCCACGCGGGACGTGCTGCTGCTGCTGGTGGGCCAGTTCGTCCGGCCGGTGCTGCTGGCCAACCTGATCGCCTGGCCGATCGCCTGGGCGGTGATGCGTGGCTGGCTGGCCGGGTTCGACCAGCGGATCGGACTGTCGCCGCTCTACTTCGCAGCCGTGACGATAGCGGCGCTGGCGATCTCGGTCCTGACGGTTGCCGGCCAAGTCTGGCGTGTTGCACGATCCGAGCCGGCCCGGGCGCTGCGTTATGAATAGGATCGCGTGGATTATAGCCTGCCTGCTTGCCATTCCGGTCGGGATCGCCCGGGCCGAGACGTTGCAGGACGCGCTGACATTGGCCTATCGCAGCAACCCGACCTTGCGCGGTCAGCAGGCAACCCTGCGCGCCACCGACGAGAATTCGGTGCAGGCGCGAACGGGCTGGCGTCCGGTGGTGACGGCCACGGCCAATGCGGGATACCAGAAGGGGGCTTTTGCCAGCTACGACTATGGCGCCGGGACGATCGAGACGAACGACGCGGAGGCGTTGCTGACGGTCAACCAGCCGCTCTACACCGGAGGCCGTGTGGCGAGCGCGGTGCGTGCCGCGGACGCGCGCGCGCAGGCAGGCCAGCAGGGGTTGCGTCTGGTGGAGGCGCAGACGTTCCAGTCGGTCATCCTGGGCTACATGGACGTGCTGCGGGACCAGGACATCCTGTCTACCCGTCGCGCGGATCTCCAGACCCTGGCACGGCAGGTCAGTGAAACCACCGCGCGCTTCAACCTGGGGGCGCAGGTGACGCGCACCGACGTGGCCCAGGCCGAGGCGCAGCGACAGGCGGCGGCGGCATCATTGGCCGATGCCGAGGCGCAACTGGAGGCGAGCCGCGCCAACTACCGGGCGGCAACCGGGGTGTGGCCGGCAACATTGGTCGAGCCGGGCACCCTGCCGGGTCTGCCCGGAACGCTGGATGAAGCCAACACCCTGGCCGCAGCCGCCAACCCTTCGCTGGGGCAGAGCCTGCTGACAGCGCAAGCCTCGCAGGCGGACGTCGCATCCGCGCGCGCGACGGGGGCGCCGATGATCGGGCTGGAAGGCTCGTTCGGCTATGTCGGGCCGGCGGCGGTTTTTCGCAGCCGTGACTATGACCAGGAAGCGACGGGACTGGTGACCTTGACCGTGCCGCTGATCACCGGCGGTCTGGTGCAGTCCCAGGTCCGGCAGGCGAAGGACCGCAACGAGGCCGACCTGCAGGCCGCTTGCGCCGCCGCGCGACAAGCGACGCAAGCCGTGTCGATCGCCTGGAGCCGGATGCGGGCGGGCCTGGCCGCGACACGGGCCAACGAGGCACAGGTCCAGGCGGCCACGACGGCGCTGCGCGGTTATCAGCTCGAATATGGCTATGGTCTGCGCAGCACGCTCGACGTGCTCATCGCCGATGAAAATCTGCGCGCCGCCCAGGTATCGCTGGCCGAGAGCCGGCATGACACCATCGTGGCGGAAGCGGACCTGCTGGCTGCAACCGGAAGGCTGGAGGCCCGCGAGCTGCTGGAAGGGGTGCCACGCTACGATCCCCAGGTCGAGTTCCGGAGGGTGCAGCATGTCGGTTCCGTGCCCTGGGAGGGCGCCATTGCCGTGCTGGATCGGGCAGGCGGCGGCTGAAACCGAGGCGGGATGTGCAGCAACAATATGCTGCACGTCCTGAGACCTTTCGGTTTCTGTAATAGCATGGTCATCGACAGGCTTTATCAGCAGGCCGTCCGACGACCCGTGCAATCAGCGTCGGGAGCTCTGCCTTGCAATCATCCGATCGCCGTTCCTTCATCGAGCTGCTCGGTGGCGGAGCCTCGCTTCGCACTGAGGGTCATAAACCAAATTATTGATGCATGCGCGCAGGAGTTCCGCATTGAGGCCGGTGTCGTGCGGGCCTTTCTGCAAGGGGATAGTGGCACGCCCGGTACCCTTCTCAAGCGCTTGCCGAAACTCGACAGCGTAGCTTTGCTGGTGACTATTCCCGGCGGTGCTTTGCTTGATGCCAAGCTTGCTCGCCCCACCAGCAAAACCGACCTGATCCGCTACTGGACTTTGAACTCGACAGATCTGGCCGTGGCCGCGCGCCGCTGCGACAACCATAGCCGGTTCGGCTGTACCCTGCAATTTTGCGCGTTCGTCGGCGGTTTGCTGGAGCAGAGCCTGGAGACCGCCACCATCGACGCCCAGGCTGGCATGATCACGGCAGGCTGGCATGATCACGGGCAGGACCCCGGCAGCGTGCATGGGCGCTTCGTGAAATGGCACACCATCGGCGATCTTGCCGGCAGCGTCACCGAGGATGTGGGACGCATCCGGTCGCACCCGCTGGTGCCGGGATCGATCCCGATCTACGGCTATATCTACGATGTCGCGACCGGCCGGCTCGTCGAGGTCGAGGCCGCTGCCAGGGCAGGAGCCTCGACCTCGTAGGGTCCGGTCAGCCGCCGAACACCAGGGCGCGCAGCTCGATGCTCTGGCGCGGCGGCAAGGTGTCGTCCACGCGCGGGTCGACGAAGGCGCTGTGCGGGGACAGGCGCGTGCGGCCGTCCAGCAGGCTGTCGTAGCATTTGAGCAGCAACACCTCGTCGGGCTGCATCTCGGACCAGTAGTACCAGCGGTGTGCCGGGTTGTAGGTCACGGAATAGGTCTCGCCGGTATGGTTCGGATAGAGCAGGTCGGTCGCCACCAGGTCGTCCGGTGCGATGCTGCTGCCGTCGGCCATGGCCAGCGGCCGGTCGAGCACGGGTCCGCGTATCGGCCGCCACAGATTGACGATGCGCACGCGTCCGGCGAGCAGCTTGTCGGCCTCTTCGGGGAGATGGCGGCGGACGCGCTCCCGGCCCGACAGGTCGGTCTGGTCGACATGCACGCGCGCGACCGGCTGGCGCTGGCCGCTGTGATGGTCCGGCTGGCCGGGTATGCGCCGGCGTATGGTGTGATCGAAGGTCAGCACACGGTCCGCGCCGAGAAGTTCACCGATCAGGGCTTCGCTTTCGGAATAGTAGTTCCTGCGTATCAGCTCGTCGTCCGCGAAGTCCTGCTCGCGGCTGCGATGACGTGCGGACGCAAAGCCATGCCGGTCCAGCGTGAACTCCGCCTCGCTGTGGCGGAGATCGGTGATCGATACGCGGCGCGCATCCTCGGCGAAATTCTGCCTGGGCACGCCGGGTGGTGGTTCGTAGTTATAAGTATGCGGCTTGTCGCCGATCGGCGCGAGGTAGTTCATCACCGCCTCTACCGTGCCCGCGACATGCGGCAATCCCCGTGTAGATCCGTCTGCCATTCCGGCCTCCTCTGACCCAGCAACATATGGGAGCCATGGCTCCTTCAGGCTAGGAGCTGTTCTTCTATTCCATCGACCCGATCAGGATAGAAGGCGAGATGATCGTTGATCTCGGCGACCGCCGCATGGGCGTCCTCGTAGGTTCAGGCGGCGTTCGCCGAACGGTCACCACGATCCGTGCCGGATTGCGCTCGATCGTGATCGGATGATCCGCGCCGGGCTGTTATCGACTTCGTGGTCATGGTCTGCCCCTCTTGATAGAGTGACTATCCGGCCAGTTTGCCGCCATCGACGGCGATGGACTGTCCGGTAATGTAGGGCGCCTTGTCCGAGGCGAGGAACAGGATGGTCTGGGCGATCTCCTCGGATGTCGCCGCGCGCTTGAGCGGCATCGTTCCGAGGAAGCCGGCCTTTGCCTCGGCATTGCCACCGGTGAAGCGGTTCAGCATCTCGGTCTCGACCGGACCGGGAGCGACGGCATTGACGCGCACGCCGAAGGCCGCGGCTTCCAGGGCAGCCGCCTTGGTCAAGCCTTCGACCGCGTGCTTGCTGGCCGTGTAGACGGCGGCGCCGGCGATGCCGATCTTGCCGAGGACCGAGGACAGGTTGATGATGCTGCCGCTGCCCTGGGGCTGCATCACGCGCAACTGGTGCTTCAGGCTCAGCAGCGTGCCGAGCACGTTGCTGTCGAAGACGGCGTTGTAGCTGTCTGTCGATTGTTCGGCGATCGGGCCGGGTGTGCCTTCGGTGCCTGCGTTGTTGACAGCGGCGTCCAGGCGCCCGAAGCGGGCGATGGTGCGATCGACCAGGTTGCGGACGTCGTCCTCGTGGCGGACGTCGGCATGGACGAACTCGGCTTCCACGCCAAGGTCGCGCAGCTCGTTGGCCAGGGCAAGTCCGGCTTCGTCGCGTCGGCCGGAGACGACGATGCGAGCGCGCCCCTGGGCGGCGGCGATGCGAGCGTCTTCGTGAGCGAAGGCAATGGCGGTGGCGCGTCCGATGCCGGTGAGGGCGCCGGTGATCAGGACGACGGGAGTGCTTGCGGACTGGGTCATGGACGTGTTCCTCGAAGCGGCTAAAATGAGCCACGGTCCGATTAATATGGACGTCCGTATTGTTCCTTCAAGGTCCAAATCGGTATCGTTCGGATTATCCGTGCTACGCCCTGTTGCCAAGGCGAGAGACGAGACGATGGAGGTGGGTTCGGTGAATGGTCTGGAGAGCTTGCGCGTCATGGCCGGCGAGGTCATCGCCTACCGCCTGTTCGACGTCGCCTACGCCATCGACCTCGTCCGCGCCGAGGCGATCTGGAGTGCCCGCCCCGGGGCCGGGAGCGCGCGCAAGCGCCTGAGCGACACCTCGCCCAAAGCCATCGCCTATGATGTGCCGCCGCTCATGCTGGTTCTGGATCCGGTCCAGCTGGAGCTTCCGCGCGGGCCGGTCGGCGCCCGGGTGACGGCGCGGCTGTATGACTTCGGCGTGCTGACGCTGGCGCTCGGCATCCCCGCCGAGGCGCTGAGCTGGACCGAATTCTCCGATCTGCTGAACGAGATCAACCGGCTTGTCGGCCCGGACATCGATCAGGCCCTGTGGAGCGGCCTGACCGCGCAACTGCTCCGTCTGCTCGACGCGGCGCTGGAGCGGCCCACCGCGTCGCTGCAACCGACGACGCCGTCCAGGCTCGATGAGGACTATATCGTGGGCCTGGTGCGGTCGTTCGACAGGCCGGTGCTCGCCGTCGACATCCTCGATCAACTGGACCTGGTGCCGTTGCTCTCCGGCGACCGGCGGGGGCTATCGGAGGGCGCCCGGCAGGACCTGCTGCGCAAGCAGTTCTCCTACTATACCGACGATCTCGTCGTGCTCACCTGGGACCGCGCGTTCATCTACGAGCCGCGCGGAGACCTCGACGTGCTGGACGTGCTGGAGGTGGCCAACGCCCAGCTGCTCGAGATGCGCTACTATGACGAGCTGCTCGACGACGAGCTGCCGCGCATGTACGGCCTGGTGGAGACCACGCGAAGGACCAGCGGCCTGATGTCCTCGCGCCGGTTCGCGGGGCTGGCCCGGCGCCTGTACACGATGGTCGCGGAAGTCACCGAGCTGACCGAAAAGGTGGACAACGCGATGCAGGTCACCGAGGACGTGTATCTGGCGAGGATCTACACCGCGGCGCTGGATCTTTTCCGCGTGAGCCTGGTCAGCGCGGCGGTGGACCGCAAGCTCGCCATCATACGCGACACCTATGCCGCACTCTATGAAGAGGCATCCGGCGGACGGGCGGCGCTGATGGAGTTCGCCATCGTCGTGCTGATCGTGGTCGAGATCGTGGTCGCCGTGGCGAGGCACTGAGATGCAGGAAGAGCATCATCACAACAGGCAAGAATCGTCTCATTGTTGGAATGTGCCTGGACTGCATCCAATCGACCGACTTCCCCGTGATAGTCATTGGCAAGATGCTGTAGTTCCGTCGACGTGACGGATGAAGGTCTTGCGCCACAACGAGAAGATGAGAATGCCGGATCTGCCGCCACTCGCAATCGAGACATCCGGTCCACGGGAGCAGGTCCGTATAGGAACCGCTGAGGCGGAAACCATCATCGAGGCCCGGCATCAGGCGTATGATCCCCCCGCGCAGGCCGAGGGTCCCCTCGCGGGCGAATTGCGCAATACGCGCGAGCAGCTCCAACTCGTCAGGCGTGAGCATCGGGTGGCGTTGGAGATGCTGAGGAACGCCAACGACACCTTGCATTCCATGCTCGACGAGTTTCACTCGACCACCGAGGAGCTGGAGACCTCGAAAGAGGAGATCCACGCGATGAACGAGGAGCTGCTGGCGGTCAACACCCAGTTGGCCGCCAAGGTCGAGCAGCTGGACACCAACAATACCGACCTGCTGAACCTGTTCAACAGCGTCCAGGTCGCGACGGTCTTCCTGGATACCCGTCTCGTCATCCGCAGCTTCACCCCGGCGGTGGCGAGCATCTACAACCTGCTTCCCGGCGATGTGGGGCGGGTGATCACCGACATCACGAGCCGGTTGAACTATGTCTCGCTGCGCGACGATGTCCGGCAGGTCCTCGCCACGCTGGAGCCGCTGGAGCGCCGGCTCATGCGCGACGACGGCGTCACCCATTACCTGCTGCGTATCCTGCCGTACCGCACCCCGAACGGAACCGTGGACGGAACGCTCGTCACGCTGGTGGACGTCACCATGATCGTGCAGGCCGAGCAGCATCAGCGCCAGGCGGAGGCGCAACTCGCGCATCTGTCGGCCTATGACCCGCTGACCGGGCTTTCAAATCGCCGGACGCTGGAAGCGCACATGGAGGAATGGCGCCTCGATGCCAGGAAGCACCCGGCCGCCCTGCTGTTCCTCGATCTCGACCGCTTCAAGACGATCAACGACTCCTTCGGTCACGTCGCCGGCGACGCGATCCTGGTCCAGGTGGCGGCGCGCCTGCGCTCGATGGTGCCGGCGGGCAGCGTCGTCAGCCGCCTTGGCGGAGACGAGTTCATCCTGTTCTGGCCCGGGGCCGAGCAGCAGGAGGCCGAGGCGCTGGCCGGGGTCCTGGTCCGGGAACTGGCGCGGCCCTTCCTGCTGGAGGGGCAGCCCCATCATGCGACCGCGAGCATCGGCGTCGCCTGTTCCACCATCACCGGCGCCGACGACCTGATGCGCTCCGCCGACAGCGCGATGTATGCGGCCAAGCGCCAGGGCGGCAGCCGCACCATGACCTTCGAGCCGACCTTTCGCGCAGTAGTCCTGAGCCACATGCAGATCGAGCAGGACCTGTTTCGCGCCCTGGAGAATGACGAGCTGGAGATCCACTACCAGCCGCTGGTCACGGTGCCGGCGCGCAGCGTCTACGGCTTCGAGGCGCTGATACGCTGGTGCCATCCGGAGCGAGGCTGGGTGTCGCCGGCCGAGTTCATCCCGCGCGCGGAAGAGGCGGGCCTGATCACCCGGATCGGCTTCTGGGTGATGGACAGCGCCATCCGCCAGATACGCGAGTGGCGCCGCATCGACAGCGGGCTGATCATTTCCTTCAATGTCTCCGCCTACCAGCTTTCCGGGGACAGGCTAAGCAGCTTTCTCGCCGACCTCCTGCTGCGGGAGGAGGTGCCTCCCGGTGCCGTCTGCATCGAGATCACCGAGAGCGCGCTGCTCGACCAGGCGGCGATCGGCGAGCTGCAACGCCTGCGCGCACTCGGCGTGTCGATCGCCGTCGATGATTTCGGAACGGGATATTCCTCCCTGTCCTACCTGCAGAAACTGCCGGTGGACACGGTGAAGATCGACCGCAGCTTCGTCGCCCTGCTCGGGACCAACCCGAAGATGGACAGGTTCTTCGGCATGATCGTCGACCTGGCCCACCTGCTCGATCTGCATACCATCGCGGAGGGTTGCGAGACCGAGGAGCAGTGGCGGCTGATCAACGACATGGGATGCGAGGCCGCCCAGGGCTGGCTGGTCGCCCGCGCGATGAGTGCCGCAACCGCCTCGCACTTCCTGATGCAGTCGCGGTCGGGGGCCGGACCATCCCCGATCGATCCGGCCCCGATTGTTCCAGTGGATGATGGTCAGGCTCAGAACGCGTAGTTCAGGCGGCCGTAATAGAACCCGCCGGTGAGCGGGATCTGCAGCGATGTCTGGTCGAAGTGCGAGACATTGACGTAGGCGACCTCGGCCGGCTCCAGGCGCGGCTGCATGTTGAAGAGGTTGGAGCCGCCGACCGCGATGTGCCAGTGCGGCGTGATCTGGTAGCCTATCTCGAGGTCGGTCAGCCACACCGGCGTCTGGTCGAACTGGAGGAACTGGCTGCCCGAGAACTGTAGCGCCGGCGGCGCCAGGTCCGCGTATTGCTCTAACGCGGTGGTCTGTCCCCAGCGGGTCCAGCGGAGGTTGACGTCGAACTTGCTGATCTTCCAGAACGCGTCGAGGATCAGCTTGCTGCGCGGCGAGGCGGTCGTGATGTAGCCGGCGCCCTGGGCGGTCAGGAACGGCTGGCCCTGGCTGTCGATCCCGAGATGGTGCAGCCGGGTGCGGTTGAGGTCGAGCGCCAGGGTCCAGTTGACGGTGCCGTACTCCCGGAAGTTGGAGAAATAGTCGGCGGCGACGTCGGCACCCTGGGTCCGCGTGCTGGCGCCGTTGGCGAAATAGTCGGCCGAGACCTCGTCGACCGGCACGCCGGCGGCGATCGTGGTGCCGGTCAACTTGATCGCGTCCAAGGCAGCCTGGCCGGTCACTCCGCCGGCGCCGACGATGCGGTCGCGTATGTTGATCTGGTAGACATCGACGGTGACGCTGAGGTTGCGGATCGGCTCCAGCACCACGCCGCCGGAGGCATTGGTGGAACGTTCCGGCTTCAGCGGCACGGCGCCGAGCGAGCGAGCCGCGGCGGAGTCCACCGGGAGATCGCCGCTGGCGCTGGTGGGACCGACGTTGAGCGCGCTGAAATGCTCCTCCGCCAGCGTCGGCGCGCGGAAGCCGTTGCTGACCGTGCCGCGTATGGCGAACCGGCGGGTGAAGTCGTAGCGGGTCGAGATCTTGCCGTTCTCGGTATTTCCGGAGTCCGTGTAGTGCTCGAACCGTCCGGCGAAATCGAGGTCCCACTTCGGCAGCGGATGGACGTCGAGGTCGATGTAGGCGGCATACACGTCGCGGTAGAAGTTGCCGGCGTTCTGCGGCCGCAGGCCGGCGAAGCCCTGGGTGCCGCCCTCCTCGTACGAGGCCGGGTCGCCGGCGCCGAGCTTGTAGATGTCGACCCGGTTCTCGCCGCCGAAGGCGACGTTGAGCGGGAGGCCGAACACCGTCACCGGCTTGGTGAAGTCGATGTTGTTGGTCCACTGGCCGGTGCGCTGCGTCTGCGCCAGCACCTTTTCCGGCGTGTAGCCGGAGCTGCCGAAGTCCGGATCGCCCGGCGTCGTGTCTCCGGCGAATAAACCTGGGTTGCCGGTGTTCTTGTTGCCGATGTCGGTCTCGTCGTTGCCGTAGGTGGTGCTGATGTTGGCATGGAAGCCGAAGACGTCGTCGGCCTTCAGCCCGAGTGTCGCGGCATAGTCGTTCTCTTCGTCGGTCTCGCGCGGCGAAAAGCCGAACGGGTAGAGCGTCGGCAGCTTGTCCGGCGTGCGCCAGTTCTCGTAGCCCTCGGAATGGCGGTGGCCGTAGGTGATCAGGCTGTAGCCGGCCAGCCCGCCGAACAGGTCGGGCACTAAGGTTTCGCCGGCGGCGATGCTCAGCGTCTCGCGGGTCTCCTCCGGCATGCCGAGGATCTTGTTGGAGTCGCTGGGCTCGGGAGCGTTCTGCGGCATGAAGCCGTAGCCGAGCTCGGTGGCGGTCGGCTTGAAGGCCGACGTGCGGTCGTCGACCGTGGGCGAGACGAAGAAGTCATGGTGATAGAGCTGGCCGCCCAGATGGACGTAGCCGTCATTGCCGAAGGCGAAGCCGCCATCGGCGTCGAGCTGATACAGAAAGCCGTTGCCATCGTTGTCGATGGGGTCGACGCCAGTCTCTGCGCTGGCGTTCAGGCCGTGGTCGGTCTTCTTGGTGATGATGTTGACCACGCCGGCGACGGCGTCGGAGCCGTACTGCGCGGCGGCGCCGTCCTTCAGCACCTCGATGTGGTCGATCGCGGCGGCCGGGATCATGTTGATGTCCGGCGCGGTCGAGCCCTGCTCGGGACCGGCATCCGCCGAGATGTTCGAGGTCGGATGCCGGCGGATGCCGTCGAGCAGGATCAGGGTGTCGTTCGGGTTGAGGCCGCGCAGGATGATGTTGGCGGTCAGCGCCGCGGTGTCGGAGCCCTCGGTCTTGATGTCGATCGAGGGGTCGGTCTTGGTTAGCTGATCGCTGAGGTTGACCTGGCCGGAGCGCCGCAACGTGGCGGCGGTGATGACGTCGATCGGGCTGGTGCTGTCGCGCGCCTTGCGGTTGAGGCTTCGGGTGCCGGTGACGATCACGCTCTCGCCCTGGTCCGCGGCGGCTGGCACCGCGGCGCCGGCGCCGGAGCTGCCGGGGCCGCCGGGCGTGGTGCTGCTCGCCGCGACAGCGGCGCCGGATGCCGCCATGGTCTTCGATGAACTTGCGGCTGGGGCACCGACAGCTGGGGCGCTAACGGCTGGGGCGCTCGCGGCGGGTGCCGTCGTGTCGGTCTGGGCCTGGGCCGGGAGCACGCCGGCCACGATCGCGCCAGCCGCAAGTGCTACCGGACACGCGGTCATCAGCAGGACACGCCGCCAGCCGTCCGTCCTCAAACGACGTTGTCCGGGCTCGCCGGAAGCCGGCCGCTGTCCGTAATCGATCCACGTGCGCTGCATTCGTTTCTTTCCATGTGGTCGGACGACCCTTGCAACGGCTTCCGCGCCACCATCGGACCGTCCTTCATGCTGCGAGCACGCAGGACTGGGCCAGGTTAGGCAAGCTTAAATTGCACGTTGTTGTAGCAAAATTATGTTCTGCGACAAAAAAGCCGCAACACGCACAGCATCATGACTATGCATGTGAATAAATAACAGGCGGTATCTGGCTTGCGAGCACGTAGAACGTGCAGAAAGCGATCGAAATTGGTCTGACCAGCTTCACGCACCGGCGGGTCGATCCGGTGGCCGAACTCGATCGCCAAACCCGAGGTTGCGTTATGGTCGTTGCGGACTGATGCGAAACTGCATGCACATGAAGCAAAACCCGCCAGTTCGACAATCGGACACGACTATATTGCATCTATAGAATGCAAATGACTGCACGAAGTGCGGATTGACGCCAACTTGCCGGTCGTCCTAGCCTTATTTGCCGCGGGACCGTCATGGCCGTCCGGCTTGGAGCATGTGCGTTGAACCGAATGGGCATCCTGGAACCGACCCGCCGGCAGTTGTTGATGCGGATCGGCGCGGCCGCGGGCAGCATGACGGCCTACCAGGCCATGACGCAGCTCGGTCACGCGGCCGGCACCGACTTCTCCGGCGCGCCGTCGCTGTCCGGCGCGCGCAAGGGCACCACCGTGCTGGTGCTGGGCGCCGGCCTGGCCGGGCTGCTGGCCGCCTACGAACTGCGAAAGGCCGGCTACAGCGTGCGCGTGCTCGAATACCAGAACCGCTCCGGCGGCCGTAACTTCACGCTACGCGGCGGCGACACCCTGACCGAGCTTGGCGGTGCCACCCAGCATGTCGGCTTCTCGCCGGGCAACTATCTCAATCCCGGCCCCTGGCGCATCCCCTACCACCACCAGGGCCTGCTGCATTACTGCAAGCTGTTCGGCGTCAAGCTGGAGCCGTTCATCGAGCTCAACCACAACACCTACCTGCACAACAGCGACAGCTTCGGCGGCCGGCCGCAGCGCTACCGCGACGTGATGACCGACTTCACCGGCTACACCGCCGAGCTGCTCGCCAAGGCGATCAACCAGAACAAGCTCGACCAGCCGATCAGCGCCGACGAGCAGCACGACCTGCTGGCGGCGATGAAGGGCTGGGGCCTGCTCGACAAGAACTACGGCTATTCGGGCAGCGAGATGGTCTCGCTGCGCCGCGGCTACGACAAGAAGCCGACCGCTGGCCCCGACGGCGCGCCGACCCCGTCGCAGCCGCTCGGGCGGGCGGCGATCATGAAGTCCGGCCTGTGGCAGTGGCTCTCGTTCCACATGAACTACGAGACGCAGACGATCATGTTCCAGCCGGTCGGCGGCATGGACATGATCGGCCGCGGTTTTTCCAAGCATGTCGACGATCTCGTCACGCACAACGTCAAGGTCACCAAGATCGCGCAGGATGGCGGCGGCGTCACCGTGACCTACGTCGACCGCCAGGGCAGCGGCGGCGTCCAAGAAGCCCACGCCGATTACTGCGTCTGCACCATTCCTCTGCCGGTGCTGGCCGAGATCGAAGTGCAGGCCGGCGGCCCGATGCTTGCGGCGATCCAGGCGGTGCCGTACGTCTCCTCGGTCAAGATCGGACTCGAGTTCAAGCGCCGCTTCTGGGAGCAGGACGAGCAGATCTACGGCGGCATCAGCTTCACCGACCAGCCGATCAGCCAGATCTCGTATCCGAGCACGAACTACTTCGCCGACGGTCCCGGCGTGCTGCTCGGCGGCTATATGTTCGGCCCCGCCGCCTACGCGTTCTCCGGCATGACGCCGGCCGAGCGGGTCGAGGCGGCGCTCAAGCAGGGCAGCGTGCTGCACAGGCAGTATCGGGAGGAATTCTCCAACGGCATCGGCGTGGCGTGGAGCCGGATGCCCTGGACGCTGGGCTGCTGCTCGGAATGGAGCGAGGAGACCCGCCGCACGCACTACAAGGCGATGACGACGATGGACAACCGCCTGGTGCTGGCCGGCGAGCACGCCTCCCATGTCGGCTGCTGGCAGGAGGGCGCGATCCTGTCCTCGGTGGCGGCGATCACGCAACTGCACCAGCGCGCGGTCAGCGCGGCATGAGGCGGCCCTTTCCAGCGGCCCTGGCGCTGCTGCCGATGGCCGGGCTGGCGCTGCTGCCCGCGCGGACGGCCAACGCCGACGCGGCGGCGAACGTCGCCGGCGCCAGCACCACCAGCATCGACGGCCAGGTGATCTATACCCAGGTCTGCCAGGGCTGCCACCAGGCCAATGCGAGGGGCGCCATCGGTGCTGCCGCCATCCCGGCGCTGGCCGGCAACGCGAAGCTGCAGAATGCCGGTTATCCCGTCTACGTCGTGCTGAACGGCGAGGGCGGCATGCCATGGCTCGGCACCATGCTGAACGACGTCCAGATCGCTTCGGTCGTCAGCTACGTCCGCACGCATTTCGGCAACCACTGGACGGACAAGGTCGCCGCGCAGGACGTCGCCGCCATACGCGGTCCGGACCAGATTACGGATAAATGACCATGACTGCACCGCGCCGGGACTGCACCGCGCCGGGTTTGCTGACGACTTCGAACACCTAGTCGCGGCGAGGTCGTTGCAGCACGAACGTCTCGAATTCTGCCAACTGCCCGCCTACTCCCAGGACGTCGTAGTAGGTCACCGTCATCGTAGTCAGGCCGCCGGGCTGCGATCCGGGATCAACGCTGAATTTCGCGAAGCCATAGGCCTGGGCTGCGTTCCTGACCGCCGACCAGGGTGCGGATTCTGTCACGTAGACGGGTGGCCGCGCTCCGGTCACCGGATTTGGCTCACCTACCGCGACGATCACCCTGCATTGCGGCGGATCGTAGAAGAGTGTGTTCGATGGAGCTGAGGTGCCGCCTCCACCGATAATCATGTGCACCGTGCCCTTGGTGGTATCGATGACGGCGTTGTTGAACGCCGTAGGAATAGGCGTCAGGGTCTCGTTCGCTTCCTGGCCGCGGATCGGATGGGTGCGCTCGTAATGATGTTCATGCCCGCAAACCACCAGGTCCACACCATAGCGATCGAACAGGGGCAACCACTCCTGGCGGATTCCCAGATCCGCGCCGTTGAAAAAGTTGACGGTGGAGATGGCGACCTGATGCATGCTCACCACGATCCAGTCGATTTCGGGATTTGCCCTGCTGGTCGCCAGTTCCTGCTCCAGCCAAGCCTTTTGTGCACCGTGCGAGTAGCCGCGCACGTAGGAATTGCCGGCATCCTGATAGCAGACGTCATCGTTGGCGATGCTGACCACCCTTACCGAGCCGACGGTGTAGGCATACCAGAGTCCGCGTGTCACGGCGGTCTGGCCTGACGCCGGCGGAACCGAGAAATAGGTCTGGTAGGCCTGATAACCAATCGGCCCGTTTCCCAGCTCGTTCTCGTGATTCCCCGGGCACGGCATCCAGGGTCGGTTGCGCGCGCTGCGTGAGTTGTTCGCCCAGAAATCCCACCAGCTTCGCACCCGATTTGTGGACAGGTTCGCGTAGCAGAAGTCGCCGCTGAAGATATGGAACAGCGGCTCCACCTGCTCAACTCCGAGCGTCGTGTCTCCGCCCGCCGGCGAACCGAGATTGTCGTTCACGAACACCGGCTCCGGGAGCGTGACACCCGCTGGCGGCACGAATGGTTTCCCGACAGTGGGCGTGCCCTGGTCTGCAAAGCTGGTGAAGGTGAACGGCGCGCGACCGCGCGGACCTGTCGTGAATGTGCCGAACTCTGGGGTCGCGCCTTCATGCACGGCTGCATAAAGATGGCTGGAAGCAGGCTGAAGTTGGCCAAAGGCTGCGTGGTAGGCGTAGACGGCCTGTCCCGACTTCGCATCGGTATAACTTACCTGATGGGCATCTTGCACTTGCAGCAGTGCGCCATCGAGAGTCCCAAGTATCACACGAGGATTTCTGACTGGTCGCAGCGTGTGCCAGGACACGATCACCTCGGATGACGCATCCGCACCGAATTGGAGATGCAGCCCCGTCACCGGCGGCGTCAAGGTTCCGTTTCTTGGGTTGAGAAGCGGGATGGTCTGTGCATCGCCAGGGACGGTGAAGGAAGTAGCTATGAGAGCTCCTGATCCGAGACCTGCTGCCGCCAAAAGCTTACGACGGCCAAGTGTCAAGTTCGACCCTGCTTCCATCCCGTTTATCCTGAAGATCTTGATTCTATTTCCGGTCACTTATAGCGATGTAGACGCGCTATGGATGACAGTTGAATGAAATCTAATCTGGATCCGTAAGGATACTAGCTCGTGTAGGAGCGTCCCAGTCCCATCCTGCGCAGTCCCTGACGGTAGGCGATCGACGCGCGGTCGGCCTTGATATGCGCCTCCTGCATCAGGTCTAGCGGCAGGTCCTCCGGATGCTGAGTCTCGACGATGACGCGGTCCTCGTCGAAGACCTGGCGGTTGAATGCGTAGACCGGCTCGAGATCGCTACCTTGATCGAAGTTGCGCGCGATCGGCACGAACAGGCGGGTCATTCGTGCCGATACCGGCGAGGCGCAGTTGAACAGGCACAACTGCCTATCATTGGGAAAGAAGATCGTCAGGCGCGGGAAGAACGGGAACTGCACCTCGAACAGCCGACGCCACAGGAAGTCAACCGGTATCGGCGAAGCGGGCATCGTGCCGTGCGGGATGTTGGCGACATCGCTGATATAGTCGCTGACCAAGGTGCCATCGTCGTTCCAGCGCACGGCATAGTTGGGCACCACCGGGTTGTCGGGGTCGGCAAAGGTCGCGTGATGCACCCAGGCGAAGTGGGCCACGTCGAGGAAGCCCTCGCACTGGCGGCCCGCGGCCCCGGCGATGTCCATCGACGGCGGCAGGATCTGCTCGAACCCGGGGTTGTCCCAGAGCGGGAATACCGGCAGCGTGGCAGAATCGGCGTCGGGGTCGAGGCTGGTCCAGATCAGGCCGTAGCGCTCCTGGACCGGAAAGACCACGATTTTCATGCGCGTTGTAGGGATTGCGCCGGGTTCGGAGGGGATGGCGCGGCAAGCGCCGTCCGGCCCGAAGCGGAGACCGTGATAGCGGCAGACGATATCCTCGCCCTCGACCCAGCCGATGCTGAGCGGCACGCCGCGATGGATGCACAGGTCGCGCGCCACCACGATGCGGTCGCCGGCGCGATAGACCACCAGCCGCTCGTCGAGCAGCCGGACGGCTTTCGGCGCCGCCTCCAGTTCCCTCGATAGGGCGATCGGGAACCAGCAGCGCGCCAGCACCTGCCAGTCACTGGGCGTGAAGCTGCAGTCGCGCGGCGGCGTGAGCGTGTCGATCCGCATCGTTTCGGCTTGGCTCATGTCGGGGTTCTCTCGCTCAGACCACGGCGCATACGGTCTTGTTCTCCAGATAATTATCCAGTCCGGGCGCCCCGTTCTCGGTGCCCCAGCCGGACTGCCGATGGCCGCCCTTGGGCAGTTCCGGCGAGAAATAGGAATGACAGTTGATCCAGACCGTGCCGGCGCGCAGGCGATGGGTCAACCCATGGGCGGCACTCAGGCTCTCGGTCCAGACGCTGGCCGCGAGCCCGTAATCGCTGTCGTTGGCCAGCGCCAGGACTTCGTCCACGTCGTCGAACGGGGTGACGCAGGCCACCGGGCCGAAGATCTCCTCGCGCATCAGCCGCATGTCCGGCGTGGTGCGGGTGATCACCGTCGGTTCGAAGAAGGTCCGGTTCGGGCCGAGAAGCCTGCCTCCGGTGACCAGTTCCGCGCCCTGCTGCCGGCCGCCTTCGACGTGCCCCGCGACGCGCCCGGCCTGAGCCGTGTTGACCAGCGGACCCATCTGGCTGTCCGGATCGAGGCCGTGTCCGAGACGCAGGCCGGCGGCGTGGGCGGCGAGGTCGGCGACGAAGCGGTCATGCAGCGCGCGGGCGACATAGAGGCGCGAGCCGGCGACGCAGACCTGGCCGGCGTTGTTGAAGATGCCGCGCGCCACTCCGGGTATGGTGCGATCGAGGGCGGCATCGGCCAGGATGATCGCCGGCGACTTGCCGCCGAGCTCCAGGGTGAGCTTCTTGAGGTTGCCGCGCGCGGCGCCGACGATCGCGCGGCCGGTGGCGGTCGAGCCGGTGAAGGTGAGCTTGTCCACGCCGCCATGGGCCGCCAATGCCGCGCCGGCCTCCTCGCCACGGCCGGTGACGATATTGACGACGCCGTCCGGCAGGCCGGCCTGCATGAGCAGCTCGCCGAGCCGGATCGCGGTGAGGGAGGTGTCCTCGGCCGGCTTCAGCACGACGGTGCAGCCGCAGGCCAGGGCTGGCGCCAGCTTCATCGCCGCCATCAGCAGCGGCGAGTTCCAGGGCGTGATGGCGCCGACCACGCCGATCGGCTCACGCACCGTGTAGGCGTGGATGCGCCTGCCCGGACCCTGCATGGTAATCGAGGTCGGGATCGTGCTGCCGGTGATCTTGGTGGCGTAGCCGGCATAGAAACGGAACTGCTCTGCGGCGGCGGGGATCTCGCCCAGCTTCGCGGTGGCCAGGGTCTTGCCGTTGTCGAGGCTTTCCAGCTCGGCCAGCTCGTCGAGATGGGCCTCGATCAGCTCGGCGACTTTCCATAGCAGCCGTCCCCGCGCGGAGGGCGTCATCAGCCGCCAGGCCGGTGCCTCGAAGGCGCGGCGCGCGGCGGTGACGGCGCGGTCGATGTCGACGCTGCCGCCGGCGGCCAGGGACGAAAGGGACGCGCCGGTCGCGGGATCGATGCTGGGCAGGCGTTGCCCGTCCGCGCTCTCGGTCCAGCGTCCGTCGATCAGCAGGGCGTGGCGGCAGGCCAGGAAGCTTCGCACGACGGCCGAGATTGGCGAGGCGTTCATGCAAAGCGGGCGCAGGGTGTCAGTTATGCTCACAGAGTTAGTTATGCTCACAGACTTAGTTATGCTCACAGACTTAGTTATGCTCACTGGGACCCATGATCACGACGCCTTCGGTGGCTTCGACGTGACGGACGAAGATGTATTTGTCCTCGCGCCCGTCACTATGTTTGCGGCCGGTCCCTGGCTGCATTCCTGCCGCGACCTTGGCGACCAGCAGGAAGGGCGCCGCGGTGGAGAGCCCTTCCGCGCAGAGGGCATCGAAGGCTTCCAGGGTGCGGGCGGTATGGGCGTGTTCGAGGCCGGCGCCGCGTCCGATCGCAGCGATATCGACGCGGCCGCCGGCGGTATGCGTGGGCGGCCCGCCGATCGACTGGTAGCACTCGTTGTCCCAGACCACGACCAGCAGGTTCGCCGGGCGCTCGTTGGCGAGTGTCGCCAGGATGCCGAGGTTGAACATCATGCCGCCATCGGTGTCGAGCGAGACGATCCGGCGGTGCGGCAGCCCGACCGCCAGCCCGAAGGCTTGGGGCGTCACGCAGCCGAGCTGCTGCTGGAACAGGCTGGCGGCGCGCATGTGCGGGGCGGCGTTGTACCACTCGTCGACGCTGCCGCCGAGGGAGAGGATGACCAGCTCGTCGCGCAGCCGGGCCGCCAGCGCCTGCATGCATTCGTAGCGTGTCACCGGACGATGTCTCCGCCGAGCACCACGGCGCTGTGGTAGTACGAGGCGTAGGACCAGGCGAAGCAGTCCCTGATCGCGCCGGCGATGTCGCTGGTCCGCTCGGTGATGCGATAGGGGATGCGCATCGCTTCCAGCAGCGGCTGCATGGTCATGCCGTGCGGGATCGCCCACCAGTTATTCTCGCCGAGCTGGCCGCGGTAGCTCATCAGCATGACGACCGGGATGCCGGCGCCCAGCCCCATGCGTGCCAGCGGCTCGATCGAGGCGCGCAGGCCGGAGTTCTCCATCACCAGCGCTGCTCGCTTGCCGGACAGGAACACGCCGCCGCAGATCGCCGCCCCTTCGCCCTCGTTGGTGACGCGTATGGTGCGCAGGAGGGGATCCGCGTCCAGCGCCGGATACAGCTCCTTCAGCAGACTGTCCGGTAGATAGCAGACGATGCTGACGCCGGCCTGCTTCAGTCCGGCAATGACGGCGTCGACCGCGTCTTGTCTCAATCTGATGTCCTGTGTCATGTTCCAAAGCCTAGCCACGATCCGGCCGCTTCAGCTGATGGATTTTAACGCCTAACCTGGCCTAGATATTGCATCCGTCGCGGCGTGCCTATCCCATCCCGAAAGTTGTTGCAAATGTCCTCGGCCAAACGTCAAGTCTGCCTGGCGGCTCTCCTGCATGGCGGGCGGTTCGCCTGGAAGTACGAGCCAGCACGGGCCGAGGGGGATCTCGACCTGGAGATGTATCTGTCGCTGGCGCGCACGGCGGAACGCGGCTGCTTCGACATCATCTTTCTTGCCGACGGCTACTCGATCAAGGATGACGGCCTGACCCCGAAGGCGGCGTCCTCGCTCAGCACCGTGGTGCATTTCGAGCCGATCACCCTGCTCGGCAT
Organism: uncultured Acetobacteraceae bacterium; assembly: GCA_964235615.1. Classification (GTDB taxonomy): domain Bacteria; phylum Pseudomonadota; class Alphaproteobacteria; order Acetobacterales; family Acetobacteraceae; genus Lichenicoccus. Next base: position 33,549 of record CAXSEE010000002.1, on the reverse strand, counting down.
CCTGGCGACGGTGACACGGCATATCGGCCTCGTCGCCACCGGCTCGACCACCTACAACCAGCCCTATGACCTGGCGCGGCGGATCGCGACGCTCGACCATATCAGCCAGGGGCGCGCCGGCTGGAACGTGATCACCTCGCAGATGACCAGCGAGGCTCTGAACTACAACCTCGATGCACAGCTATCGAACACCGATCGTTACGAGCGCGCGCGCGAGTTCATGGATGTGGCGTTCGGACTGTGGGACAGTTGGGACGACGACGCCTTTCCGCGCGACAAGGGTACGGGTATCTATAACGATCCGTCGAAGATGCGCGTCCTCAATCACAAGGGCCGTTTCTTCAAGGTGCGCGGGCCGTTGAACATCGCGCGCATGCCGCAGGGCTATCCGGTGATCTGCCAGGCCGGCGAGTCCGAGACCGGGCTGGAGCTGGCCGCCGAGCGCGCCGACTTGATGTATGGCAAGGCCACGTCGCTGGAACATGCGCAGGAATTCTATGCCCGCGTGAAGTCCAAGATGGCCAAGTATGGCCGCCGGCCCGAGCAGCTCAAGATCATGACCGGACTGATGTGCGTCGCCGGACGCACGCACGAGGAGGCGCAGGCGAAATACGAGGCGGTGCAGGCCACCATCAGCGTCGTAGAGGCGCGCGGCTTCGCGATCCAGTTCATGGGCCCGGAGTTCGACCTGCCGGATCATGACGCGGAGGCGCCGTTGCCGCAACTCGCGGTCCTGGACGCGATCGCGCAGCGCAAGCGCATCGGCATCGTCCGTGACGGGCGGCGGATCTCCCTGGTCGAGCTGGGCCGCTGGCTGGCCGCGTGCATGGGGCATCTCACCCTGATCGGCACGCCGTCGGAGATCGTGGATACCATGCAGTCGTATCTGGAAGGGGATGGCAGCGACGGGTTCCTTCTGATGCCGCATTATCTGCCCGGCAATCTCGACGATTTCGTCGAGCTGGTGGTGCCGGAATTGCAGCGGCGCGGCCTGCTGCGGACCGAGTATGAGGCCGGCACGCTGCGCAACACCCTGGGCCTGGAGCGTCCGGCCAGCCGGTATGCCGCCAGCCTGTATACCGAACGAAGCGCCGGCGCAGCGTGATTGGAAGGCGGCGGTTTATCGGCGGCTGCTGCGCATCCCTGGCGGCCGGCGGCAGCGCGCGAGCCGCGACAACCGGATTGGGTCCTGGCTCGCTGCGCCTGTGCTGGATCTATAACTCAGAGTTCGCCGGCGAATTTCTTGCGGACACGAAAGGATATTATCGCGAGGAGGGATTTTCCGGGATGACGCTGATCCCCGGAGGACCCAGCGCGCCTCCGGCCGATATCGACGTGGTCCAGGGACATGCCCTGGCCGGCATCACGTCGGTCGACGTTACGGCTGCGGCCGTCAATGAAGGGGCCAGCCTGCGCACCATCGGCCTGCAATACCAGAAGACCGCGTTCTGCATCGTGTCGCTGGCCAAGACCCCGATCCTGGAGCCGAAGGCGATGATCGGGCGCACGATCGGCGTGCAGCCCGTCAACCAGACCATCTTCTCGACCTTCCTCGGCGTGAACGGGATCGATCCGGACCGCGTGCGCAGCGTGCCGGTGCAGTTCGATCCGACGCCGCTGCTGACCGGCGATGTTGATGGCTGGCTCGGTTTCGTGAGCAACGAACCGAACAAGATGCGCAGCCGCGGCATCGAACCCGCGGTGTGCCTGTTCTCGGATTTCCATTATCCGCTGCTGATGCAGACTTACGTGACCACGGCGGAGTCGGTGGTGACGCGCCGTCCGGCGCTGAAGGCCCTGCTGCGCGCCGAGATACGCGGCTGGCGCGATAATCTGCGCGATCCCGACGCGGGTGGGAGGCTCTCATACGAGGTGTATGGACGCCGGCTCGGGCTCAACCCGGTCTGGGAACGCACGCAGTCGAGGATCGAGAACACGCTGCTGATTGGCCCGAGGACGGCGGCGCATGGGTTGCTCACGATCGGGCCGGAGCAGATCGAGGGCAATGTCGCGGCCCTGCGCGGCATGGGCCTGGACGTGACCGCGGCCAGCCTGTTCGACCTGTCGCTGCTCGACGAGATCTACCAGGCCGATCCGTCGCTGCTGGTGCTGTAGGTGGCTTTGGCTTTACCGGGTACCGGCTTCGACATCACTGACCTGGGCAAGAGCTTTCGTGTCGGCCGCGATCGCGTCACGACGCTCGACGCGCTGGTGCTGCGCACCGGACGCGACAGTTTCCTGTCCCTGGTCGGTCCGTCCGGCTGCGGCAAGTCGACCGTGCTGCGCATCCTCGCCGGCCTCGAACAGCCGGACGCCGGCCGGGCGCTGGTGCATGGCCTGACGCCGGCCGAACTGGTGCGTCAGCATGAGCTCGGGATCGCGTTCCAGGACTCCGCCTTGCTCGCCTGGCGCAGCGTGCGGTCGAACATCGGGCTGCCGCTGGAAATCGCCGGGTTGAAGCCGGATCCGGGACTGGTGGCTGAGCTGATCGCCCTGGTCGGGCTGCGCGGCTTCGAGACCGCGCGTCCGTTCCAGTTGTCCGGCGGCATGCGGCAGCGCGTGGCGATCGCGCGCGCGCTGGTGGTGCAGCCGCGCGTGCTGCTGCTCGACGAGCCGTTCGGGGCGCTCGACGACATGACCCGGCAGCATCTCAATCTCGAACTGCAGCGCATCTGGCTGCAGCGGAGTGCGACCACCCTGATGGTCACGCACGGCATCGACGAGGCGGTGCTGCTGTCCGACCAGGTGGCCGTGATGTCGACCCGGCCCGGTCGGATCAGGGCCATCGTCGAGATCGACCTGCCGCGGCCGCGCACCGCGGCGATGATGCGCAGCCCGGAGTTCCACGCCTATCATGACCAGTTGAGTGCGTTGCTGTTCGAGGGCGACGCGGGCAGGAATAATCATGACTAGCCGGATCGCCCTGCGTGCCATTCTGTCGATCCTGTTGCCGGTCGTTGCCTGGAGCGTGGCCGCCGGTCTCGGCAGCGCCCGCTCGTTGCCCGGCCCGCCCGCGGTGATACGGCAGATGTTCGAGGACGGCTGGGCATTCTACGGACCCAACATCGCCTCGACGCTCGGGGAAGCGTCGCTGGGCTTCCTCTGGGGCAATGGGCTGGCGATTGCGTTCGCGTCGCTCGCGGTGCTGCTGCCGCTGAGCCGGCGGCTGATCGTGCAGCTCGGCACCATCAGCATCAGCGTGCCGGTGATCGCCCTAGGGCCAGTGCTGGCGATCGTATTCACCGGCCGCATCACGACGATCACGCTGGCCGCTCTCGCCGTGTTCTTCAACAGCCTGCTCGGGCTTCTGCAGGGGTTCGCCACCGCCGAGCGCTCGAGCCTGGACCTGTTCGCGGCCTATGGGGGCGGCCGTTGGCGGACTTTCCGCAAGCTGCAACTGATAGCTGCCTTGCCGTCGCTGTTCGCGGCGTTGGGGATCGCGGCACCAGCCGCCGTGCTCGGCGCCATCCTGGGCGAGTGGCTCGGCTCGGCGACGCAGGGGCTGGGGGTCTCCATGGTGATCGCGATGCAGCAGATAAACCCCGCGCGCACCTGGGGCATCGCGCTGGTCTGCGGCGGGCTCGCGAGCCTCGCCTACTGGGTGATCTCCATCCTGGGACGGCTGGCAACACCCTGGGAGCAGGCGAGGCGTGGTGCGGCATGATGCGCGTCGGTCCCCTGCTCTCGACCCTGCTGACGCTGGGCATCGTGCTGGCCGGATGGACGCTGTTCCTCCACGTCTTCTCGATCAGCCCGTTGATCGGCAAGTCGCCCCAGGCGGTCTGGCATTATCTGTTCCTGACCTCGATCTCGGCGCATAACCGCGCCGGCCTGCTGGCCGCATTGGGCGTGACGCTGATGCATGCGGGCATCGGCTTCGTGGCCGGCACCTTGCTCGGGCTGGTGGCGGCGTTCGTCTTCGTGCTGCAGCCTGCGGTGCAGGGCAGCCTGATGCCGCTGATGATGATCCTGCGCACGATGCCGCTGGTGGCGCTGACGCCGCTGATCGTGCTGCTGTTCGGCCGCGGGCTGGTGGCGATCGGGGTGATCGGGGCGCTGACGGTGTTCTTCCCGACCGTAGTGATCGTGACGCTAGGGCTGCGTGCCGCCCCGCGCGCGAGCACCGACCTGATCCGGGTGCATGGCGGCGGACGCTGGATGGCGCTGCGCAAGGTCGGGTTTCCGACGGCCATCCCGGCGATGTTCGCCGCCGCCCGGATGTCGGTGCCGGCGGCCCTGGTCGGCGCCCTGCTGGCGGAGTGGCTCGCCAGCGGCGACGGGCTCGGCAACCGCATGCAGCGCGACATCTCCGGTTTCCGCTCGTCGGACCTGTGGAGCGGCATCGTGGTCCTGACCTTGTGCTCGCTGCTGCTGTACGGGGTGATCGGCCTGCTGGAGCAGCGGGTGACGATACGGTTCGGACATCGTCCGTAGCGGTAGAGACGCACGGTGTCCGAACCGTTTCATTGAACGGTTCAACCTCGATCAAACACCTTCGGTTCCATCGATCTCTATGCCTGCACTATAATCCTGCAGCCTATCCCGATGATCTTCGCGGGAGCAGATGTACCCCAACTCATCCAAATCGTTTCATGATGGACGTTACTCCTACAAGAACCAGCACAGAGAGTAACCCACGCTCTACCATAATGCAGACTTTGCTGACGCGATACCATGATCGGGACCAGAGCGTTTGCATCGCAAGTTGTAGGGCCAGGTTGTTTGGCCATGATGGTCGATAGATGACGTTGGCTTGGGAACCGACATGCAGCGCGGTGAAGTCTTGGGCCTGAAGATCACTTTCTCCGCGCAGGCGCCTTGCCGGACCTTGCCCTGCTAATACATAGAAATTGCAGTCTGCCAAGTATCGGACATAGCCTTTTCTCTGCTGTGTATGCAGATTGTCGATGACGCCATTTATTACGACGCCGTCGCGTCAAGCCGCCGATCTAAAGATCCCTCGTCGGACATCAACCATAGGCGTGCGTCTGCACCCCGAAGAGGGTGACCGATGCGCCGTCGCTCAATTGCAGGGTCGTGTTGTTCCCCTGGAACGCGACGGAATTGATAGAGCCTCCTACGTGATCGACCCCGACCCTGAAGCCGACGACGCCGAGACTGCCAGCCTCGGCGGTATAGGTGTCCGACTGCCCGCTGCCGCCATACACCATCGTCGAGCCTGCCCCGTTGATCAGGGCACTACCGGATCCGGTATCGATGATCGAGCTGGCCGTGCCGGTGGTGACCGAGGCGAAGCCGCTGCCGAGGAACATCACCTGCGTGCCGAAGCTGTTGCCGCCGTTCAGCGTCTCGTTGCCGGCGCCGGCCAGGAAGTAGTCGCCGCCGTGCGAACCACCGGTGATGGTGTCACCATTGCCGCCAGCGGCGAGTATGGTGCCGAGGCCGCTGTCGGAGCCCTGGATGAAGTTGTGGCCATTGGTGCCTCCCTCATACCAGCCGCCGCCGCCGCCCGCGTGGATCGTCGCCGACCCGGTGCTCATGATCACGTCGTCATAGCCACTCTCACCGATGTATTGCACCGTGCCGGCGCCGCCCCATACCTCTGTGTGGGCTGCAGAGCCCACGATCGTAGCCGCGCCACTGAGCACGATGATGCCGCCGTCGCCGTTATACGTGAGCGCCCCGGAGCCGCCAAAGATCTCGCTCGAACTCGAGTCCCCGTAGATGTTGGTCGCCCCGCTTCCCAGCACCACGACGTCGCCGAGGCCAGACAGGGTGAGGTTCAGGACGGTTCCAGCCGCCTCGAAACTATAGACGGTGTTGTTGTCGCCAGTCACGCTGTCCGTAGCCGATGCGGCAACGCTGAACAGGTAGTTGTTGTCGCCATTTAGGTTAAACACGGTGCCGGAGCCGGAATCCGTCGCGATGTTGTTGTTGCCGATCACCGTCTCATTGGCATAGGACGCCTGGGTGATGTCACCGCCGGTCGCATAGAGCGCCAGCGAGTAGAACGAACTGGTGCCGGGGTCGGTGAACACGGTCGTATAGAGCAGATTTCCAGACGCGTCCGATACCGATGCGGTCTCGTTGCCGACACCGCTGTAGGCAAAAGCGTAATTCAGCGAGGCGGTCTGAATGGTGCTGCCGATCAGGCTGCCGCTGTCGTTGAGCTGCACCGTGACGTTGGTGATGGCGCTCTCGCTGATGTTGAGATAGTTGATCGCCCCGCCATTACCGTAGCTCGTCCAGAAGTTGCTCAGGTAGGTGCCGCCGTTGACGTTGACGTTCCAGAACTGCGAACCGAGGTAGCTCTCGGCCTGTCCAATGTCGGAGATCTTGGAGACGAGCCGTAACTGGTCGCTGTCCTGCGCCAGGCTGTTGGCGTCGCCAAAATACCCGATGCCCGCGCCGCCGTTGGCGGCATCGATCTGCGCCTTCGCCGTGTATTGCGAGAAGGCTGCCTTGCCTTCGCTGGAGAACTCGGTGGCGACGGCCTGCTGGAGCGAGTAATGGGCCAGATCGCCCTGCAGATAGATCGGGGCAAGATTGACATCGAGCCAGTGGCCGATCTCGTGGGCCAGGATGCCGACGAAGACAGAAGCCGATGTCACAGAGTCGAAGGCGTTGGTGAAACTGCCGCCGGCATAGGGAGTCGTGCTGTCGTCGTAGCTGACAAGGGTGCTCTCGTTGATATAGTCCGCGTGATAGTAGGTGTCGCCGCCTTCGCCGGAGTCGGACTGCAGGTTGATTGTCGCCTGGCCGCCGTCCTGGTCCGGAGTGTTGTCGAGCGTGTTGATCTCAGCCACAAGGTTGGGCGACTCATTGATCAGCGTCACGACGTCGGCCATGAAGGTCGGATTGGTCTGTTGCGCCACATTTCCGAATAGCAGATCGGTTGCTGAAACAACGGTCATAGACACTACTTTCGGTTGTGCTTCGACACGCAGAAAGAAATTCTGCTTGATCGGTAGAAAACACTGTTATTTCAAATCTGCAATAGAATAAGTGTAGAACAGGAATAATAATGATAAAATAACTTTCCGATTACCTCATGAGTTGGAAGCGCTCGTTACCCACATCTCGCCGATGAATCTACTTCATCAAATCCCTCGTCATCTTCCAGATTTTCAACAATTCGGGCGGCTCGCCAGCAGATTGCCCGCAGCGCAGATGCCGGCGCCAAGTCAAGTGGCAGGTGGCCTTTTGCAGAAAGAGCCTTTCCCTTGCCGGGATCGGCGCGCTCTATCTGATCGGGCTCGGCTTCGCGACCATCGTGCGAAGCCGAAATCAGCCGGACGACGCTGCAACTCTGAAACTCTAGGCCATGATCCTGGTGTTGACGTTCGGCTTGGTCGTCGGCTGCATTGACACGACATATGCTCTCGTGGCCGTGAGAGCATCGTGCCTGCTCGCGCGTTCAGGCGCAGGACGCTGGGCAAAGCGTGCCAGTGAAGGTGTCCTGATCGCTGCCGGTTTTGGTGACGCGTTCGGGGTGCGGCTAGGATTACACTGCATGTGATCCTTGGAGAAGCATGATGCCGACAGTCACCACCTCGGATCTGCAAATCGCTTACGAAGACAGCGGGCCGCGTGATGGTCCGGTGGTCCTGCTGCTGCACGGCTGGCCGGATGACGCGACCACCTGGTCCGCAGTGGCGCCCGTTCTGAATGCCGCCGGTCTGCGGACCATCGTGCCGTTCCTGCGCGGCTTCGGGCACAGCCGGCTATCGGCGGGCGCGCCACGGACCGGCAACAGCGGCATCCTGGCGATGGATGCGATCGCGCTGCTCGACGCCCTGAAGATCGAGCGCTTCTCCGTGGCCGGGCATGACTGGGGCTCGAACATGGCCGAGGCGCTTGCCGTCGGCTGGCCGCAGCGGGTCGAGCGGATCGCCATGCTGTCGTCGCCGCCACGGTTGGGCGGCGTGCCGACGCCATCGTTCGAGCAGGCGCAGCGGCAATGGTATCACTGGTTCCAGGCGACCCGGCGCGGCGCCGAAGCCATCGCCAAGGATCGCTGGGGCTTCGCGCGCATCATGTGGCGCAACTGGTCTCCCGCCGGCTGGTTCGACGAAGCCACGTTCGATCGGGTGGCGGCCTCGTTCGAGAATCCCGACTGGGTGGAGGTGACGCTGCATTCCTATCGCGCCCGCTGGGACGAGGCCGAGCCCGATCCGCGCAGCCAGTGGTTGGAAGACAAGGTGAAGGGAACCAAGCAGCTTTCCTTGCCGGTGATCTATTTCCAGGGCGAGGCGGACGGCGTGAACCCGCCCGAGGTCAGCGAGAAGGTCGGGGCAAAATTCTCCGGCCCGTTCGAACGCATCCTGCTGTCCGGCGTGGGACATTTCCCGACACGCGAGGCGCCAGCCGAGGTGGCTGCGAGGCTGGCCGCCCACTTCGCCTGAGAGCGGCCTCACTCCCCACGCAGCAGGTCCGCCGCCAGCCGGTTATGCCGCTCCACCAGCAGCGGCAGGTCCAGCGTCCGCAGCTCACCGTCCCGCACGACGATGCGCCCGTTGATGACGCTGAGCGACACGCGGCACGGGCTGCAGAACAGCAGGGCCGCGACCGGGTCGTGCAGCGCGCCCGCGAAGTCGAGGCCGCGTATGTCGAAGGCGACCAGGTCGGCGGCCATGTCCGGTGCCAGGGCGCCGATGTCGTCGCGTCCCAGCACGCGCGCACCCCCGAGTGTCGCGATCTCCAGGACCTCGCGGGCGCCAATCATGGCGCCGTGCGAGGGGTCGTGCAGGACGCGCGCGAGCAGCATGGCCTGGCGCGCTTCGCCCAGCAGGTGGCTGGCGTCGTTGGAAGCCGAGCCGTCGACGCCGAGGCCCACCGGGACGCCGGAGGCCCGCATCTGCCGGATCGGGGCGATCCCGGAGGCGAGGCGCATGTTCGAGCAGGGGCAGTGCGCGACCCCTGTGCCGGTGCGTCCGAACAGCGCGATGCCGGGCGCATCCAGCTTGACGCAGTGGGCATGCCAGACATCCGGGCCGACCCACCCGAGCGCTTCTGCATAGTCGGCCGGGGTCTGGCCGAAGCTGGCGAGGCAATAGGCGACGTCGCTGTCATTCTCGGCGAGGTGGGTGTGCAGCGACGTGCCGGTCGCACGCGCGAGCGCCGCCGCGTCGGCCATCAGGCCGCGACTGACGGAGAAGGGCGAGCAGGGTGCGACCACGATCCGGCGCATCGAGAAGCGGGCCGGATCGTGGAACGCCTCGATCAGGCGCCGGGTGTCGCGCAGGATCGCCGGTTCGGGCTCGACCAGGCTGTCCGGCGGCAGGCCGCCCTGGCTCTCGCCGACGCTCATGGACCCGCGCGCGGCGTGGAAGCGCAGGCCGGTCGCTTCGGCGGCCTCGATCTGGTCGTCGAGCCGGCTGCCGTTGGGGAGGATATACAGATGGTCGCTAGAGGTGGTGCAGCCAGACAGCAGCAGCTCGGCGATGGCGGTCTGGGTCGAGACGCGGATCATCTCCGGGGTCAGCCGCGCCCAGACCGGGTAGAGCGCCCGCAGCCAGCCGAACAGGGAGTTGTCCTGTGCCCCCGGCACGGCGCGGGTCAGCGTCTGGAACATATGGTGGTGGGTGTTGACCAGGCCGGGCAGCAGCACGTGGCCGGCGAGGTCGATCACCTCGTCCGCATCGGCCGGAAGCTCGTCCGAGCGGCCAACCGCCGCGATGCGGTTGTCCTCGATGAACACGCCGCCGCCGGCGATTTCCCGGCGCTGCGCGTCCATGGTGACCAGGCTGGTGGCGTTCTTAAGCAGAAGCGTGCGCATGCCGGCTTGATCCGTGCTTGACCCCGATCCCTCCTTCTGCACGAAGTTGGACCTATGAACGACAGCAATCCTCTTCTCGCCGCCTGGACCACCCCGTTCGGCGTGCCGCCCTTCGACCAAATCCGGCCGGAGCATTTCGCGCCCGCCTTCGACCAGGCCATGCGCGAGCATCTGGACGAGATCGCCGCCATCGGGGCCGACCCCGCCGCGCCGGATTTCGCCAACACGATCGAGGCGATGCAGCGGGCGGGACGGCTGCTGGAGCGGGTCGGCATGGTGTTCTCCAATCTCGTCGTCAGCCTGGGCGGGCCGGCGCTTGAGGCCGTGGACGTCGAGATGTCGCCGAAGCTTGCGCAGCACGGCATGCGGGTGTCGCTGGATCCGGCGCTGTTCGAGCGTGTCGACCGGTTGCATGCCAGTCGCGGGACGCTGGGGCTGGCGGAGGACCAGATGCGCCTGCTGGAGCGTGTCCATCTCGGCTTCATACGCAGCGGCGCCGCCCTGGCTCCGGCGGAAAAGGCGCGCATGACCGAGATCTCGGAACGGCTCGCGGTGCTGCACACGCAGTTCGGCCAGAATGTGCTGCATGACGAGAAGGCGTGGCACCTTCCGCTCGCGGAGACCGACCTGGACGGACTGCCGGAGTTCGCCCGCATCGGTGCGCGGCAGGCGGCGGTAGCGCGCGGCATGGAAGGCGCCATCGTCACCCTGTCGCGGTCGTCGATCGACCCGTTCCTGACCTTTTCCGACCGGCGCGACCTGAGGCAAGCGGCCTACGAGGCATGGATCGCCCGCGGCATGCATCCCGGACCGCATGACAACCGCGCGCTGATCCCCGAGATACTGGCGTTGCGTGGCGAGAAGGCGCGGCTGCTCGGCTATGCCAACTTCGCCGAGTTCCGCCTGGCCGACACCATGGCCGGCAGCCCGGAGGCGGCGGAAGGATTGCTCGCGGAGGTCTGGGAGCCCGCCAAGCACAAGGCCGCGGTGGAGCGGGACCGGCTGCTGGGCGTCGCACGGGCGGAGGGCTTCAACGGCGCCCTGGCCCCCTGGGATTGGCGCTATTATGCCGAGCGCGTGCGACGCGCCGACTACGCGATCGACGAGGCGGAGATGAAGCCGTACTTCCCGCTGGAGACCATGCAGCGGGCCGCCTTCGACACCGCGACGCGGCTGTTCGGGATCGATTTCACGCCGGTCCCGGACGCGCCCGCCTATCATCCCGACGTGCGCGCCTACGAGGTGCGCGACGCCTCGGGACATGTGGGCGTGTTCCTGGCCGACAACTACGCCCGCGCCGACAAGCGTTCCGGTGCCTGGATGAGCAGCTACCGCGACCAGGAGAGGCTGGACGGCCCGGTCTCGCCGATCATCGTCAACAACAACAACTTCGCCAAATCCGAGCCGACCCTGCTCAGCTTCGACGATGCCAGGACATTGTTCCACGAGTTCGGCCACGCGCTGCACGGGCTGCTCAGCCAGGTGCGCTATCCGGGGCAGTCGGGCACGTCGGTGCGCCGTGATTTCGTCGAGTTCCCTTCGCAGGTCTACGAGCATTGGTTCTCGCTGCCGGAGACGTTGCGCCAGTATGCGCGGCATCATCAGACCGGCGAGCCGATCCCCGAGGCGATGATCACCCGCCTGCTCGCGGCGCGCGGCTTCAACCAGGGTTTCGCCACCGTGGAGTTTACCGCCTCCGCCCTGATCGACATGGAACTGCATCGCCATCCGGCGCCGGAGACCATCGATATCGAGACGTTCGAGCGGGAGTTCCTGGCGCGCATCGGCATGCCGGCGGAGATCGGCATCCGGCATCGTCCGGCGCATTTCCAGCATCTATTCGCAGGCGGCGGCTACGCGGCGGGCTATTACTCGTACATGTGGGCGGAGGTGCTGGATGCCGACGGCTTCGAGGCGTTCAAGGAGGCCGGCAACCCGTTCGATCCCGCCACCGCGCTTCGGCTGCGGACGGTGCTGAGCGCCGGCGACACGCGCGACCCGATGCAGCTGTATATCGCCTTCCGTGGCCGCGCGCCCAGCACGGCCGCCCTGTTGCAGGGCCGGGATCTGGTGGCGGCGTGAACCGGTGAAAGCGTATTATCTGCCGGGAATACTTCGCGTCGGCGGCGGCGCGGTCGAAGCCCTGCCGGCGGCACTCGCCCAGCTTGGTCTCTCGTCACCGCTGATCGTCACCGATCCGTTCATGGCCGCGGGCGGCGTGCTCGAACGGGTACGCGGGATACTGGCGGGTGCTGCGATCACGCCACGGGTTTTTGCGGATGTGGTGCCGGACCCGACGGTCGCTTCGGTGCAGGCGGCGCTCGGGGTTTTGCAGGAAGGCGATCATGACTGCGTAATCGGCCTCGGCGGCGGCAGCCCGATCGACACGGCGAAGATGGTCGCCGTGCTGGCGCGTCATCCCGTGGTGCTTGGCTCGCTCAAGTTCCCGCACGTGCAGGACACGCCCGGCCTGCCGATCATCGCCATCCCGACCACCGCCGGGACCGGGTCGGAAGCGACCCGCATGACCATCATCACCGACACGGACACGCAGGAGAAGATGCTGTGCGTGGGACTGGCCTATCTGCCGCGCATCGCCATCGTCGATTTCGAGCTGACCCTGTCGAAACCCTGGCGGCTCACCGCCGACACCGGGATCGACGCGCTCACGCATGCGATCGAAGCCTATGTCTCCAGGCATGCGAGCCCGTTCAGCGACGCGCTGGCGCTGGCGGCGATGCGCATGATCTGGCCCAATGTCGCACTCGCCTGCACCGAACCCGGCAATCGTGCGGCGCGCGAGGCGATGATGCTGGGCGCCCTGCAGGCCGGGATGGCGTTCTCGAATGCTTCCGTGGCGCTGGTGCATGGGATGAGCCGGCCGATCGGCGCGCATTTCCATGTGGCGCACGGCCTGTCGAACGCGATGCTGCTGCCGGCGGTGACGGCCTGGTCCATCGACGGAGCCGAGCCGCGCTATGCGACCTGCGCCCGCGTGATGGGCATGGCAGCACCGGACGCAACCGACCGGGAAGCCGCACTCGCGCTGGTGGCAGCGTTGCAGGCCAAGACTGTCGAACTCGGCGTGCCGACACCAGAGCGTTACGGTATCGATCCGGAACGCTGGACGGCGCTGTTGCCGCTGATGGCCGAGCAGGCGATCGCATCTGGCTCGCCTGCCAATAATCCGCGTGTGCCTGACGCGGCGGCGATCATCGAGCTCTACCGCGAAATCTGGGGCTCCTCTTCCCGTTGATTGACATCGTCCGTGCCGGCTTTCCGATGGTCGGGACGGATGTCCCATCGCTGACACTATATGATGTCAGGATGCCCGGCGAAGATTGGAGCTCTGCGCCAACTCGTCATAGATCCAGCAGTACGTCTTCTCCAGACCGGCTTGCAATGCAGTAGGTGGCGCCCAGTCGAGAGCTTCGCGTATCAGGGTATTGTCGCTGTTGCGGCCGCGCACACCTAAAGGCGCGTCCAATTTGTAGCGGCGACGCAAATTCAATCCGGCAAGTCCCTCCACGATATCTACGAGCTGGTTGATGGAGACGAGTTGATCACTGCCGATGTTGATCGGCTCGATATAATCGCTGGCCATCAGACGCATCGTGCCGGAGATGCAGTCGGAGATATACATGAAGCTGCGGGTCTGCTCGCCATCGCCCCAGATCTCGATGTCACGAGTGTTTCCCAGGGCGCATTCGGCCACCTTGCGACAGATCGCCGCAGGTGCCTTCTCCCTGCCACCGTCGAACGTTCCGTTCGGGCCATAGACGTTATGATAGCGGGCAATCCGCGTCTCCAGCCCGTAATCCTCGCGAAAGTGGCGGCACATCCGTTCGCTGAACAGTTTTTCCCAGCCGTAGCCATCTTCCGGCATGGCTGGGTAGGCATCCGCCTCACGCAGTGCCACCAGATCGCTGTTGATCTGCTTGTCCGCCGCATAGACACAGGCGGACGAACTGAAGAAGAACCGCTTCACTCCGGCTTCACGGGCGGCCATCAACATGTGTGTATTGATGAGGACCGACAGCATGCATTCCGCTCTATGGGTTTCGATGAACCCCATCCCGCCCATGTCGGCAGCGAGGTTGAATACTTGCGCTGCCCCCTCGACAGCATGCCTGCACGCGGTTCGCTCGCTCAGATCAAGCTGGATTTGTTCGCTGGCGCCGGAGCGCTGATACCAATCAGCCAGCGGCTTACGATCCACCGCCCGCACGTTGCGGAAACCCTCGGCCAACAAGCTCGATACCAGGTGGCCACCGATAAAGCCGCCGGCACCGGTCACGACAATCTGGTCGGTCTTGTTCATGAATGTTACCCTTAGTGAGGGGAGGAAACGACTTATAGTATTAGGCTTCTGCGTTCTTCGACAGCCAACCTACTCAGCTTCATTCCCCATATGGGTCTACGCCGCTTCCCATCCGAGAACGCCTTTTACTTCCAGATAATCCTCAAGGCCATACTCCGCATATTCACGCCCGTTGCCTGAGCGCTTGTATCCTCCGAACGGCATACCAGCGTCCCATGCAGGATAGTTGATGTGTACGTTGCCGGCACGGAGACGACCCGCGATCTTGCGCGCATGCTCCAGATCGCCGGATTGCACATAGGCAGCCAGGCCGTAATCCGTGTCATTGGCCATGGCTACCGCTTCGTCTTCCGTATGATAGGGCATGATCGACAGGACGGGGCCAAAAATTTCCTCCTGCGCGATTGTCATGTCAGGAGTGACAGCCCCAAACACCGTCGGCTGGACGAAGTAGCCTCTGTTCAAGCCGCTCGGCCGACCCAGGCCTCCCGCGACAAGCTTGGCACCTGCTTCGATACCGCTCTCGATGTAACCTTGAACCTTGTCGTACTGAGTCCGGCTGACGACCGGTCCGAGAGTTGTTGCGGCATCGTCTGCAGCACCAACATGAAACTCCTTCGCTGCGGCGGCGGCATAGAGCAATGCCTGATCATGCAAGTCTTGCGGGACCAGCATTCGTGTGGGCGCGTTACATGACTGACCCGCATTGCGGAAACACGCGGCAACTCCCTTGCGGACAGCCGTTTCCAGTGGAGCATCGCGCAGAAGGATATTGGCCGATTTGCCTCCGAGTTCCTGGGTAACACGCTTGACCGTCTCGGCTGCCGCGATCGCGACCTGAACTCCAGCGCGGGCCGACCCGGTAAAGGAAACCATATCGATACCCGGGTGGGCCGAGAGAGCTGCACCGACTGTCGGACCATCGCCGTTGATCAGGTTGAAGACACCGTTCGGGACCCCCGCCTCGTCCATGATCTCGGCGAAGATGATGGCGTTGAGCGGCGCGATCTCACTGGGTTTGAGCAGCATGGTGCAGCCGGCTGCCAGTGCCGGTGCAACCTTGCAGGTGATCTGGTTCAACGGCCAGTTCCACGGCGTGATCATCCCAACAACGCCGATCGGCTCCTTGATCACCATGCCAAGCCCTTTTCTGGTCCGAAAGGCGTAGGTCTCGAGTAAATCGGCCATCTTCTGTAGATGGGCGAGGCCGATAGCAACCTGCACATCGTTTGAGAACTTAAGAGGCGCCCCCATCTCGTGCGAAACTGCGGCGGCGAGATCGCGTCGGCGCTTCTTGTACACCTCGATGATCCGATGGAAGAGTATGACTCGATCCTGAGGATCGGACCAACCGAAGAGCTCGAATGCTTTCCGCGCCGCCTTTACGGCCTTGTCTACATCCGCCGCGGTTCCTGTTGCGATGCTGGCGATCGGTTCCTCGGTGGAGGGATCGATGACATCGAGCCGGCCAGTACCAGCCGGATCCATCCAGGCGCCATCGATATAGAATTTATGTTCGTGAGCCATGGTCGCTATCAACGTCCCTCAGAGTGGTATGCCGCCGGTTTGAACAAGATAAAGAAGTTCTGCATCACATTCGATAAAGCATGCCTGCTGCCGGTCATTGAACCAAACCGGTTCCGCTGGTGAGGATACTGAAATACCACGACGTATGAGGGGCTCCTTCGTCATCTTGAATGTGCCCGTGGTTTCAAGCTGATCGCATAGCCGGATGAAAAGCGGGTGTGCGTAGGACGGCAGATTCGCAGCCAAGTGTTTCTGAAAATGGGCGAGCTCGAAGCCGGTGTCGGTGGTGATGGCGGCCATCCCGGCACGACCTTCATTGAAAGGAACCGCAACTCCGTAGACGATGGCGTTGACGACACCGGGATAAGCCAAGATAACGGCCGAGACCTCAGTGGTCGATACATTCTCGCCTTTCCAACGGAAGCTGTCTCCGAGACGA
This sequence comes from uncultured Acetobacteraceae bacterium, assembly GCA_964235615.1. Classification (GTDB taxonomy): domain Bacteria; phylum Pseudomonadota; class Alphaproteobacteria; order Acetobacterales; family Acetobacteraceae; genus Lichenicoccus. Next base: position 17,523 of record CAXSEE010000002.1, on the reverse strand, counting down.
TCGACGAAATAATAATAACCTGCATGATCCCGACGCATCAGGTCGCCTGTTCGAAACCAGCAGTCTCCCTTGACGAATACATCATGCAACAGCTTGCGACTGGATGCTTCCACGTCCGTATAGCCATCGAACTTTCGCGCGGCAAAGACCTGCCCAATGGCCTCGCCTACGTCATTCATCTCGCACTCGACGCAGAAACCGCGGTTGTCACGCACCGGTTCGCCACTATCGATGTCGGAGCGGATCAACTTCACGGGAAAACGATGTGCCAGGAACGCCGGGATCCGGCCTATTGCTCCCGGTTTTCCGTCGCAATTATAGAGCGACACGCTGCCTTCGGTTGCCGCGTAGAACTCCAGGATTCTGGGGATGCCGAAGCGCTCCTGGAAATCGCCCCAGATGTCGCCCTGCAAGCCATTGCCGCAGCACAACCTCAGCCGATGGGTGGTCTCTGATGGATGTGGCGGGTTTCGGACGAGATAGCGACATAATTCGCCGATGTACTGGAAAATCGTGCAATCGCCCTCGACGATATCGTCCCAGAACCGGGTGGCCGAGAAGCGTGCACGGATCATGATCGAACCCCCGCGGGTCAGGATCGATCCGACTGCGACGACACCGCCGATGCTGTGATACATGGGCAGGCAGTTATACAGACAGTCTTCCGGCTGGCAGTCCATCATGCCGGCGAACCAATAGCTCCACTCGAGTATGCGTGCATGGGTGATATAGGCTGCTTTCGGCCGGCCAGTCGTACCGGAAGTGCTGATCAGCAGAGCATGATCATGACGTTGCGGTTGTCTTGACCATTCCCTGCCGTTGCCGCCAGGACGCGGCATCGCGGTATCGATCCGTGATAGATCTCCGGGAGCGCTCTCATCGTGAACCCAGATTTCCGTTCCAGTTGGGAGCAGAGCCGCTACCGTGGTCAGAAGTTCCAGGAGAGAAGCTGCGACAATGATCTTCTTGGATCCGGAGACACGGATCGAATGAACCAATGCGCTTCCCACCAAGTTGGTGTTGATCAGAGCCACGACATGTCCGATCTGGGTGAGCCCGAGCCAGATCGCGACATAGTCGGGACAGTTCGGCATCAGCAAGCAAAAGACATCGCGATCGTCCGCCACGGGTCCAGTGGCCCAGCTGCCGTAGCGGTCGGACCGATCGACGAGTTCGCGATAGGTAAGCTGTTCCTTCTCGCCGATCAGTGCCGGTTTATCGCCATGGACATCAGCCAGATCACGGATGACCGACAAAATCGTCGTGCGCGGACTGTTGTCCAACTGCTTCATGTATCGAAGAGCTCGTGTCCAGTCGTTCAGCGCAGAGCGGGATGCCTTGGCGATAGCCTTCGTCACGCTCATAACCCTTCAACATGATAGCTTCGGCTTCCCGGGCCAGGCCGGGAACGCAGGTTATCAGAAGATCTCTGAAGCCTTCCCACAGCGGCAGAACGCTGTCATCTACCACTATATGCCGGCTGAGTGCGCCATGGCCTTGATCCGGATCGCTATCAAACCGGACATGTTCGGCGAGGAAATGTTCGAACGATTGAAGAAGTGCGCCATTCCACTCGGAAAACTTCAGGATCGCGCTGAAAACCTTCTCGAGGCCTCCATCCTCATAGCTCGCAATACTTGCAGCCTTGGCAGCATGACCCAGCTTCTGAATGGCGGAGAGGTAGGATTGTCCGACTGACGTGAAGTACAGTGCCATCGCCTTCTCGATTGGAACAAGTTCGAGCGTACGTCGCATATATTCATCATGGTTCATTTTCTCATCCTGCTCGGCGATGCCCGGCCAGGGTGAAAGGTTTGCGGTATTGCATTCCTCCTCTTCAAGACGCTGCAGTTTCACGTCATCAGGATAGAGGTCGCGAGCGATCTCCAAGTTTTCCCTGAACTGGATGGAAAAATAATAATAGGCCCAAGCTACTGAAGTCATCTCACGTGGAGTTAAAGACTGCCAGCGCAGCTTGCAAATCTCATCTATGACAGTCGGATATTTGAGCATGTCGTCGGGTGTCATCACATGTTTCTCCGAATAGTCTCTAGTTGAACGATTGGACTAGACCGATGCGAGCCTTGACGCCTTGCATGAGACGAGCCAGCGCTAAAATGTCCTCCGGCATGGTTTCGCCGTTCGTGACGCAGATCCGGACGACCTCACGTGAGCGAAAACTCGTGCTTGTCAACCAAGCCTGATTTGATTCTACAATGGTTCGTGCGATTAAACCTGCTCTCGGAAAACCCGGCGGCGGATCGACACATAGCACCGCCAGTTGCGAGTCGTTCGCCACTCCCCACCCTAGCTCGACCAGTTCATCCCTCAGCAGAGACGTCAGACGGATCGACCGCTCGATATGTTCCGCATATCCATGCCATCCGGCGGCAGCCAGAGACAGGAACAGCCGCAGCCCAAGGAAGCGCCGAGACCATTGCGCCGTGGTCACATAGGGATCGAGATGTTGCAGGTTCGAACGCATGAAGCTTGAGGCAACATGAAAGCTATCGGACAAGACTTCGGCTCGGCTGGTTATGAACATGCCGCAAGACATGGTCGTCGCGAACCATTTATGGGCATCAATGGTGATGGAGTCTGCCGCCTCGATGCCGGAAAGCAGCCCGCGCAGCTTGTCCGAGGCAATCAGCGCGCCACCCCACGCGGCGTCGACATGGAGCCATGTGCCGGTAGCGCGAGCGATGGCCACGCACTCGCGAATAGGGTCGATCATTCCCGCATTGGTCGTCCCGGCCGTGGCGACGATCATGACGGGAATGTTGCCACGCGCCTTGTCCGCAGCTATGGCCTCCGTCAACGCTTGTGGGTCCATACGGCCGGTCTGATCCGTCGCCACGAGACGAACGGAGGAGCGGCCAATTCCTGTCTGGTGGGCGATCTTATACCAGGCGACGTGAGCGTCCTCGGACACATACAGGATGGGTGCACCGGGGAAGGCACGAATGCCCTCGGCGCTGAAACCCGGGTTGGCATCGGTCAGCGCGCAGACCAGAGCTGTAAAATTCGCTTCCGAGCCGCTTGTCGTGAAGTGGCCGGCTGCGGTCGGCGCGAAGCCCGCACGCTGCGCCACCATCCGAATGACGTGGGCTTCCATCTCCACGGCAGCCGGCGATGTCGTCGATGCTGCCAGTTGCGGATTGAACGAGGCCACGATGCGCTCGGCACATTCCGCTGGAAATGAAGGGGATGGATTGAACAAGCCGAAGTAGCGAGGGTGCGTCATATGGACGACGCCATGCTCCAGTTGGTCGATGGTCCATGGAAGCAGGTCTGAAAGAGATCTCGGAGACTGAAAATCAAAGCCACTCAAGGCTTCTTTTAATCTTGTCGGATCAAGGGTGGAGCCCACGCCGCCTTGTGGGATACGTCGACGGGCCTCGCTCAGGGCAACGGTCAGGAAATCATTCCAGGTTCTACGATCCTCTTCGCCTGGAAATAAGGCTGGAACGACAGGGATCTCTTCATGAAAATCGTTCATGGAGCCAGGACTCCTGCGTTCAGCATCAGCGGTTCGGGAACCGGAACACAAACAGGGTCTTGCAGAAGTTGATACAGAAAATTCCTATAGAGGCGCAATGCGGCTGGTCGCCACGGCTCATCATGGCGGACACCGGCTATCAGACGAGACGCCTCGATTGAAGCGACATCCTCGTGCAAGCCGCTTGTCGCAAGTCCCCGGAGCCGGTCGAATTGGGCAGTCAGATTATCGTCGAAGTAGTTCCTGGGTGTCGCGGGATACTCATTCCCTCCGCCGGCTCGGTATCGTTGGATGTCTCTCCGGTATTCGAGCCGAATGGAGTCGGCCATATACTCCGGATGACCCTGAAAGAAGATAGATGTTGCACTACCCCGCTTCAGAAAAATATCGACGCCTGCTTGACATGACTTCGAGAGAATCTGATAGCCTTTCGCCAGAAGAGCTTCCTCCGGCAGATCGTGGTATCGGGAATGCGGGTTGACCCACCGTTGCGTGAGCCCAGCCATCAGCGGATGTTCGGGCGAGACGCATTCACACTCGAAGAGGCCCGATAGCTTCTCGCTCAATCTAAACCTGTTTATTCCATCGAGATGAAGCACAGCCGCATGTGCGGCAAGGCATGACCATAATACAGGGACGGCATTGTCCTGCGCCCAGTCCGCCACCCTGGCCAGGCTGTTCCATATCGGCTCATCCTGCAGCCGCTGCGCCTGAGGCTCCATTCCCGTGACAATCAGCGCGTCCAGATGAGTATCGAACAACTTGTCGATCGGCGCGTAGCGATGCTCCGGACTGCCGCGAGGCTGAACTCCTGGACAGGTGAAATACTCCAGCCGTAGATCGGCGCCAGGGCAGGCGGCACGTACCAGATCGAGAAATTGGTTCTCGGTCTTTCCGGAAGCACGACCGGCTATGTTGTTGAGCAGTCCTATAGTCAAGGAATGGCCGAATGCCCGGTCATGCAGTTCTCGGCTGGGCTGAACGAACCAGTTCATCGAGCTGCCTCATGGACAATCCGAACGGCCATTGCTGCATCAAGCGCCTGGTCGATGTCAGCGATGATGTCATCAATATGCTCGATGCCTATACTGAGCCGAATGGTCTCCGCGGTGACGCCGGCCATCCGTTGCTCGGCCGGCGACATCTGGCGATGGGTCGTCGAGGCAGGGTGACATGCAAGCGACCTGACGTCGCCCAGATTGACGACACGCTTGATGAGACGAAGGGCGTCGTAGAAGCCGGTTCCGCCTTCATATCCACCCTTGACCCCGAAGGTCAGCAACGAGCAGGCCCGCCCGCCGAGGTATTTCTGTACCAGAGAGTGATAAGGGCTTTCCTCGAAGCCGGCGTAGTTCACCCAGGCAACTCGTGGATCGTCACGCAGGAATTCGGCAACCTGCCGGGCATTGGCAACATGACGGTCGATACGGACCGCCACGGTCTCGATACCCTGAAGCAGCATAAAGGCGTTGAATGGCGACAAGGCGGCGCCGGTGGTCCGCAAGTAGACACTGCGACACCGGGCTATGTAGGCCCCCGCACCAAATTTCTGGTTATAGACGAGGCCGTGATAAGACGGGTCCGGTTGGTTGAACATCGGGAAGTGTTCAGCATGCCTTGTCCAGGGAAACTTGCCGCTGTCGACTATGGCACCGCCAATAGTTGTCCCGTGCCCACCCATGAATTTCGTCAGGGAGTGGATCAGGATGTCGGCGCCATGATCTATCGGGCGCAGGAGGATCGGTGTGGCGACCGTGTTATCGACGACGAGGGGAACCCCATGCCGATGCGCGACTTGCGCCAGTCCCGCGATATCGGCTATGTTTCCCGCAGGGTTGCCGACACTCTCACAATAGACAGCGCGTGTGTTTGCATCGATGATCTTCTCGATGTCGGACGGGCGGTCGCTGTCGGCGAAGCGAACAGTGACACCTATGCTTGGAAGAAAATAGGCGAACATGGAGTGGGTGGTGCCATAGAGCTGCGGCACCGAGACCATGTTCCGGCCGGGCTCCATGAGGTTCGACACGGCATAATGGAGCGCCGCTTGGCCTGAGCCTACGCCAAGCGCCTCCAGTCCTCCTTCCATGGCCGCTACCCGACTTTCGAGAACTGCATTGGTAGGATTGCTGATGCGGCTGTAGCGGTGACCTTCCACCTCGAGATTGAACAGGGCTGCTGCATGCTCAGAGTCGTCGAAGCCGAAGGCGACCGTCTGATAGATGGGGACCGAAACCGACCGCGTAGCAGGGTCGATGTTGAACCCAGCATGGATTGCCAGCGTCTCATTGCGCATTGGGAGACTGGATCCTGCTTTAAGGTTTAATATGCACGCTTGTTCAGTCGTCTTCCAGTCGGTCAAAGTCACGGTCCTGGATAGACTTTACGGTTACTGAGTCCATCTGGATGCCGGAAATGACGATTTTACTGTATTACTGTCAGCGAGTTCGAACATAATCGAGGCGAGCGTTTCGAAGAAAAGCCAAGTGGTTAAAAGACAATCAATCCCACCGTATGATTAACATAACGGCTCCAAAATCATAGTCCTAATAATAAATAATTCTAAGAAAATTATTAAAATAAATCAAAGAAGCCGTACAAGCACATCTTACTGATAAATATTTGACGTCTACGAACCACGATATCCGGTCAGTGTACTACATTATACTGCCAGAATATCCTACTCAAACCGGCAATTATTGAATCTTCTACTGTAATTTGTTGGAGATTTATACGTCAGCCGTTAATAAGAACGCTGATTTAATCCCTACCAAAGGCAAAAGCATAAAGTCAATTAGTTAACTTTTTCTTTTACATAATTAACGTGAAATTCACGTTGCTCGTTCAAGTCTCTGAAGTCTGCGCTGGGACCAGAAAATAAAGCTGGTTATCCAGTGTGGACGTGTCTCAAGATCATAGTCGATGGCAGAAACGAACTGGATATGCCCGACCGCCACCCGCGTTTCTGTGATCAGGGTATATCTTGTCGGAATGCGAGAAATGAGAGAAGCTTCGCAGACTGTCATTGACTTGGAGATTGCTTCTCCTGGCTCATCAGCAAATACGAGAAGTAATGCTGCGATGTCCGATGATGCGGCTCCTTCATATCCTCTATGAGATGCCTGGTGTAGTAGCTTCTATGAGCGGCCGTGGATGGCCCAACCCTGCGTCCATTTCCTAAGACCTTCCACCGAGTCATGGTTTCTCGAGGAGACTTCGCCATGTCTGTCCGATCGATCATCATGCGGCAAATTACTGAGGTGGCGGCTCAACAGGGCCGGCGGCTGGCACCGCTGAACGATAGTCTGCGCCTGCTGGACTCTGGCTTGGACTCGCTCAGTATTGCGATCATCGTGGCGAACTTGGATGACGAGCTTGGCCTCGATCCGCTTTCATCCGGTGATGCGGCATTTCCGGTTACCGTTGGAGACTTCATCCAATTGTACGAGCATGCGACAGTCTAGCAACCTGTCGCTACGGATCTTGGCGGCTCCCGCGGAGACATCCCCGACGCGCGTTCTGGCGGACCGGGAGGTGAGCGTCGCCATTGACGAGCTTGCTTATCATACCAGCCTCGATATCGACCTGGAGGCTCTTCGTGGACGGTCGGTGCTGATCTCGACCGGACGTCAGTTGCCTACGGCTCTTGCCGTTACGGAGCTCGATGGGATCGCTCGGCGTATCCTTCTCTGCACACCCGATGTGTCCGAAACCGATCTCATGTCTGCCGTCGCCGATGCGGAAGTCGACACGCTGGTATGGGATGGAGTTGGGCCGGGAAGGAACGTGGTCGAGGCGGTGCCTGTCGTTGTGCGCTGTCTCGATCGGCTCCGGGAAATCACCCCTCCCGATGATGGAAGTATCGAAACCGAGTGGGTGCTGTTCACATCGGGTACGACGGGTAGTCCGAAGCTGGTCGTGCACACGCTTTCCAGCCTGACCGCATCGTTCAGGGACGGTGTCGGCGTCGCCGCGGAAGCGGCCGTTTGGAGCAGCTTCTACGACATTCGCCGATATGGCGGCCTGCAGATCCTGCTCAGGGCGCTGTTGGGAGGCGGTTCCATGATCCTGTCGGACGCCAGCGAGCCGGTCGACAGCTTCCTGGCCCGTGCCGGCGCCGGCGGCGTGACGCATATGTCCGGCACTCCCTCGCACTGGCGGCGTGCGCTGATGAGCGCCACCACCGGGAACTGCTCTCCCGGCCCTATGAGCCCCGGCTATGTGCGCGTGTCGGGTGAAGCTTGCGACCAGGCCATACTGGATCGTCTGCGGGCGGCTTATCCCGGTGCCGGGATCGCTCATGCTTTTGCCTCGACGGAGGCCGGGGTCGCATTCGATGTCCGCGACGGCCTGGCCGGTTTTCCCGCCTCCTGGGTCGGTAATGAGCAAGGAGACGTAAGGCTGAGGGTCGAGGATGGCTCGCTGCACATCCGTTCGTCGCGCACGGCAACGCGCTATCTTGGCGACCCAGCTCGCATCCTGCTGGATCCGGCAGGGTTCGTCGACACCGGGGATATGGTGGAGCTGCGTGGGGATCGGTATCATTTTGCCGGTCGCAGAGGCGGGATCATCAACTTCGGCGGACTGAAGATCCACCCCGAGGTTGTCGAGGCGGTCATCAACCAGCATCCTGCCGTGCATATGTCGCACGTGTGGGCCCGCCGCAGCCCAGTCACGGGAGCGCTGATCGTGGCCGATGTTGTCCTGAAGCAGCCGGGCTATTCTGATGCGCCATCCTTCGAGGCTGTCAGGGACGAGATCCTCGGGCTGTGCCGGAACCGGTTGCAGCCCTATCAGGTCCCGGCGATGCTGCGGGAAGCGCCGTCGCTGGACCTCACGGCCGGAGGAAAACTGGTGCGGCATCGAGTGGCGCATCATGCGTAACGTGCTGGTCACGGGCGGAAGCCGCGGGCTCGGCTTGGGCATAGCCCGCAAGCTCGCAGCATCCGGCTTTCAGGTCGTTGCCATCGCCCGCAAGGAGAATGACCAGCTTGCAGCCGCCTTGGCGGAGGCTGCGGGTTCGCTTCATTTCCGGGCCGCCGACCTCGCCGATATCCCGTTTTTGCCCGGGCTGGTCAAGGCATTGCGGGCGGAGTTCGGCTCGATCTACGGCCTGGTCAACAATGCCGGCCTCGGAACTGGCGGCCTGCTCGCCAACATGAGGGACGTGGACATCGAACAACTCGTGCGGCTCAATGTCGTGGTGCCGCTCACGCTGACCAAATACGTCGTCCGCTCCATGCTTTCCCAGGGCGGCGGCCGTATCGTCAACATCTCCTCCATCGTCGGCACGAACGGCTATAGCGGCCTCTCCGCCTATAGTGCTACCAAGGCGGCTCTCGACGGCTTCACGCGGTCACTGGCACGTGAGGTCGGCCCGCTCGGGATTACCGTCAACGCCGTGGCACCCGGCTTCATCGATACCGACATGACGCATGCCCTCGGTCCCGAAGGACGGGCGAAGATCCAGCGCCGCAGCGCGCTTCATCGTATGGCCGAAGTCGACGACGTGGCGAACATGGTCGACTACCTGTTCAGTGAAAAGGCCCGCAACGTGACCGGGACGGTCATGACCGTCGATGCCGGAAACACGGCCTGACGACACTCTGGCACGGATCATGCTCCGACCAGCATCGTGCTCCACCGACATTCCTTCCAGCACAAGACGAAAGATACCGAATGACAAAGTACAAGCTCGAGTACCTATGGCTCGACGGCTACACCCCGGTGCCAAATCTTCGTGGAAAGACCCAGGTCAAGGAATTCGATAGATCTCCAACCCTGGACGAGCTTCCCTTGTGGGGGTTCGACGGCAGCTCCACACGGCAGGCCGAAGGCGGAAGCTCCGACTGTGTTCTCAAGCCGGTCTCGCTCTTTCCGGACAGCCAGCGCAAGAACGGCATTCTCGTCATGTGCGAGGTCATGCTGCCGGATGGCACGCCGCACCCCTCGAACGGCCGCGCGACCATCCTCGACGATCCAGGCGCCTGGTTCGGGTTCGAGCAGGAATATTTCTTCTTCAAGGACGGACGGCCGCTCGGCTTCCCGAGCAGCGGCTATCCGGCTCCACAGGGTCCCTACTACACCGGCGTCGGCTATAACAATGTCGGCGATATCGCTCGTCGGATCGTCGAGGAGCATCTCGATATCTGCCTCGATGCCGGCATCAATCACGAAGGCATCAACGCCGAGGTGGCCAAGGGTCAATGGGAATTCCAGATCTTCGGCAAGGGGTCGAGAAAGGCCGCCGACGAGATGTGGGTCGCCCGCTATCTGCTGCAGCGACTGACCGAGAAATACGGCATAGACGTCGAGTATCATTGCAAGCCGCTCGGCAACACCGACTGGAACGGCTCCGGCATGCATGCCAACTTCTCCACCACCTATCTGCGCGAAGTGGGCGGCAAGGAGTATTTCGAACGGCTCATGGCGGCCTTCGAGGCTTCCAAGGACGAGCATATCGCCGTCTATGGTCCCGACAACCATCTGCGTCTCACCGGCCACCACGAGACCCAGTCGATCAACAGCTTCAGCTACGGCATCGCCGACCGCGGGGCGTCGATCCGCGTGCCGCACAGCTTCGTCAACAACGGCTATAGGGGTTATCTCGAAGACCGTCGCCCGAACTCCCAGGGCGACCCGTACCAGATCGCTTCGCAGATCCTGAAGACGATTGCTTCCGTCCCAGCCAACTAGCGTCTCGCCGTCGTGTTGCCGATTAAGCATGCACGACGGCATGCACGTGCGGATTTCCTAGGCACCCGCCAGGCGAGACCGCCGATCGGGAGTTCCACGCGGCAGTCGGAGTTATCGGGTCGCCGGATCGGGCTCGCCGCCGAAATACCTGTCCAGCGCATCACGGAACACCGACGCGCCGGGTTCGGCCATTGCGAACAACGTCATCGACGAATGGAACTTCAGGTCATCGGGACTGCCGAGGATCTGGTGGATCGAGCGGTCGCGGACCTGGTTCACCAGTTCAGTGCATTCGACCAGGCGAGGCTGCAGAACCGGATGCCGCAGATACGCCTGGGCCTCCGCCAGTGACGAGATGGCGTATCGCCGGGCCATGGCGCTGTGGCCCAGCCCGGCCAGTTGCGGAAACACGAACCACATCCAGTGGCTGCACTTGCACCCATCAGCCAGTTCCCGGCGGACCTGCGCCAGGACCGGGTCCTGGGCGTTGACGAAGCGTTCGAGGTCGAATGGATCAGGCATGGTTCGACATCCTCATCGGGCGGCAGGCCTCTTCTTCACCCCGCGGGACGTATATAGGCAACCGGATTGCCGACCTCGAGCCGGTCTCGCGGCATCGACGGAGACCGTTGACGGCGAAGCGACGGTCGCCTTACACGAAAAGGTATAATTGAACGCTTCAGATCGGCTGTCCCTCCGGGCCGCGCAACCAGGTGGGATCCGTGTCATGCCAGCTCCTCTCATGCCTTATCTGAGGCAGGCTTTGTCTTCGCCGCGTCTCGATTTTGCCTGGCGGATGGCGTTCCGCGCCGGTTTTCCGCTGGCCCGCATCTGGTGGCGGTTGCGCGGCAAGGAGCATGAGGGCGCTCTGGTGGCGGTCCATGTCGGACCGGCCCTGCTCCTGGTGCGCTCGTCATACCGGGCCGAATGGAATTTCCCCGGCGGCGGAATACGGCCCGGCGAACTGCCGGAGATGGCGGCGAGACGCGAGCTGGCCGAGGAGATCGGCCTTTCGGCACCGACGCTGCTCGCGGCGGGTGTCACCAGCGGCTTGTGGGACGGGCGGCGCGACCGGGTGCATCTGTTCGAGCTGCGGCTGGACCGGCTGCCCGAGCTGCGGCTCGACAAGCGCGAGATCATCGCCGCCCGGCTGATCGCGCCGCAGGAGCTGCCCGGCATGGCGCTGACCGGGCCGGTAAGCGCCTATCTCCAAGGGATGCCGGCGGCCGGTTGATCTTCGGAAGGTAGGGCTGGGCTCTGCCCAGACCCGCCAAAGGCCTTGGCCTTTGGAAACCAATTCATGGATATGATTGGATTCTCAAGGCTTCGCCGGGGGGGGGCGGGGCAGAGCCTTTGTCTTTCATCGAAGCTCCCCGACATCCTCATCGGGCATCATCGCCAACCGCACCGCATGACGCCAGCCGCGATATTTCCGCTTGCGCTCGTCAGCCTCGATCGAGGGCCGGAAACGCCTGTCCGCGGACCAGTTGCCGGCAAAGACTTCCGGTTCTGGCAGCAGCCCCGCATCCAGTCCGGCGAGATAGGCGGCTCCCATCGCCGTGGTCTCCTTGTAGGCCGGACGCTCCACGTCGAGATCCAGCATGTCGGCCAGGAACTGCATGGTCCAGTCGCTGGCTGACATGCCGCCATCGACGCGTATGACCAGATCCTCCGTCCGCTCGCCATAATCGGCCAGCATGGCGGCGAGCAGGTCGCGCGTCTGGTAGCCGATGCTTTCCAGCGTGCCCCTGGCCAGTTCCTTCTTGGTGGTGCCACGGGTGACGCCGGTGATCAGCGCCCGCGCGTGGCTGTTCCAGTGCGGGGCGCCAAGACCGGTAAAGGCGGGCACCAGATAGACCGGCTGATCGGGGTCCGATGTCTCCGCCAGACGGCCGGTCTCGGCAGAACTCTCGACCAGCCCGAGGCCGTCGCGCAGCCACTGCACGCCGGCGCCGGCGGAAAAGATCGAGCCCTCGAACGCGTAGCTGCGCACGCCGCGGCGCTGCCAGGCGATCGTGGTCAGCAGGCGATGCCGCGACGGCTTCGGCTCGGCGCCGATGTGGAGGAGCACGAAGCCGCCGGTGCCGTACGTCGCCTTGACCGTGCCGGGCTCGAAGCAGGCCTGGCCGATCAGCGCGGCCTGCTGGTCGCCGGCGATGCCGCGTATCGCGATGGAGCCGCCGAGCAGGTCCGGACGGGTCTGGCCGAACTCGCCGGTGGAGTCACGGATCTCCGGCAGCAGGCCTGCGGGCACGTCGAACAGACGCAGCAGGTCGTGGTCCCAGGTGCCGCTGCGTATGTCGCAGAGCAGGGTGCGCGAGGCGTTGGTGGCGTCGATGGCATGCACCGCCCCACCGGTCAGGCGCCAGAGCAGGAAGCTGTCGACGGTGCCGAACGCGAGCTTGCCGGCCTCCGCCTGCGCACGCGCGCCCGGCACCTTGTCGAGCATCCAGCCGATCTTGGTCGCCGAGAAATAAGGATCGATACGCAGCCCGGTGCGCTCGGCGACGAGTGCTGCGTGTCCGCCCGCTTCCAGCGCCTCGCAGCGGCCGGCGGTGCGACGGTCCTGCCAGACGATCGCGTTGCAGATCGGACGCCCGCTGGCACGGTCCCAGATCAGCGTGGTCTCGCGCTGGTTGGCGATCCCGAGGGCGGCGATGTCGCCCGCCTGCAGTCCGGCTTCCTGCATGGCGGCACGCGCGGTGCCGAGCGAGGTCGCCCAGAGGGTTTCCGGATTATGCTCGACCCAGCCCGGACGCGGGTAGATCTGCGGAAATTCCTCCTGGGCGCTGGCAACCGGCCGGAGCGCCTGGTCGAAGACGATCGAGCGGGTCGAGGTGGTGCCTTGGTCGATGACCAGGATATGGGAGGACACTGGCGTTTCTCTTTCCCCGGGGATGGTGGTTCAGTGCGCGCCACCGAGTTGCCGGGTTGCCGGCGCCTTCCTTCCGCGCACGACGATGACCACGCCGAGCAGCAGCAATGCGCCCTTGATGATGTCCCGCTCCCAGTCGGACCATCCGAGCAGGGCGGTGCCGCTGACCAGCACCGCGAGCAGCAGCACCGCGAGCAGGGTGCCGAGCACGTTCGGCTGCCCGAACTTGATCACCATCCCGCCGAGCAGGACCGCGGTGAGGCCGTCGATGAAGAAGGAGGCGCCGATCCGCGGCTGTCCGGAATCCAGGCTCGCGGTGAGCAGGATGCCGGCGATGGCGGCGGTAATCCCGGAGATGAGATACAGCAGCAGCGTCAGGCGGCGCGCTGGCACGCCTGCCTCGATGATGGCGTTGCGGTTCTGCTCCATCGCATAGACGTAATGCCCGAACACGAGACGTTCCTGGACGAACCAGGCGAGAGCGTAGAGGGCGATCGTGAGCAGGGCCACGGCCGGCAGGAAGCCGAAGCTGGTGTCGATGAAGCGGCCGACGAAGCCGGTGCTGCCGATTTCGAGCGACGAGCCGAGACCGATCACGGCGGCCATCGAACGGGCGAAGCCGCCGGTGGCCAACGTGGTGATGAGGGATGGAAGCCGCATATAGCCGACCAGGAACCCGTTCACGAGCCCGATGCCGACACCGGCGGCGAGCCCCGCGGCGCAGGCCAGTGGCCAGCCATAGCCGGCATGCACGACACCCGCAGCCAGCATGTCGCTGAGGGCCGCGACCTCCATGAAGCTGATGTCGATCTCACCCGATGCGATCACCCAGGTCACGCCGAGGAACATGATCCCGGAGATGCTGGCCGAACGCAGGATCTTGCTGACGTTGCCGGCATCCATGAAGCCGGGACGCAGGATCGCGAAGGTCACGACCAGCACCAGGAAGATGATCACCAGGCTGTAGCGCACCGGCAACTGGCGGGTCTGGCGCCGCCGGACGGGAATGGCGGCGGCCTCGTAGGTCATGTCGCTCATGTCGGCACCCCCGCCGCGCGGGCGCTCCTGGTCAGGCGCCGCAACGCCTGTGCGAAGCGCGGGTCGAAGAAGGCAATGGCACCGATCAGCACCACGCTGATGATCGCATCGGCATAGTAGTAGGGCACGCTCAGCAGGGTGAAGCCGTTCAGCATCGCCGAGATCAGCAGCGTGCCGGCGAAGGTCGCGGGAACCGAGGCGGTGCCGAACAGCGCCGCGCCGAGATAGACCGAGGCGAAGGCCGGCGTCAGGAAGCCGTCGCCGGCACTCGGGTCCGCCTGTCCGGCCTCGGCGCAATGCAGGATCCCAGCCCATACCGAAAGTGCCGCCGTCAGCACGAAGGCCGCGGTGACATACAGCCGCACCCGTATGCCCGAGAAGATCGCCGAACGCGGGTTCTCGCCGGTGGCATAGAAGCCGCGGCCGAACCGCGAGCGGTGCAGCACCACCCAGGCGAGCGCGTAGAGCACCAGCATGAAGAAGATCGGCGCATCCAGATAGGCGATCTGCCGGTCGTTGATGTCGAGGATGCCGGAGTCCATGAAGTTGTCGGAGATCGTCGCGCCACTGCTGTAGATGAACGACAGGCCGTAGGTCATCGAGCCCATGGCGATCGTGGTGACGATGTCGGGCAGCCGGACGACGGTGATGGCGATGGCGTTCAACAGGCCGCAGACCACGCCGACCGCGATGCCGCCGGCGATGCTGGGAAACAGCGGATACCCCAGCGCGATCAGCCAGCCGGTCGACATCGCGCCGAGCGAGGCGATGCCCGGAAAAGAAAGGTCGAAGCGGCGCACGACGATCACGAAGGTGAGGCCCAGCCCGGCGATGCCGTCCGCCGACATGTGGCGCAGGATCGCCGAGATGTTGTTGCGCGTGAAATACTGCGGCGACAACGTGCCGAACAGGACCGCGACGAAGGCGAGCAGTCCGATGAACGAGGCGAGGCGGAGGGCGAGCGAACGGTTCATGTCACCAGACTTTCGACACGCAGGTCGGCTGGCATATCCCCAGCCTGCTGGACACTCGTGATCCCGGCGGTGAGCAGCCGGTCCCGCGTGGTCTCGTGCGACGGCGCCACGGTCGCCACCCGACCCTTGTAGAGGGCCATGACGCGGTCAGCGAGGCCATAGACCTCGTCGCAATCCGAGGACATCACGATCACCACCTTGGTTGCCGCCAGCTCGCGCATCAGCGCATACAGCTTGGCGCGCGCACCGATATCCACGCCAACCGTCGGCTCGACGAAGATGTAGATCTCGGCTTGCGCATACAGGCCCTTGGCGATGACGATCTTCTGCTGGTTGCCGCCGCTGAACTGGCCGGCGTTGCGTTGCAGGGCCGGCGGGTGCAGCGCCACATGCGCGGCGAGCTCGACGCTGCTGCGCCGCTCGCCGCCGAGCCGCATCAGGCCGAAACTCGCGGCCCGCTTGAGATTGGCCAGCGTCATGTTGAAGGATACGTCACGCGACAAGGTCAGCCCCTCGGTGCGGCGGTCGCCGGGGACGAGAAAGATCCCCCGCCGCAACGCCTGGTCGGGTCCGCGCAGGACCACCGCACGGCCGGAGAGCAGGATCTCGCCCTGGTCCGGCTGGGTCACGCCGAACAAGGCCTTGGACAATTCGTCCATGCCGGAACCAACCAGCCCGAACACGCCGAGGATCTCGCCGCGCCGGGCCACGAGGTCGATCCTGTCGAAGGCGCCGGCCTGGCTCAGCCCGCGTGTCTCGAGCAGCACGTCGCCGGCGACACCGGTCCGCTCGGGGTAGAGATCGCCGGCCTTTTCGCCCAGCATCATTTCCGGGATCGACACGCCCTGCCGGCGCGCGTCGGCCGAGCGCATCGTGCCGACGTTGCGCCCGCCACGAAAGATCGTGAATCGATCGGCGATCTCGAAGACTTCCTCGAGGCGGTGGGTGATGTAGACGATGGCGATGCCGGCGTCCTGAAGGGCCCGCATCAGCCGGAACAGCAGAGCCTTCTCGCGCTCGGTCAGCGTCGAGGTCGGCTCGTCGAGGATCAGGATGGCGATATCGTCGCGTGCCAGCGCGTGCAGGACCGCGATCACCTCGCGGTCGACCGCCGCCATGCTGCCGACCTCCTGGCTGAGGTCGATGCCGATCGGAAAGCGCTTCAGCAGTTCATCGGCCCGATCATGCAGGGCGGTGCGGTGGAAGCGCCGGAACAGGCCAGGCGACTGGCGTTCGCGTCCGAGATAGATGTTCTCGTGGCCAGACAGGCCCGGAACCAGTTCCGGATGCTGCTGGACCGCGGCGATGCCGTTGTCGATGGCGTCGCGCGGTCCCGCGAACTCCACGATCTTGCCGCGCACCTCGATCTCGCCGGCATCCTTGAGGTAGACGCCGGACAGGATCTTGACCAGCGTGGACTTGCCGGCGCCGTTGGTCCCGAGCAGGGCGTGTATCTCGCCGCGCTCCAGCTCGAAGTCGACATGGTCAAGTGCCTTGACCGGACCGAACTGCTTGTCGATCCCGGTCATGCGCAACACGATTTCGGTCATGATACGATCCCGAGTGTGCGTGGTGTCAGAGAACCCGTGTCCAACCCAGCTTCTCGCCGGCACCGGGCTGATCATAGACATCGTAATGAGCGAGATCGCCTTTCGCCAGCATCTCGGCGGTCACCGCGTAGACCGGGCTGACCAGCATGCGCGGCACCTTGCGGCCGGCGAGCAGTTCGTGAGCGTAGAAGACGTTGAGGTAGCACATCTCGTAGAAGCTCTGCGCCAGGCTGAGCTTCAGCGGCGTGTTCGACTTCAGATACTCGAACGTCTGCTTGCCGCCGTCGATGCTGGTCAGGAACACGTTGTCGCGGTGTGCCGCCTTCACCGCCAGCGCACCTTCGACGCCGGCGCCATCCCAGGCGCACCAGATCGCGTTGAGGTCCGCATGCTCGGTCAGCACGTTGTCGACGGCCTGGCGCGGCGTGACGCTGCCGGCCATCGCGTAGGCCCAGTTCGACAACACCTTGATATCGGGATAGCGGCTGAAAGCGAGCTGCATGCCGAGCGTGCGCTCGTCCCAGGATTCGTTCTGCGGCAGGCTGACCGTCGCCACGTTGCCCTTGCCGCCGAGCTTCTTGGCCATCCAGTCGGCGGTGTAGTAGCCCATGCCGAAGTTGTCGGACAGGACGCTGTTGGTGACCAGGGTTCCGGGAACCAGGCTGTCGGAGACGAATACCGGAATGCCGGCGGTCAGCGCGCGCCGGATCGCGGGTGCGATCGCCGCATCGTCCGCCGGGCTGACGAACAAGGCGTCGGGCTTGCCGGAGATCATGGAGTCGATCTGGTCCGACTGCTTCTTCGGATCGAATCCGGCATCGGTCACCGTCGCGGTGCCGCCGAGCTTGGCGCTCGCGTCGACATAGCCATGCTGCAGATGGCGGCCGGACT
>CAXSEE010000001.1:0-65497 GCA_964235615.1 uncultured Acetobacteraceae bacterium | reverse complement strand
AGCGACATCAAGGTGCCGTTCACCCCCGGCCGCATGGACGCCTCGCAGGAGCAGACCGACGCCGTGTCGTTCGCGCCGCTGGAGCCGACCGCCGATGGTTTCCGCAACCACTACGAGGGCGCGCAGTTCATGGCGCCCGAGGAGGCCCTGGTCGACAAGGCCGAGCTGATGCGGTTGAGCGGGCCGGAGATGACGGTGCTGGTCGGCGGCTTGCGTGTGCTGGGCGCCAATTCCGGCGGCTCCACGCACGGCGTGTTCACCAGCCGTCCTGGCAAGCTGACGAACGACTTCTTCGTCAACCTGATCGACATGAGCACCGAGTGGCAGCCCACGGAGTCCGAGAACGCGTATGTGGGACGCGACCGCAAGACCAAGGAAGAGAAGTGGACCGGCACGCGGGTCGACCTCATCTTCGGTTCGCACTCGCAGATGCGCGCCCTTGCCGAGGTCTATGCCTGCGCGGGCTCCGAGGCGAAGTTCGTAAAGGACTTCGTGGCCGCATGGGACAAGGTCATGAACGCCGATCGTTTCGACCGCATGTGACGTTGGGCTCCCGCGCCTGAACAGGCTTGAGATGAGTGACGGGGCGGCATCTTCCGGGTGCCGCCCCATTGCTGTGAGCGGTCGGGAACCGGCGGGTGACGGTGACCGTTCGACGCCGGTATCTCTCGCAGGACAGCCATGAAGATCATCGGACTCGAAGAACATTTCCTCACCGCCGATGTGCTCGCGGCTTGGCAGGCGCTCGATCCGCGCCTGCAGGACGTGGCACTTCACTCGAACGGCGGCGAGGTCGGGGTGCGGCTCGCCGACTTTGGCGACGAGCGGATCGCGGCGATGGACGAGACCGGCCTCGACGTCCAGGTGCTTTCGCTGACCGCGCCCGGCGTGCAGAGCCTGTTGCCGGGCGAGGCGGTGGCGCTGCAGACCGCGTCGAACGACCTGCTCGCCGACATCGTCCGCGGACGGCCCGACCGCTTCCAGGGCTTCGCGACGCTTGCGACACCGGACCCGTCGGCCGCGGCGCGCGAGCTCGAACGCGCGGTGACGAAGCTGGGGCTGAACGGCGCCATGCTGTTCGGCCGCACCCGCGACCGCAACCTCGACCATCCGGACAACTGGCCGATCTTCGAGGCGGCCTCGGCACTTCGCGCACCGCTCTTCATTCACCCGCAATCACCGGTGCCGGCGGTGCGCGAGGCCATGTACAGCGGCCTCGGCGAGGCGGTCGACCCTGTCCTGGCGACGTTCGGGCTGGGCTGGCACTACGAGACCGGCGTGCAGATCCTGCGCATGGTGCTCGCCGGCGTGTTCGACCGCTTCCCCGACCTCCAGCTCATCACCGGCCACTGGGGCGAGATGGTGCTGTTCTACCTCGACCGGATCGACAACCTGTCGGGGACGGCCAAGCTCGCCCGGCCGGTGTCGGAATACTTCCGCCAGCACATCTCGGTGTCGCCGAGCGGCGTGTGGAGCCAGCGCTACCTGCGCTGGGCGATGGAAGTGCTCGGCCCCGAGCGGATCCTGTTCTCGACCGATTATCCCTATCTCTTCACCCCGAACGGCGGGGCACGCCGCTTCCTTCAGGATGCGGACCTGACCGATGCCGACAAGTCTGCCATCGCGCACGGCAATTGGGAGCGTCTGGTCGCGAACATCCGTCGCGGATAGAGAGGTTCTACGCGCTCCCGTGCCGCCAGAGCTGCAACAGCACCCCGTTCCTGCCATCGACCGGATCAGCCGAGGGCAGCGGGACCTGAGCGATCCGGCGGCGCGTCTCCTCGTCGGCAGCCGTGCGGCAGATGTCCCAATGCTGCCCGTCCGGATAGGCGCCGACCAGCAGGAAATCCGGGCTCAGCGCGATCCGGCAATGTCCCGTGCCCGCCGGCAGCACGAGCAGATCGCCTGCCGCGATGCCGACCTGGCGCCCATCCTCGCCGCCCAGCATCAACGTGGCCTCGCCGGCGGTGCAGGCCAGTGCTTCATGCGCGGTCGAGTGATAATGGTGGAACGGGTACACGCCGTCGCGCCAGTCCGGACGCCAGCCATTGCGGCGGAGGCGCTCCTCGCACGCCGGCGGGTCTCCGGCTTCGACCGCCCTCCGATAGATCAGCACCGGCAGCATGGGATTGTTCGCCGTCCAGCCGTTCGCCTTCAGCAGCAGGCTTTCGGGTTCGGTCATGCCCGCTACTTGCCCCGCGGCACGCCGTTCGCGGATGCCACCACATCCGTCAGCATCGGCACGTAATCCTCGCCACGACCCGCGCCGATCGCCAGCGCAAAGCTGTTGCGGACCGCGGCACCGACCGGGTTTGCCGCAGCACTCGCATTGGCGAAGTTCGACAGGTATGTCAGGTCCTTCAGCGCGTTGTTCAGCGTGAACTTGTGCGCGTCGCGGTTGCCGCCGACCACATACTCGAAGAAGGTCTGGAAGAACGGGCAATCCATGCGCCCGCCGCGGACCACGTCGTGGAAGGTCTGCTCGGACACGCCCGCCTTCGCCCCCATCATCAGGGCTTCGGCATAGACCGCCGCGTAGCCGAGCGAGACGAAGTTGTTCAGCAGCTTCATCATGTGCGCGGTCCCGGTGCCGCCGGTCTCGACGATGCGCCCGGCGAACGTCTCCAGCACCGGACGGGCACGCTCGACATCCTCCGGCGCGCCGCCGACCATCACGTCGAGCGTGCCGGCCCAGGCTTCCTTCGGGGTGCGGCTGAGCGGGGCGTCGATCAGGGTGATGCCCGTCTCGGCCAGCGCGCCGGCGAGCCGCGTCGTGATCGCCGGCTCCGAGGTCGAGCAGTCGATCACCAGCAGCTTCTTGCCCGCGGAGGCCAGCCCTTCCGGTCCGGTAAGAAGGGCCTCGACCTGCACGCTGCCGGTCACGCAAAGCAGGACGATGTCGCAGGCTTCCGCGAGCGCCCGGGCCGACGTGACCTCGCTGGCGCCGCGCTGCTTGAGGTCCTCGATCGCATCGCGCTTGCGGTGCGCGAGCACGGTGAGCGGGAACCCCTTCTCGACGATGTTCTTCGCCATGCCGTGACCCATCCAGCCGAGGCCGATGAAACCGATCTTCTCTGCCATGAGTATGTCCTCCAACGATGTTGCTAGGTGCTCGAACGAACTTCCAGGCGATAACCGACATCGACGCGCAGCGGTCCGGCGGGTTTGCCCTGGATGCGCGCCAGCAGCTTGCGCGCGGCGGTCTCGCCGATCTGCTGCCGCGGCGAGACGATCGAGGTGAGCGCGGGCGTCGTCAACGCGCCGATCGCGAGGCCGTTGAACCCGGCGATGGCGACGCGGCCCGGCACGTCGATGCCCTCGCGTTGCGCGCGCAGCAATGCGCCCACCGCAAGATCGTCATTGGCGAAAAACAGCGCATCGAGCTCCGGCGTTTGCGCCAGGACCTCCAGCAATTTGTCTCCGCCCAGGCCGGCACTCGATTTTTCCGCATGACCATAGGGCGGACGCCGCTGCAGCCCGGCGCGCGTGATGGCGCGATCGAGCCCCTTGAAGCGCTGCGCCGCGCGGTAGTCGGCTTCCAGCCGGCCGCCGACGAAGCCGATCTGGCGATAGCCGCGCGCGATCAGATGCTCGCCCATGGTCTCCCCGGCCCGCAGATGCGACAGCCCGACATTCATGTCGATCGGCCTCGGCCCATACTCCATGATCTCGACCACCGGCCGGGCATAGTTCCGCAGCACGCGCCCGGTGCGCTCGGTATGACGCAGCCCGGCCAGGATCAGCCCTGCCGGCGACCAGCCCAGCAGGGTCGACACCAGCTCCGCCTCTCGGGCCAGGTCATACTGCGTGTTGCCCAGCAGCAGTTGATACTGCTCGGCCTCCAGCACCTCCTGGATGCCCTGGATGACCTCGATGAACACGGCGTTCGACAGCGACGGCACGATCACCGGGATGATCCGGCTGTCGGCGGACGCCAGCGCGCCGGCAAAGCGGTTCGGCACGTAGCCGAGATCGGCCACCGCGACCTCGATCTGCGTGCGCAAAGCCGCCGAAACGCTCTGCGGCGCATTCAATGCGCGTGAAACCGTGATCGGCGCGACACCTGCGCGCTCGGCAACATGCTTGAGCGTCACGGCACCTTCATGCGTACGCCGGCGGCTCGCTGTTTGATTCGTGATCATCCTGGGGCAGCGTAACCGAAAATCCATGGTTGCGCTACCAAAGGTTTGCCGATAATGGTTGCGCTACCACCGGTCAACCGGTGGCACAGCGCGCCCGTTCATAAAGAGGTGCGCAGACCACTCAGGGATCTATCCGGGAGACGGCTCGATGCCGCATGACATGACGACACAGGGCATTTATCAGGCAGTCGGCATCACCAAGAACTACGCCAGCGTCGCGGTGCTGCGCGGCGTCAGCCTGTCGCTACGTCCTGGCCGCGTGCACACGATGATGGGCGAGAACGGCGCCGGCAAATCCACCTTGTTCAAGATCCTGTCAGGGCTGGTGCGTCCCACCGCCGGCCAGCTTCTGCTCGGCGACGCCCCGCTCTCGCTCGACAGCCCGCAGGTCGCCCATGCCCACGGCATCTATCTGGTGCCGCAGGAACCGGCGTTGATGCCGGAGCTCAGCGTGGCCGAGACGATGTTCGTCGGCCAGTTGCCGACCGCCGGCCGCCTGCTCCCGCGCATCGACTGGGCGCAGGCCCGCAAGCGCGCGGCCGACGCGCTGGCCTCGCTCAATCTCGACATCGACGTGAACCAGCAGGCCCGGCATCTGTCGATCGCCCAGCAGCAGCAGGTGGAATGCGCCAAGGCCCTGCTGCGCGGCTGCCGGGTGATCCTGTTCGACGAGCCGACCTCGCCGCTGACCACGCACGAGGTCGAGCATCTGTTCGGCATCATGCGCCGTCTGCGTGACGACGGCTGCACGCTCGGCTTCATCAGCCACCGCATGGACGAGGTGCTCGACATCAGCGACGACATCAGCATCCTGCGCGACGGCGTGCTGGTCGACAGCGTCGAGCGGCCGGAGTTCGACCGGGTCCGGTTGATGTCGCAGATGGTCGGGCGCGAGATGCGCGTGATCCCCCGACGCACGTGGAGTTCGGCCACCGGCACGGCCGCCCTGCGTGTCGAAGGCCTGCAACACGAGCCACGCTTCCGCGACATCGGCTTCACCCTGCACAAGGGCGAGATCCTCGGCCTGGCCGGGCTGGTCGGCGCCGGACGCACGGAAATCGCCGAGACGATCTTCGGCATCCGCACGCGCGACGCGGGGCGCATCACCCTGGGCGAGGAGGATATCTCCGGCCTGTCCACCAACGCGATCATACGCAAGGGTCTGGTCTATGCGCCGGAAGACCGCGCGCGTCATGGCGCCGTGCTGCCGATGACCATCACCGAGAACCTGACTTCCGGCCTGCTCGACCGGGTCCGTCAGCGCTTCGGGCTGATCGACCGGAACCACGAGAACAGCATCGGCACCGAGACCGTGGCGCAGTATCGCGTCCGTTGCGCCGGCATCGACCAGACCCTGCGGCAGCTCTCCGGCGGCAACCAGCAGAAGGTCGTGTTCGGGAAATGGATGGGCCTGTCGCCAAAGGTCGCGATCCTCGACGAGCCGACACGCGGCGTCGATGTCGGCGCCAAGGACGAGATCTACGAGCTGATCGAAGGACTTGCGAAGGCGGGCATGGCGATCCTGGTGATCTCGTCGGAGATGGAGGAGCTGGTCCGTCTCTGCGACCGCATCCTGTCGGTATATGAGGGCCGTATCGTCGCCGAACTCAGCGGCGACCAGATCACGCCGGACCGTGTCGGACACTCCTATCTCAGCCACGCCGGGATCGCGGCATGAAGCCCGCCTCCTTGCAGGGCATGGCACTGTCGCAGGCAGCGTCGCGTCCGGCGGCTTCCAAGGTTTCGGTTCGCGGCCGTCGTCGCGAGCGTCGCGAGATCACGCTGCTGATCGCGACCGCGGCGACCATCCTGATCATCAGCCTGTTCCGGCACAACTTCATGTCGGTGCAGAACCTGCACTTCATGCTGCTCAACTCGGTGGTGCTGTCGCTGCTGGCGCTGGGCCAGACTCTGGTTATCGCCACGCGCGGCATCGATCTTTCGGTAGCCCCCGTGCTGGGCCTGACCGCCGTAGTCACCGGATTGCTGGCGCAGGGCAGCGGCCTGCCGCTCATCGGCGCGTTCGGCGTGGCACTCGTGATCGGGCTCGTGCTCGGCACCATCAACGGCTTTCTCGTGGCAAAGCTGGTGATCCCGCCGATCATCACCACGCTCGGTACCTACAGCCTCTATAGCGGCCTGATCTTCATCTATTCGAACGGCACCCAGGTCGACAGCGTGCCACACGCATACGGCGTGCTCGGCAATGGCGTCATAGCCCCTTTCCTGCCGATCCCGATCCCGGTGGTGGTGCTCGGCGTGGTGCTGCTGCTGACCTGGTTCATGCTGTCCCACACCCGGTTCGGACGCGCCGTGCTGGCGATCGGCAACAACCAGGCCGCCGCCTACAACGCCGGCATCTCGGTGACCTCGACCCAGGTGCGCGTCTATGCCCTGTCCGGCGTGCTCGCCGCACTCTCCGGCCTGATGTTCCTCTGCTATACCGGCTCGGCCACCGTCACCACCGGGACCGGCGACCATATGGAATTGCAGTCGATCGCGGTCGCGCTGATCGGCGGCACCGCGATCGCCGGCGGCCGTGCCTCGATGATCGGCACCGTGCTCGGCAGCATGTTCCTCAGCGTGGTGCTGACGGCATTGGTGTTCGTGCATGTGCCGCCGATCTGGTACTCGGCCGGCGAAGGGCTCATGATCCTCGTCACGGTGGCTGCCGGCCGTCGCCAGCAAGCCGCGGGGGCACATTGAGATGAGCGGTTCCAAGGGCTGGGAACGGTCGCTGATCGCGCTCCTCGTGTTGCTGCTGGCGGTGCTGATCGCCGCAGTGCCGGGCTTCTACTCCGGGTTCGGAAGCTTCCTGGCCCTGACCGAGAATTTCCTGCCGTTCGGACTGGTGGCGCTGGGTCTGTCCACCGTCATCCTGACCGGCGGGATCGATCTCTCGGTTGGCGCCACCGCGGGTCTGTCGGCGATCTTCATGGCCGAGTTGTGGAGCGGCCTGCATCTCTCGATCTGGCTGTCCGCGCTGATCGGCATCGTCTCGGGCGCGGTCCTCGGCGCGGTCAACGGCCTGATCATCACCCGGCTGCGCATCGAGCCGCTGATCGCGACCCTGGCGACCAGCTTCATCTACGGCAGCCTGGCCACAGCACTCGCCGGCGACACGCCTCCTTCGGGCTTTCCGGACAGCTTCAACCAGCTCGGCGCCGGCGCCATCGCCGACATCCTGCCGTACCAGATCCTGTTGTTCGCCGTGCTGGCCATCCTGTTCAGCCTGGTGATGTCGCGCAGCAAGTTCGGCCGCAAGATCGTCATGGTCGGCTACAACCCGGACGCTGCGCGCTACTCCGGCGTGCGGGTCGATCGCATCCTGGTCGGCGCCTACGTCATCAGCGGGGCAATGGCCGCCCTCGCCGGCATCGTGCTCGCCGCCTATTACAGCGCCGTGCGCGCCGACATGGGCGACGTGCTGCTGCTCAGCACGATCACCATGGTCGTGCTCGGCGGGGTCAGCATCTTCGGCGGCGAGGGCAGCATCTTCGGCGTCGTGATCGCCGTGCTGGTGCTCGGCTTCCTGCGCCAGGGCATGCTGATCGCCGGCTTCTCCGACATGCTGACCACGATGCTGACGGGCGCCATCCTGCTCGCCGCGATCGCCATCAAGAATACCCTTGCCGGCCGAGGCACCGGGTTCGCCCTGCTGCTCGGCCGTCTCACGCGCCGCAAGCCGGCGTGATCACCCTTCACAAACAGAAGAAAAGATCGGGAGCCATGAACAGGATTACCAAAGCCGGCATCGCCGCGTTGCCGTTGCTGCTCGGCAGCGTCGCCGCAGCCAATGCCGCAGACATCGATACCAGCAAGGCCATCAAGGTTGCCATGGTGCCGAAACTGGTCGGGCTGTCGGTCTTCAAGGCCAATGAGCAGGGCGCCCAGACGGCTGCCAAGTCGCTCAACATCAACTTTCTCTACACCGGACCGGTCACGGCGTCGGCGCAGGGGCAGGTCGATGTGTTCAACAGCCTGATCGCCCGCCGCTTCAACGTGATCACCACCACCTCGAATAACCCGACCCAGCTCGCTCCTGCCCTGAGGCGCGCGCGCAAGCAGGGGATCAAGGTGGTGTCGTATGACAGCGACGTCGCCGCCGACGCCCGCGACTTCTTCATCCAGAACACCAACTATGCCGCACACGGCAAGGCTCTGGTCGACGCGGTCGCCAAATACACCGGCCCGGACGCACAGGTCGCGATCCTGTCCTCGACGCCGGACGCGACCATCCAGAACGAGTGGATCGGCGCGCTGAAGACCTACATGACCAGCGCCTATCCGAAGATGAAGATCGTCACCACCCAGTATGGCCAGTCCAGCCCGTCACAGTCGCTGACCGCCGGATTGAACATCCTGCAGGCCAACCCGCAGGTGACCGGCATCATTGCCCCGGATGGTGCCGCCGAAGTCGGCGCGGCGGCAGCGGTCGAGAAACTCGGCATGACCGGGAAGGTTTTCGTCACCGGCTGCAGCGATCCGGATTCGATCCGGCAGTACGTGAAGTCCGGCATCATCCGCGAGAGCCCGCTCTGGGACGAGGTCAAGGAAGGCGAGCTGGTGATGTATGTGGCACGGCTGGCGGCCAACAATGCGATCCAGCCGGACGGCACCTTTACCGCCGGCGACCTCGGCAGCTTCACCGCCAAGGACCGGGTGATCGTGTTCAGCGAGCCGCTGGTGTTCGACAAGACCAACATCGACAACTACCACTTCTGATCAGCGAAAAGAGGAACCCAGCGCATGAAGCAAATTCTGTTCACGGGCGGCAGCGGCAAGGCCGGACGTCACGTCGTGCAATATCTGGTGGAGCAGGGCTACCATGTCCTGAACATCGACACGAAGCCGCTCGACCATCCCAAGGTGCGCACGCTGATCACCGACATCACCGATGCCGGCCAGCTGTTCAACGCATTCTCGTCCTATACCGGGCTGCATGAGTTCGACCCCGACCTGCGCGCGCCGAAGATCGACGCGGTGGTGCATTTCGCGGCCATTCCGCGCGTCATGATCGTGCCGGACAACGAGGTCTATCGCATCAACGTGATGGGCACCTACAACGTGCTCGACGCGGCGACCAAGTTCGGCATCCCGAAGGTGATCATCGCCTCCAGCGAGACCACCTACGGCGTCGTGTTCGCCAACACCCCGCGCGAGCCGGATTATTTCCCGCTCGACGAGGAATATCCGGTCGACCCGATGGACAGCTACGCCATCTCCAAGATCTGCAACGAGCGCACCGCGCGCGGCTTCCAGCTACGCAACGGCACCGACATCTACGCGCTGCGTATCGGCAACGTGGTTGAGCCCAGCGAGTATGCGTTGTTCCCTGGCTGGTTCGCCAAGCCGGACTTCCGCAAGAAGATCGCCTGGAGCTATATCGACGCCCGTGACCTGGGCGAGATCGTGCGTCTCGGCATCGAGACGGACGGGCTCGGCTACCAGGTGTTCAACGCCGCCAACGACCACACCTCGTCTGACCTGCCGACCGCCGAGCTGCTGCGCCGCTATTATCCCAATGTCCCAGGGCGCGGCGAGCTTGGCGAGTATGAGGGGCTGCTGTCGAACAAGAAGGTGCGGGAAATGCTTCACTTCAAGGAGAAGCATAACTGGCGCCAATACGTCAAAACCTCCGGCTAGGCGCTGTCCCCGTCATGACCAGGCAACTCGATCCCGAAACGGGTCACCAGGTCGTCTACCTGCGCCTGCGTCAGTTGGCGGGGATTGAGGCCGCGCAGCATCAGATACAGCCGCGCGGTCTCTTCCAGTTCCTCGGTGGCATAGATTGCCGCCTCCAAAGTGGCGCCGGCCACCACCGGTCCGTGGTTGGCCAGCAGCACGGCGGAGTAGCGTCCGGCGAGACCGCGTATCGCGCCGGCGACCGCGGGATCGCCCGGGCGATAGTACGGCACCAGCGCGGTGGCACCGACGCGCATGACGTAATAGGCGGTCAGCGGCGGCAGCACGTCGGCCTGGTCGATCTCCGGCAGCATGGACACCGCCACCGAATGCACCGAATGCAGATGCACGATCGCGCCGGCCTTTGCCCGTGTCTCGTACAGAGCCTGGTGCAGCGGGATCTCCTTGCTCGGCGGGTCGCCGGACACGAGCTGTCCTTGCGCATCGAGCCGCGACAGCCTGGCCGGATCGAGAAAGCCGAGCGAGGCGTTGGTCGGCGTCATCAGCCAGCCGCCATCCTCGAGACGCAGGCTGATGTTGCCGGACGATCCGGCGGTCAGCCCGCGCTCGAACAGGGAACGGGAGAACATGCAGATCTGTTCGCGAAGCTTGGTCTCGGTCACGATGATCGTCCCATCTTGAGCATCCCCCCAGGAAGGAAGTCCGCATGACGCAGCAGCATCGCACCGAACCGGCCGATCGGCCAGACAGCAAGCGCCGCGCCGCGGTGATCGGCCTCGGCTCGATGGGTCTCGGCATGGCGCAGTCGTTGTTGCGCGGCGGTTTTGCCGTCAGCGGCTTCGACGTGTCGCCCGCCGCGACCGAACGCCTGGCGGCAGCGGGAGGCACCATTGCCGCAACCCCGGCCGAGGCCGCACGCGATGCGGAAGCGGTGGTCGCCGCGGTGGTGAACGCGTCCCAGACCGAAGCCGTGCTGTTCGGTGCCGGCGGTTGCGCCGATGTCATGCCGGAAGGGGCGGTGTTCATCTCGTCGGCGACGATGTCACCCGACATGGCGCGCTCCCTCGCCGCGCGCCTTGGAGCTACCGGCCGGCTGTATCTCGACGCGCCGATGAGCGGCGGTGCGGCGCGCGCGGCCGATGGCACGCTGACGATGCTCGCATCCGGCAGCGCTGCCGCTTTCGAACGTGCCAGGCCAGCGCTGGATGCGATGACCGGCACGCTCTACGAGCTCGGTCCGGACGCGGGGCAAGGAGCGGCGTTCAAGATGGTGAACCAGCTCCTGGCTGGGGTGCACATCGCCGCCGCCTGCGAGGCGATCGCGTTCGCCGCGAGGCAAGGGCTCGATCTCGCGCGCGTGTACGAAGTCATCACGAAGTCCGCAGGCAATAGCTGGATGTTCGAGAACCGTATCCCCCACGTGCTCGACGGCGACTACAGCCCGAAGAGTGCGATCAACATCTTCACCAAGGATCTCGGCATCGTCATCGACATGGCCCGCGAGGCGCAGTTCCCGGTACCGATCGCCGGTGCCGCCTTGCAGATGTACCTGATGACCGCGGCGGCCGGGATGGGACGGGACGACGACGCCTCGGTGGCGCGGCTCTATGCGCAGATCGCCGGATTGTCGCTTCCTTCCGGCGACTTGACCCCAGGATCCTGAACGATGCCCCAGTTCGCCGCCAACCTCACGATGATGTTCAACGAGCATGATTTTCTCGACCGCTTCGATGCCGCAGCCGACGCCGGATTCGAGGCGGTCGAGTTCCTGTTTCCTTACGAGGCGTCTCCCGAGGGGGTGGCCGAGCGGGTCCGGCGCAACAACCTCACCGTGGCCTTGTTCAACATGCCGCCGGGGAACTGGTCTGCCGGCGATCGTGGTGTCGCCGCCCTGCCCGCGCGGTCCGCAGAGCTGAAGCAGAGTGTATCGCGCGCGCTCGAATATGCCGCCGCCACCGGCGTTGGCCGGCTGCATATGATGGCGGGCATTGCCTCCGCGGACGATCCGGCGGCGAGGAACGCCTATCGCGACGCGGTCGAATATGGCGCTGGGGAGCTGCGGCAGTATGACATCGACCTCGTGCTGGAGCCGATCAACGGCCGCGACATGCCGGGCTATTTCCTCAACAGCTTTGATGCAGCCGAGCAGCTCATCAACGAGCTGGCACTGCCGAACCTCAAGCTGCAGTTCGACCTCTACCATCGCCAGATCATGCATGGCGACCTGAGCATGGCCCTGCGCCGCATGATGCCGATCATCGGCCATATCCAGGTGGCCAGCGTGCCGGCCCGGAATGAGCCGGACGGCGAGGAGCTGAACTGGCCGTTCCTGTTCGACGAGCTCGACCGGCTGGGTTATTCCGGCTTCGTCGGCTGCGAATACCGCCCGCGCGGCGCGACGCTCGACGGTCTCGGCTGGTTCAAGCCGTTTGCCGCCGCAGGTGATGGAGCGCGCGCATGAAGATCGTGCTGGGCTGCATCGCCGATGATTACACCGGGGCGTCGGACCTCGCGAGCATGCTGTCGCTGAACGGCCTGCGCACCGTGCAGACCATCGGCGTGCCGCGGGACAGCCTCGATCTCCCGGCGGCGGATGCCGTCGTCGTCTCGCTGAAAAGCCGCTCGATCCCGGCCACGCAGGCGGTGACGCTGTCGCTGGAAGCCGAGCAATGGCTGCGCGCGCGCGGCGCCACCCACATCCTGTTCAAGATCTGCTCGACCTTCGACTCGACCGATGCGGGCAATATCGGCCCGGTGCTGGACGCGCTGCGCGCGCGTGCCGGCGGCGGCATCGTGCTGGTCAATCCGTCATTTCCCGAGAACAACCGGACCGTGTTCCAGGGCCGTCTGTTCGTCGGCGACATGCCGCTCGACGAGAGCCCGATGAAGGACCACCCGCTCAACCCGATGCGCGACTCCAGCCTGGTCCGCGTGCTGGGACGGCAGAGCGCGCATCCGGTGGCGCTGGTGCCGTTCGCCGTGGTCGAGCGCGGCGCTGAAGCCGTGCGCGCGGCGCTCGCCGAGGCCGCCGCGAAGGGGGCGGGTTCCGCGATCGCGGACTCCGTGGCCGCGCGCCATCTCGACGCGATCGGTGAAGCCGCACTCGACATGCCTTTGTCCACCGGAGCGTCCGGCCTCGGCTCGAGCCTGGCGCGCGCCCTGGTTTCGCGAAGCGCCGCACGTGCCGCATCCAGCGCGGTCGAGCGGCCGGCCCCGCCGCAAGGAGGCAGGGCGGCGATCCTGGCCGGCAGTTGCTCGGCCATGACGTTGCGGCAGATCGCGGTCGCGGAGCGGGAGATGCCGTGCCTCCGGCTCGATGTCGAGAAGCTGCTGGACGACGGCAATGAAGTTGGGGCGGCACTGGCCTGGGCGCGGGAGAGGCTGTCCTCCGGACCGGTCCTGATCGCCAGCAGCGGCACGCCGGACACGGTGCGGGCGCTGCAGAAGCGTCACGGTGCGGGCGTCGTCGGTCATGCGATCGAGCAGGCATTTGCCGATCTCGCGGAGGCGCTGGTCGCGGCCGGCGTCAGCCGGCTGGTCATCGCCGGCGGGGAGACCTCCGGCGCCGTGGTCGACCGCCTGGGCCTGGAAGCGTTCCTGATCGGCGAGGCGATCGCACCAGGAGTGCCAGTGCTGCACACACTGGGGGGGCATCATCCCGGTGTAACGCTCGCCCTGAAGTCAGGCAATTTCGGTGGCGAGGATTTCTTCAGCCTCGCCCTTCGTATGCTGGATCCGGAGGTCGCGGCGTCCCGAGCCTAGCGGCGGCCACCACCTCCACCACCACCATGGAAGCCGCCGCCATGGAAGCCGCCGCCGTAGCCGCCGCCATAACCACGACCATAGCCATAGCCACGGCCATAGAAACCACCGAAGCCGAAGCCGTAGCCGAAACCGGGCCCGAAGAACGGATAACCGTAGCCAAACGCGTAGCCCGGGTAGTAACCGCCATAACCGAAGCCGTAGCCGCCATAGCCGCCGTAACCGCCATATCCGCCGTAGCCGCCATAACCGGAGGAGACAGGATAGGAGCTGATCTGTCCGGCGGAAGGCACCTTGTTGCCGTATGAGGCTATGCACTGGGCATAGGTGCTATCGTAGTTATGCTGCACGGTCGCTTCATCGAAGGAGCCGTTGTTGGAGCCGATCGCCGACCCGAACAGCAGGCCGGTCCCTGCTCCTGCCGCCGCACCGATACCAGGATTTCCCGCAGCTGCTCCAAGCAGTGCTCCGCCGGCGGCTCCGACCAGGGTTCCAACGCCAGCGCCGCCCAAGGTAGAGTTGGCGCCGCTGCTGCCCGAATAGCCGCTACGGCTCAGCGCTGCCTGGCGGCAGTAATTATCCTCGGCCGAGAAGCGATCGAAGGTCTTGCCATCCGCAGGCAGGGCGGTGAAGCTCGGCCCGCTCGGCGGCGGGGTGACGCAAGCGCCCAGGGCAAGCAGGAACGGCAGGGTAAAGGTCAGGCGAACGACGTTACGGGTATGCGACATTTCTCATGCTCGTTTCGGATCGCCACCAAGGAGGCTGGCGGCCGGACATGACATGGGCCTGCCACCCGGTTTTAACCACCTGTCGTTTTTTAAGAATTGTAAGCAGCGGCGGCCGGAAGGAGCCAAGCTCTGGGTTTCCGCCAAGCTCTGGATTTCCTGGAAGCGGGCTGCCAGGCTGGCGCGGGCGGGGAGCGACACGGCGAATACGGTAACTTGCATGTCCGCAGCGACAAGATCCACACTCCCGTCCCGCAAGCGCTGCCGCGGCAACACCAGCCCATAGGACCGAGGTCAATGACCGAGCCCTCCAGCAATCCCAAATCCGAGACATTGGCGCTGCATGCCGGCTGGCGTGCGGACCCGGCCACCGGCGCCGTGGCGGTGCCGATCTACCAGACCACCTCGTATCAGTTCGAGAGCACCGAGCAGGCGGCGGCTCTGTTCAGCCTGCAGAAGCTGGGCAACATCTATACGCGCATCATGAACCCGACGACGGATGTGCTGGAGAAGCGGGTGGCGGCGCTGGAGGGCGGCGTGGCGGGGCTGGCGTTCGCTTCGGGTCAGGCGGCCTCGGCGATCAGCGTGCAGAACCTGGCCCGCGCCGGCGACAACATCGTCTCCTCGACCGATCTCTATGGCGGCACCTGGAACCTGTTCGCCAACACCTTGCGCGACCAGGGCATCGAGACCCACTTCGTCGATCCCGAGGATCCCGAGGCCTTCGCGCGCGCCAGCGACGAGCGCACCCGCGCCTGGTATGCCGAGACCCTGCCGAACCCGAAACTGCGCTGCTTCCCGATCGCCGAGGTGGCCGCACTCGGACGGCCGCTGGGCATCCCGCTGATCGTCGACAACACCGCCGCCCCGCTGCTGGTGCGCCCGTTCGACCATGGCGCCGCCATCGTGGTCTATTCGGCAACCAAGTATCTCGGCGGCCACGGCAACTCGATCGGCGGCCTGATCATCGACGGCGGCAATTTCGACTGGGCCGCGTATCCGGACCGCCAGCCGGCGCTGAATACGCCCGAACCCTCCTACCACGGCGCGATCTGGACCGAGGCCGCAGCACCGCTGGGCCCGATCGCCTATATCCTCAAGGCCCGCACCACGTTGCTGCGCGACCTCGGCTCGGCCCTGTCGCCATTCAACGCCTTTTTGCTGCTGCAGGGGATCGAGACGCTGCCGCTGCGCATGCGCGCCCACAGCGAGAATGCCGAAGCGGTGGCGAATTTCCTGGCCAGGCATCCCGAGGTGCAGCGGGTGATCCATCCGTCGCATCATCCGGCCGGCATCGCGCGCCAGCGCAGCGAGACCTATCTGACGCGCGGACGCGGGGGCCTGCTCGGCTTCGAGCTCAAGGGCGGTGCGCAAGCAGGCCGCGCCTTCATCGACCGGCTGCGGCTATTCTACCATGTCGCCAATATCGGCGATGCGCGTTCGCTGGCGATCCATCCCGCCAGCACGACGCATTCCCAGCTCAGCGTGGACGAGCAGCTCTCGACCGGGGTCTCTGCGGGCTATGTGCGGCTGTCGATCGGCATCGAGCATATCGACGACATACTGGCCGATCTCGACCAGGCCCTGGCTGATCCAGCCTAGATCTGCACTTCGATCCGGTCATAGCCGCGTGCGCGATAGAGTATCGCAGCCCCCACCCAGGCGAGAACGAAGACGGCGATGACGCAGTAGCCGATCAGGCCGAAGTTGTCGTTCAGCGCGGCGACCATGTCCCAGAACAGGCCGTGCAAGGCGAATTGCTGCCCGAGCAACCCGAGCGCCTCGATGCCGCCGATCAGCACGGCGACCACGATGGAAACCAGCGTGATCACCATATTGTAGTAGAGCTTTCGCACCGGCTTGACGAAGGCCCAGCCATACACGCCCAGCATGAGCACGCTGTCGATGCTGTCGACGAGCGACATGCCGACGGTGAACAGGGCCGGAAAGGCCAGGATCGACCAGATCGGCAGACCGTGCGAGGCTTCTGCCGCGGAGATGCCGAGCAGGCCGACCTCGGTCGCCGTGTCGAAACCGAGCCCGAACAGCACGCCGAGCGGATACATCTGCCAGCTTCGGGCAATCCTGCCGAACAGCGGGCGGAAGATGCGCGACAGCAGTCCGCCGCCGGCCAGCAGCAGATCGAGCTCGCCTGCCTCGACCGGCTCGCCCCGGCGCAGCCTGCGAAAGCTGCGTCGCACGGACAGCAGGATGACGATGTTCATCGCCGCGATGGCCAGGAGAAACACCGACGAGACCAGCGTGCCGACAACCCCGCCGATGTCGTGCCACACTTCCAGGCGTGACCGGAACGCCATGGCCGTAGCCGCGATGGCGATGGAAGCCGCCACGACGATGGTCGAATGGCCAAGGGAAAAGAACAGTCCCACGCCGACAGGGCGCTGCCCGGACTGCATCAGCGTCCGCATGACGTTGTCGATGGCCGCTATATGATCGGCATCCACCGCGTGACGCAGTCCCAGCCCGTAGGCCAGAAGTGCCGTTCCGAGCAGCAGCGGATAGGCGTGAAAGGCAACGAGCACCCAGACCCAGACTGCAACGTTGGCTGCGATCAATCCACCGCACAGAAGCGAGATGCGCAGGCCGAGGCCTGACCCGGCTAGCCCAGCCATTGCGGGTTATGCACCGTTCCGTCGAACTGATGCGAAATCTTGTACTTCTCGGTATGTCCGTCCTTCGCCAGTTCGGCCGTGCGATCGAGGATCGACGCGCGCTGCTCGGGGGTGAACGGCTTGAAGGTACGCACGGCCTCCAACGCCTGATGCAGGATCTCCATCTTGTCGATGCCGGTGATCTGCAACGCGATCGGCAGGCTCATCGGATAGTGCAGCATCTCGATCGGCGACACCGCCTTGGTGTCGAGGATGAACGGGTCGCCGAACGCCTTCATGCCCATCACCGCCGTGCCATGCGCCAGGGCGACCGGCAGCACGCCCTGCTCGAAGCTGTCGAAATGCGCATCCATGACGTTCAGCGGCATCTGCACGGTGTCGAAGTGGAAATCATGCTGGTCGGCCACGTCGAACATATGCTTGTGAATCGCCGGGCTCTTGTGCCCGGTGAAGCCGATGTAGCGCAGCTTGCCCTGCTCGCGTGCCTTGAGCACGGCTTCCAGCGCGCCACCCTGGGCGAATACCCGCTCGGGATCGTCCATGCGGATGATCTCGTGGAACTGCAACAGGTCGACATGGTCGGTCTGCAGCCGGGTGAGAGACTGCTCGATCTGGCTCATCGCTGCCTTGGCGGTGCGGCCGTCGATCTTGGTCATGAGAAAGACGCGGTTGCGCCAGCCTTGCGTCAGTGCGCGGCCGAGCCGAACCTCGCTCTCGCCGCCGTTATAGTCCCAGCAATTGTCGCAGAAGTTGATGCCCGCCTCGATCCCCGCATGCACGAGCCGGGTCGCCTCGGCGTTGGTCGCACCTCCCGGCTTGGCCAGGTGGTATCCCCCCATGCCGACCAGCGACACGCGCTCGCCGGTGCGGCCAAGCGGGCGGTATTTCATGTCCGGATGTTCGGCAATCCGCGAGGTCACCGGCCCGGTGGCGCGCACCACCCCTCCCTGGCTGGTCTCGACCTGGGCATGCGCGACCTTGGCTGCGGCGGCTGCCGCCACTCCCAGGGCTGTAGCCTTGATGAAGCTGCGTCTTTCCATGGTGAACTCTCCTATCGGTGGAGCCTAGGCCCCGGATCCCATTCCCAACACGCGCATGGCGGCACAGGCTGCGCCATAGCCGTTATCGATGTTGACGGTTACAATACCCGGCGCACAGCTCGCCAGGATGGCGTTCAGGGCGGTGTGACCACCGGCGGCGACGCCGTATCCCACCGAGGTGGGGACTGCGATGATCACGCCGGCGACCAGGCCACCGATCACGCTCGGCAGTGCGGCATCCATACCAGCCGCGACGATCAGCACCGGCACGCTGCGCAATGTCTCCAGTCGGCGCATCAGCCGCCACAAGCCGGCCACGCCGACATCGGCGATCAGCGTCGCGTCATGGCCGTTGAAGGCGAGCGTCCTGGCGGCTTCCCGCGCCACCGGCAGGTCCGAGGTCCCGGCGGTGACGATCGCGATCCGCGCCGGCCCGGCGAGTGCGGCCGGCGCCCCGGAGAACGCGGTGCGGGAGAGCGGATCGTAATCGAGAAGATCCCGCTGCGTCGCAGGCAATTCGGCAAATCGCTCCGGCTCCAGCCGTGTCAGCAGCATCGGTGCCTTGGCCGCGGACAGGATCGACGCGATCTGCGCCACCGACTTGCCGGCGCAGAACACCGCCTCGCCGAAGCCGATACGGCCGGTCCGCTCCTCATCGAGGGTGAAATCGCTCATGCGAGCCTGCGCACGAAGGCACTGCCGTTGCGATAGGGCGCGAAACCGACCGGCCCATCCAGGCCGGCCGCGCGTCCGAACGCCGCCAGCTCGGTGCCGAGCTGTGCAGTCCGCCCGGCATCCAGGGCGTCCAAGGCAGCCTGGTCCAGCTCGATGACCATGCCGCCGGCGCGCACGCGGCAACGCACGGTGCGTGGGGCCAGCGTCAGGATCACGTGCTTCTCCACTTCATGCACCATCGAGAGCACGCGCGGCTCGATCCGGATGCCGGTCTCGATGCGGCTCGAAAGACAGGGCGCCGATGGCAGCTCCGACAGGTCCCCCAGCCCGAGTTGGCCCATCCCGAGCTGCAATGCCAGGGCGCGCACCGTCCGCTTGTCGATCTGCGCCTGCACGAAGGGATGCCGGACCGCATATCGCCGCGCCGCGTCAAGCCCGGGACGATACTCGCCGAGATCATCGAGATTGGTGCCGGACAGAATGGTCCGCGCGGTCCGCCCTGCCACGGCTCCATACAGGTTGGTCTTGCAGAAGAAGCAGCGGTTGACCGGGTTCGCGCGATAATCGGGATCGTCGAACTCGCCGGCGTCGAACACGTCCAGCGACCAGCCTTCACGCGCTGCCAGGGCTCGCGTGCGCGCGGTCGCCTCGCCCGGCACCGCCGGCGACGTCGCGTGATGCATACTTACACGCGCGCCGAGCAGCCGGTGCGCCGCCGTGGCCAGGGTCAGGCTGTCGATGCCGCCGCTGACGGCGATCGCTGCCTGGTCCAGGCTGGATAATTCAGCGTGGAGCCGCTCCAGGGGGGTCATGCTCATTCCAGGCCGTCCTCCGCGCGGCGTTCGGCATCGCGTCGCAGACGGGTTCGCGCCGCATGCCCGGCGAGACCTTGCACGTGATCCGCCTCCACCTTGCCAGTCACGCCATCGGGACGCTCGACCAGTTTCACCCGCACCTCGCGACCCTCCACCGGCACGTCGGCGAAACGCCGCGTCAATGCCCGTCCCTGCACGATATGCGTACGCAGGCCGATCGTCGTGGTCTCGCTGAAGCAGGCCGCGATCACGGCTTCGAGCGTATCGGGACGAGCCAGGACCTGCACATGCACCGCAAATCTCCCTTTCTTGCCGAACGCCGCCATCTGGACGACGTCATGCACGCCATCGATGCCGCGCACACGCGCGAGCCCGGCTGCCAGTTCCTCGCCCGACTGGTCGTCGATCTCGAAGCTGACCACCGCCAGCTCCCGATGCCCGGCGGCCTTAGCCTCGGCCTGTTCGGCGTCGAACACCAGCACG
Source organism: uncultured Acetobacteraceae bacterium (assembly GCA_964235615.1). Lineage (GTDB taxonomy): Bacteria > Pseudomonadota > Alphaproteobacteria > Acetobacterales > Acetobacteraceae > Lichenicoccus. Next base: position 45,576 of record CAXSEE010000001.1, on the reverse strand, counting down.
CGCAGGCAATTGCTGAGCCCGGGCAGCTTGCGCGTGCCGAAACCGAAGCCGGACCGGCGCAGTATGCCAGCCGGGCGGCGGCCAGTGGTGCCGCCGAGATGACGCAGGATCGCGGCTCCGGTCGGCGTCACCCGCTCGCCCGGCACACCGTCGTCATGGGTCGCGAACCCCTCCAGCAAGATAGCCGTGGCCGGCGCCGGAACCGGCATCCAGCCATGTGCGGTGTGGACGCGGCCGGAACCGATCGGCAGAGGTGCGATGCTCCAGCTCGCCGGGCCGATCGCGGCGATCATCCAGGCCGCGGCGACGATATCGGCAATGGAGTCCGCGGCGCCGACCTCGTGGAACACCACCTCGTCCGGCGACACGCCATGCACCCGCGCTTCCGCCTCGGCCAAGCCGGTGAAGATGCCGATCGCATGCTGCCTGACCAGCGGCGGCAGGTCGGCGACCTCGAGACGGCCGCGAATCTCGCTCCAGTGCGTGTGATCATGGTGATGATGATGCGCGTGATCATGGACCGGTTCATCCACCTCGAAGCGCCGGCCCGTAAGCGTGCCGTCATCATGGGCCACCAGCCGGCAGGCAACCCCGGCGAGCCCCTGCACCGCGCGGATCACATCGTCTTGATGTTCCGGGAAGCCGTCGAGCATGGCGGCGACGAACATGTCGCCGGCGGTGCCGCCCAGCGGATCGAGATGGATATGCCGCATGAACCCTGGAACCTTCCCTGTCGGGCAATCTAACGCTCCAGTACCATAGGCGGTTACCGGAGCCGGCATGGAACGATGCGGCAAGACAGGGCGGTGTCCAGGCCCAGGATGTCAAGGCGGAGGACCGAGCTGCCGCCGGGTCGCACCAACGGGAGACCTGCGAAGGCCGATTGATCCCACTCCGGGAATCGGTTCGGGTTCGATCCAACAACAACGTTGCACTCGCCGGCCTGTTCATCGGTCATGTGAGGCGGAGCTACCGCTGGGTAGACCGGCTGACTGGCTTTGACCTGGACGCAGACGAGGCTGCTCCGGCTCAGTCGCACCGTCAGGCGCGTGCTGTGAACGGGCAGCGGATATGGATTATCCGACCGGCGTCATTCCCATCCGGTGGTAGAGGCGTTCAGCTCCTGACGGGTTTTCATCTTCGACCTTCAGATCGAAATGCGTCGAACCGCGCCGCCTGAAGACGGCAAAGGCGTGAAGCAGGAGAGCCTCGCCGACTCCCATGCGCCGCCATGCTTTAGACACAACCAGATCCTTGAGAAAGCTTCCTGTCCAGCATTGTGCCAGTCCGATCACGTGATCCATGCCATCCAGAGCCAGGAAGAAGACCGCTGGATCATATTCCGGGTCCGCGCTCAAGGCAGACCACCAGTCGTTCAATGACCTGACATGACCACCTCCATGTTCATATGCTTCGGCAAGGAGGTCGTGCGCTGGCTTCAAATATCGATCGGCAACAAATGGCGCGGGTCGGACGCCGCTGGGCCAAACCGGCGTGACGATCCTGTCTCGCAAGTCTTTTCGCAGGTGGGTGTAGGAACGCTCTTCCATGGCGCAATCTGCCGTCGTTAAGAGGTCACTATATACCGGGAAGATTTCCCCTTCCCCACCAGATCCCGGAAGGAGACCCAATGGTTGACGATCTATCGGAGACGACAAGACGGCCGCCCCCTGGCCTGGTCCTGCGTGCGGTTCGCGCGCAAGACGCCGACGCTCTTACCATGCTGATAAACCTGCCCGGCTTTTGTTGGGGAACGACCCGCATTCCTTTCGAACCACCGGAGGACGTCAGGAGCCGTCTGGAAAAGGGCCTTCCTGGTGGACGTAGTCTGGTGGCCGTTCTCGACGGCGAAATTATCGGGAACGCCGCCCTTGACCGGTTGAGTGGCCGTCGAGCCCATGTCGGCCGGATCGGCATGGGCGTGCACGATGATTGGGTCGGACGTGGGATCGGGACGGCGCTTATGGCGGCACTGGTCGATCTGGCCGATAATTGGCTGGGCCTGCGACGGCTCGAACTGGAAGTGAACACCGACAATCTTCCAGCCCTCGCCCTCTACCGGCGGTTTGGCTTCGAGATCGAGGGCACGCATCGCGGGCACCTCCTCAGAGCGGGCAAGCTCGTCGATGGCTACTCCATGGCCCGGCTGAAGGAGCCGGGCGGGGGTTAGACGGACACTGCGCCCTGCCAGAGGGCATGACAGTGGCCAGCGCCCGCCTACTGCTGGCCCCAAGGGCAGAAGAAGGCGGGCAAGCCGTGGCGCGCGTACTGCGCCGTCAGCCCTGCTGCAAGATCTGCTCGGCGAGCGCGCTGTGCTTCTCGTCCGCCTGCTTGGCTTCGTCGGCAGAGCTTTTCATGTCGCGCGCCACATCCTCCATGCCGAGTTGCTTGGTGTAGCGTGCCATCGTCCCAAATGCCGCGATCCAGTAGTGCAGCGCGAACTGGCCATTGGCGATGATGCCGAGATCGCGCGACCTGTCATCGGGCGCGTGCTGCCGGATGCGCTGGCTGACCTCGTAATGCGCCTCCAGGATCGGATTGTCATGCGCGGGACCCTCGCCCACCTGCTGCCGCGCGCGATCGATGCGTTCGGCCCACTGCTTGGACGTGTGGTTGCCCGTCTCCAGCGCATCCTTGAGCGCCGGGTGCTTGGCGTCGTTGCTGATCTCCGCCGTTGCCCGCGCCGCCACCTCGCTTCCGGCCTTCATCGCCGCAAGTCCATGTTCGACCAGCTGCTTCAAGTTGTCTTCAGCCATGATTGCTCTCCTACGCACGCCGGTCGTGTTGACCGGATCGTCGCGGCGACAACCACGTAGCGATGCGGCGGTTCGGACAAGGCCGAGCGAGTTCCGCTTAATGTGTACGACCGGCAACGGCTGCCCTAAGGCAGGCCGACAACCCGGTTGACACGCTCCGGGGCACGATGACCGACGGGCTGAATTGCGGGCGGAGCGAGACGCTTGCTACCCGACAGGGCGGCGAGGATCTCGCTATCATCGCAGACACCCGCGATGCAGCCATTATCCGTCACCAATACCGGATGCCCGGTTGTCTGGCGCAGCCGGATGACGTGGCACAACAATGTGGTTCTCGGAACGCCGACGATACCGGTCGGACTAGTCTGGTCGGGACGCACTTCGTCCAGGATGGTGAGAGGGATGTCTTGCGGTCCGTGTTTTACCGTCGAGGCGCATCCCTGCCCGTCCAGCCGCAACCGATAGTTTCGTTGCGTATCGATCCAGACATGATCATCCGGACCTGGAACGAGGTCGATAACGGCCTTCATGACGGTGGCGGCGCGCAGCACGCTCAGCGGGTTCATGTGGCCGACGAAGTCCGACACATAGCTGTCAGCCGGATTGAGAATGATGTCATCCTGCGTGCCGGTCTGCACGATGCGTCCGTCCCGCATGATCGAGATATGCGTGCCCAGCTTGAGCGCCTCGTCCACGTCGTGGCTGACGAACAGGATGGTCTTGCGGGCGCGCGCCTGCAGGTCGAGTAGCTCATCCTGCAGCCGGCTTCGGATCAGCGGGTCGAGGGCCGAGAAGGGCTCGTCCATCAGCAGGATATCGGCTTCCGTGGCGAAGGCGCGGGCCAGCCCGACACGCTGCTGCATGCCGCCCGAAAGCTGGCTGGCATAGGAGTCTGCCCAGCGATCGAGCCCGACCAGCTTGAGCTTTTCATCGACGATCTCCGCCCTCTGCCTGGCCGGCATATGGCTCAGTTCGAGGCCCAGCCCCACATTCTCACGCACCGTCCGCCAGGGCAGCAGGGCGAATTGCTGGAACACCATGGCCAGGCGCTGGCGTCGCATCGTGCGCAGTTCGTCCGGCCCGCAGCGCGTGATATCCACTGAAGCGAGGCCGTTGCCGACCAGGACGGAGCCGCGGTCGGCGCGGTTCAGCCCGTTCGCCGCCCGCAGCAGGCTCGACTTGCCGGAGCCTGACAGCCCCATCAGCACGCTGATCTCGCCACGCTCGACGGCGAGGCTGGCGCCGGCGACGCCGACCAGGACGCCGGCGGCATCGCTGATCTCCGTGCGCGTCCTGCCTTCGTCCAGCATGCGCAACGCTTTGGCGCGTGCATCGCGGCTTCTGGCGCCGAACAGGATGTCCACATCGCGGAACTCGATGGCGATGCTCAACGTCCCTGCTCCCGCCGGCGGCAGCTTCGATCGAGGATGATGGCGACGAGCACGATGGCGAATCCGGCCTCGAAGCCGATATCCACCTGCACCGTGTTCAGGGCACGCACGACCGGAACCCCGAGCCCGCCCGCGCCGACCAGGGCGGCGATCACGACCATCGACAGGCTCAGCATGATGCACTGGGTGAGGCCGGCCTGGATCATGGGCAGGGCGCTGGGCAATTCGATTTTCCACAGACGCTGCCAGCGCGTGGCGCCGAATGCGTCGCCGGCCTCGATCAGGCTGCGCGGCACCGACGAGATGCCGAGCTGCGTCATCCGGATCGGTGCGGCAATGGCGAAGACGATGGTCGATATGATGCCCGGCACGGCACCCAATCCGAACAATACCAGGGTCGGGATCAGATACACGAAGGTCGGCAGCGTCTGCATGAGGTCGAGCAGCGGATGCATGAATTTCTGCACCATCGGCCGGTGCGCGCAGACGATGCCGACCGGCACGCCTATGGCCATCGAGATCACGGTGGCGAACAGGATCAGCGACAAGGTGCTCATGGTGTCGGACCAGTAGCCCTGGTTGACGATGAACAGCAGCGCCAGGGCCACGAACACGCATAGTTTCCAGGAACGCCGTATTGCGAAGATCAATGCCGTGAGCAGGACCACCATGATCACCGGCGGCACCCAGACCAGGGCGGCGGTCAGGCTGTCCGCGCAGGCGCCGACGATATCCGAAGTGCCGTCGAACAGGCCGGCGAAGTGAGTCTTGACGAACTCGACGATGTCGGAAACCCAGCTTCCGAGCGGGATCTTGTGCTGGACGATCCAGTCGTTGAGATGATCCATCTTCCCTTAGTCCCTCGATGCCGTATGGATCGCCGTCATGGCGGGCTGTCCGCCCACGGTGTTGACGCCGTCGAGCCAACCGCGGAGCTGGTCCGGATGGGCCGCGAGCCAGTCTCCCGCCATCTGGTCGGGTGTTTCGTGCGCATCGAGAATGGCGGCCATCATCGCACTCTCCTCGGGCACGCTGAAACGCAACTGTCCCAGCAGGCGCGCGACATTCGGGCAGTCGGTGGCATAATGCGGCCGGATGATGGTGTTGACGGTGGCGCCGCCGAAGTTGGGACCGAATACCGTATCGCCTCCGGAAAGATAGCGGAGCTGGAAATGCAGGTTCATGGGATGCGGCGCCCAGCCAAGGATCAGGATCGCCCGCTTGCGCGCGATCTCCCGCGCGAACTGGCTGAGCATGCCCTGTTCGCTGCTCTCAACCAGGGTGAAATGGCCTAGCCCGAACTCGTTGGTTTTGAGCATGCGGAGGATGAGTGAATTTCCGTCATTGCCGGGTTCGATCCCGTAGATCTTGCTATGCAGCGCGGATGCGAAACGAGCGATGTCGCCGAAACTCTGCAGGCCGGCATCGAAGGTATAGTCCGGCACGGCGAGCGTGTATCTGGCATCAGTCAGGTTCGTGGAAATCCGCTGGACGCCTCCCGCCTCGAGGAATGGCTTGATGACCGGTGCACCGGATGGCTCCCAGTCGCCGAGAAATGCATCGACGCCACCGGCCTTCATCGACAGATAGGTGACGGGGAGCGAGAGCAGGCGTATCTGCGGCTTGTATCCGAGCCACGTCAGTAGATGGGCGGTAACCGCGGTGGTGGCGGTGACATCCGTCCAGCCGATGTCGGACAGACGGACCGACTGGCAGGATGCCGGATCGGCAGGCGCCGCCGCAACCGGAGACGCTGCCGATAATGCGATCGTCCATGCGATTACGGCAGCACGGGCGATGACGACAGCGAACGCCCGCATCTCGCCTCCCTTTACAGAATTGATCCAATATACTGTCCGGCACCGTCATATCCGACAGAATTCGCCCTAACCTGCAAGGGCAATATGCAGGGGTGCAAAATGTCGTAAATGTTCAATAGGCATGTCCTTTGCCGACACGTATAGGAGGGCCGGCTGGCGCATGATGCGACCGGGCTTGCGAGCGACATACGACGATGCAGAAATTCTCCGCGTTCTCGCTGCTTCGCCAGGCCGCCGGCAGCCATCTCGGCTGGGAGCGGCAATGGCGGTCCCCGGCGCCGAAACCGGCCTATGACGTCATCATCATCGGCGGCGGCGGCCATGGCCTGGGGGCGGCTTATTATCTCGCCCGCGAGCATGGTATCCGCCGCATCGCCGTGCTGGAGAAGGGCTGGATCGGCGGCGGCAACACCGGCCGCAACACCACCATCATCCGCTCCAACTATCTGTTCAGCGAAAGTGCCGCCTATTACGATCATTCGCTCAAGCTCTGGGAAAACCTCTCGCAGGAGTTGAACTATAACGTCATGTTCAGCCCGCGCGGCTGCATGATGCTGGCCCATACGGTGCATGACGTGCAGGTGTTCAAGCGGCATGTCCACGCCAACCGGCTCGACGGGATCGACAACGAGTGGCTCAGCCCGGAGCAGGCGCGCGCGTTCTGCCCGCCGCTGAACATCGCCGCCAACATGCGCTACCCGATCCTGGGCGCCTCGCTGCAGCGTCGGGCGGGCACGGCGCGGCACGACGCGGTGGCCTGGGGCTATGCCCGTGCCGCAAGCGCCATGGGCGTCGACATCATCGAGAATTGCGAGGTGACCGCCATCCGGCGCAGTCCGCAGGGCGGCGTGACCGGGGTGGAGACCACGCGCGGCGCCATCGCCGCGCGCAAGATCGGCGTGTCCGCGGCGGGGCATAGCAGCGTCGTGCTCGGCATGGCGGGGGTGCGGCTGCCGCTGGAGAGTTTCCCGTTGCAGGCCCTCGTATCCGAGCCGGTGAAGCCGGTGTTTCCGTGCATCGTCATGTCCAACACGATCCATGCCTATATCAGCCAGTCGGACAAGGGCGAGCTGGTGATCGGGGCGGGCACCGACGCCTACATCTCCTACACCCAGCGCGGCGGCCTGCATGTGCCGAGCCACACGCTGGAGGCGATCTGCGAGCTGTTCCCGATGTTCCGGCGCCTGCGCATGCTGCGCAACTGGGGCGGCATCGTCGACACGACACCGGACCGCTCGCCGATCACCGCGAAGACCGCCGTGCCGGGGCTCTATGTCAATTGCGGATGGGGCACCGGCGGCTTCAAGGCGACCCCGGGGGCGGCGCATCTGTTCGCCTACACGATCGCGCAAGACGAGCCCCATTCCATCAACGCCGCCTTCACTATCGAGCGTTTTCGAGATGGCGCGCTGATCGACGAAGCCGCCGCCGCCGCCGTGGCACATTGAGACCGCGCCCATGTTGCTGATCGAATGCCCCTTCTGCGGCGCGAGGCCGGAGATCGAGTTCGCCTATGGCGGCGAGGCGCATGTCGCCCGGCCGGCCGATGCGTCCGCGCTGACGGATCAGGAATGGTCTGACTTCCTGTACATGCGGAGCAGTCCGAAAGGCCTGCATGCGGAGCGCTGGCGGCATGCGCACGGATGCGGACAATTCTTCAATATGCTGCGTGACACCAGGAACGATCGCATCCACGCCGTCTACCGAACCGGCACGCCGCGACCCGCCGGAGAACTCCCATGAGTCGCGCGTCGCGCGGTGGCCGGATCGACCGGGCGCGTCCGCTGCGTTTCACTTTCGACGGGCGCGGCTACATGGGGTTCGCCGGCGACACCCTGGCGTCGGCTTTGCTCGCCAACGATGTCCATCTGTTGGGTCGATCCTTCAAGTATCACCGTCCGCGCGGGCTGCTGGCGTCGGGGTCGGACGAGCCGAACGCGCTGGTGGGCGTGGGCGCGGAGGCCCGCTTCACCCCGAACCTGCGCGCGACCGAGGTCACCCTGTATGACGGGCTGACGGCCACCAGCCAGAATTGCTGGCCCTCGCGGCACTTCGATGTCGGCCGCGCCGGCGATGTCTTGGCACCATTGCTGCCGGCGGGGTTCTACTACAAGACCTTCATGTGGCCGCGTTCGTTCTGGCGCCGCGTCTACGAGCCGCTGATACGCCATGCCGCCGGGCTGGGCCACGCGCCGACGCAGGCCGATGCGGATCACTACCAGAACCGCTACGCCCATTGCGACGTGCTGGTGATCGGCGGCGGACCCGCGGGCCTGGCCGCCGCGCTCACGGCGGCACGCAGCGGTGCGCGGGTCATGCTCTGCGACGAGAGCTGCGAGTTCGGCGGCAGCCTGTTGTCCGATCGGCATGCGCGGATCGACGGGATGCGCGGGCAGGATTGGCTCGACGGAATACTGCACGAGCTTGCCGGCCTGGCAGGCGTGACCCTGCTGCCGCGCACCACCGGTTTTTCGTACGGCCCGCACAACATGCTGGGTCTCGCGCAGCGGATCACCGACCATCTGGCCGAACCCCTCGCGGAGCAGCCGCGCGAACGGCTCTGGCAGGTGCGTGCCGTGGAGGTGGTGCTCGCCACTGGCGCCATCGAGCGCCCGCTGGTGTTCGAGCAGAACGACCTGCCGGGCGTGATGCTTGCTGGTGCGGCCCGGACCTTCCTCAATCGCTACGGCGTGATCCCGGGGCGGCGCGCGGTCATCGCGACCGCGCATGACGGCGCCTATCGCGTGGCGCTCGATCTCAAGGCGGCGGGCGTGCAGGTCGGCACCATCGCCGATTTGCGCCAGGCTTCAGACGAGGCGCCAAACTCGGCATTGGCCGCGGAGGCGCGCGCGGCCGGCATCACGGTGCTGCCTGGAACGACCGTTCAGCGTGCCTATGGCAAGCGTCATGTGCACGGCGTGCGGCTGGCGCCGGTCGATGCGGCCGGCCAGGTCGGAGCCGGACAGTGGGTGGGTTGCGACCTGCTGCTGATGTCCGGCGGCTTCAGCCCGTCTGTGCATCTGTTCTCGCAATCATCCGGCCGCATGCGCTTCGACAACGCGCGCCAGGCCTATCTGCCGGACGTGTCAGTCGAGCGGGAGCGCTCTGCCGGTGCCTGCCGTGGCGTGTCGGGCCTGCCGGATGTGCTGGCGGACGGCAGCGAGGCGGGCGCCGACGCCGCCAGACGCGCGGGCTTTCCGGCAGAGGCGTCGTCCTGGCAGGTCGAGGCCGCCGATGCAGCCGACCACAGCAGCTTCGTCGGCGCCCTGCCGCGTCGCGGTGCCGGACGGCGCGCCCGCGCCTTCGTCGATTTCCAGAACGACGTCACCGCCAAGGACATCACGCTCGCGATCCGCGAGGGCTTCCAGTCCATCGAGCATATCAAGCGCTACACCACGACCGGGATGGCCACCGACCAGGGCAAGACGTCGAACATGAACGTGCTCGGCATCGTCTCGAAGTCCCTCGAGCGGACCATCCCGGAGATCGGGCTCACCACCTTCCGCATGCCCTACACGCCCACGACCTTCGGCGTGTTCGCCGGCATGGCCCGTGGCGAGCTGTTCGAGCCGGTGCGCCGCACCCCGATCGATGGCTGGGCGCAGGCGCAGGGGGCGGTGTTCGAGGATGTCTCGCTGTGGAAGCGGGCGCGCTATTTCCCCCGGGCTGGAGAAGACATGCATCAGGCGGTGAGACGCGAATGCATCGCCGTACGCAGCCATGCCGGCATCTTCGATGGCTCGACCCTGGGCAAGATCGAGGTGGTCGGCTCGGATGCGGCCGAGTTCATGAACCGCATGTATGTCAATGGCTGGGCCAAGCTCGGCGTGGGCAAGTGCCGCTATGGCCTGCTGTGCCGGGAGGACGGGTTCGTGATGGATGACGGTGTCGTCGGGAGGATTGCCGAGGACCGGTTCCACGTCACCACCACGACCGGTGGTGCGGCGCGCGTGCTGGCGCAGATGGAGGATTACCGCCAGACCGAATGGCCGGAGCTGGATGTCTGGCTGACCTCGACCACAGAGGAATGGGCGGTGATCGCCGTGCAGGGACCCAAATCCCGCGAGATCCTTGCCCCCCTGGTCGACGGGATGGACATCTCAGCCGCGTCGCTGCCGCACATGGCCCTGCGGGCGGGCAGCATCGGCGGCATACGCACGCGGCTGTTCCGCGTCAGCTTCACCGGCGAGCTCGGCTTCGAGGTCAATGTCCCGGCCCGGCATGGCCAGGCGGTCTGGGAGCGGATCTGGCAGGCTGGCCAGTCGCATGGCATCACCGCCTACGGCACCGAGGCCATGCACGTGCTGCGCGCGGAGAAGGGCTACATCATCGTCGGCCAGGAGACCGACGGCACCGCCACGCCCGACGATGCCGGGTGCGGCTGGGCAGTCGGCAAGCTCAAGCGCGATTTCGTCGGCAAGCGCTCACTCACCCGCCCGGCGATGCTCGCACCCGGCCGCAAGCAGCTCGTCGGGCTGCTGACGATCGACCGGACCGAGCTGGAGGAAGGCGCCCAGATCATCGGCGACGATGCAGCCCGGGCGCTTGGCCATGTCACCTCGTCCTATGCCAGCGCCGCCCTCGGCCGGCCGATCGCGTTGGCCATGCTGTCCGGCGGGCGTGCGCGCCACGGCGAACGCCTGTCCGTGCCGATGGAGGGCGGGCTGATCGAAGTCGAAGTCACCAACCCCGTGTTCTATGATCCGGAAGGCGTGCGCCTCGATGGCTGACGATCCCCGCGCCGGCCGCCCGACCGGCTTCAGCTGCCATCCGGCCGCGGATGCAGCGCGCTTCGTGCTGTGCGGCCGGGAGCCGGCTTTCGCCGCCGCGCGAGGGGCTCTGGGCATCGAACAGCCGCCGGCCCTGCGCGTCCGGCAGAACGCGGGACGGGACCTGCTCCGGCTCGGACCGGAGGAATATCTCCTGCTGGCGCCCGCAGGCGAAGCCGACACGCTCGCGGAGATGCTGGAGTCCGCCATGGCCGGGCATCCGCACAGCCTGGTCGAGGTCAGCGACCGCCAGATCGGCTTCGACGTATCGGGCCTGCATATCGAGACCGTGCTCAATGTCGGCTGCGCGCTGGATCTCGCGGTCCAGTCCTTTCCCGTCGGCATGTGCACACGCACGCTTTTCGGCAAGGCGGAGATCACGCTCTGGCGTCTGTCCGGGCAACGCTTCCGTGTCGAGGTCTGGCGCTCCTTCGCACCCTATTTCGAGACGTATCTGCGGCTGGCCGCACGAGGGGCGCTTGCCTGAGCGGACGCAACGGCCTGACGCATCTGCGGAAGAATTTGTCGCATGGACAGAGATGGTCCATCCTGTATCCGCCATCATGGATCGCGGAAAGGAGCAGCCGGATGCCTGATGATGCCGATGCGCGTATCCTGGAGCTGATGCGCGGGCGCAAGCCGGGCCACAGCCTGGAGGCGCCCTTCTATACCGATCCCGGACTGTTCGCGACCGACATGGCGATGATCTTCGGCCGGCACTGGCTCTGCGTAGGCGTCGAGCCCGACCTCGCCGAGCCCGGCGACGCAATGACCGTCGATGTCGGTCCCTGGTCCGTGGTCATCGTGCGGGATGACGACATGGCCATACGGGCCTTCCACAATGTCTGCCGCCACCGTGGCGCGCGGCTGGTGCAGGAGCCCAAGGCGGTGGTCGGCAACCTCGTCTGCCCCTATCACTCCTGGACCTACGGCCTGGACGGCAGGCTGCTGTTCGCGGACCATATGGGGCCGGATTTCGACAAGAGCTGCCATGGCCTCAAGCCGGTGGCGTTGCGCTCGATCGGCGGCTTGCTGTTCATCTGCCTGGCCGAACATCCGCCGGCGGACATCGACGACATGGCCGCCGCCCTCGCCCCCTATCTCGCGCCGCATGACGTCGCCAACTGCAAGGTTGCCCATCAGGTCGATCTGGTGGAAGCCTGCAACTGGAAGCTCACGCTGGAGAATAACCGCGAGTGCTACCACTGCGCCGCCAACCATCCCGAACTGACCATTCCGCTATTCGCCAACGGCTTCGGTTTTGCCCCCGACGAGACCGATGCCGCGGCGCAGGAGGATGCGCGCCGCTATGACCGGCTCGTCGCGGAGAGCTGCGAGCGCTGGGAAGCAGCCGGCATCCCTGGCGCCGAACTCGAACATCTTGCCGACTGCATCACCGGCTTCCGCACCCAGCGCCTGCCGATCGACCAGGCCGGGGAGAGCCAGACCCTGGATACGCGCGTCGCCTCGCGTAAATTATTGGGCAGGCTGACCGATCCGCGCCTGGGCGGGCTGTCGATGTGGACCCAGCCCAACTCGTGGCATCATTTCATGAGCGACCACGTGGTGACGTTCTGCGTGTTGCCGCTCGATGCCGGCCATACGCTGGTACGCACAAAATGGCTGGTGCATAAGGAGGCGGTCGAAGGTGTCGATTACGACCTCGACAACCTCACCGCGGTCTGGAACGCCACCAACGCGCAGGATGCCGCGCTGGTCGAGCGGGCGCAGCAGGGAGTTGCCAACCCATCCTACGAGCCTGGCCCCTACTCGGTATTCACCGAGGGCATGGTCGAGAAATTCATGCTCTGGTACCTGGGCCGGCTCTCTGCCCACATCGCTGCATGATGCTACCGTATTGGAACCCCGAAGCCGACGATGTGCTGGTCTGCCGGCAGGCTCGCCACGAAACCCATGACGTCAAGACCTTCGTGTTCGAGGCGGCAACGCCCTGCCTGTTCGTGTTTCTTCCTGGCCAGTTCCTGACCTTCACCTTCCTGCTGGATGGCACGCCGGTCAGCCGCTGCTACACGATTTCCTCGCCGCCGACGCGCCCGCATCCCGTGTCGATCACGGTCAAGCGGAAGCCAGGCGGTCCGGTGTCGAACTGGCTGCACGACACGCTTCGGCCGGGCATGACGGTGAACGCGATCGGGCCGCTGGGCGAGTTCACCCACGATGGCCGCACATCGGAAAAACTGCTGTTCCTGTCGGCGGGAAGTGGGATCACGCCGTTGATGTCGATGGCGCGCGCGCATGACGACCGGGCCAGTGGCGCCGACATCCTGTTCGTGCATAGCGCGCGCAGCCCGGCCAATATCATCTTCCGCGAGGAGCTGGATCTGCTGACGGCCCACCGCCACGGCTTTCGCGGCGTTGCGATCTGCACGGGGGACTCCGCGGTCGAGGTCTGGGGCGGCTATCGTGGCCGCCTGGGTCCGGCGCTGCTGTCCATGATTGCGCCGGACCTGCTGGAACGCGAGGTGCATGTCTGCGGTCCGGCGCCCTACATGGCGGCAGTGCGCGAGATGCTTGGCGCGGCAGGTTTCGATATGACCCGCCACCATCAGGAGAGCTTCGATTTCGATGCCCTCGCCGGCGAGCAGCCCGAAGTGCCGGCGGAACTGGAGGCGCTGACCGAAGCGGTCACCCACCAGGCCGAGTTCACCAGGACGCGACGCAGCGTCGCCTGCGGTCCCGGCCTGACCATCCTGGAGGCTGCGCGCGCCGCCGGCCTGCGACTGCCGTCCTCCTGCGCCAGGGGCATGTGCGGGACCTGCAAGAGCCGTCTTGTTTCCGGCACGGTGGTCATGGAACATGCCGGCGGCATCCGCCAGCGCGAGATCGACGCCGGCATGATCCTGATCTGCTGCTCGCGTCCGACCAGCGACGTCGTGATCGAGCGCTGACGCCATGATCGCCAATTCTGAAGCCCTGCTCAGGCCGTTGCGCATCAAATCCCTTGTCATACGCAACCGTGTGATGAGCACCAGCCACGCGCCCGGCTACGGCCAGGACGGCAAGCCGCAGGAACGCTACCAGCTCTATCACGAGGAAAAGGCGCGCGGCGGCATCGGCCTGACCATGTTCGGCGGCTCGTCCTCGGTGTCGCTCGATAGTCCGGCGACACCCTGGAACCAGATTTCTGTATGCGACGACAGCGTCGTGCCGTTCCTGCGCTCCTTTTCGGAGCGCATCCACCGCCACGGCGCGCGCCTGATGATCCAGCTCACGCATATGGGCCGGCGCACCCGTTGGGACACCGATGGATGGCTGCCGACCCTGTCCGCGTCGGTGCGTCGCGAGCCCGCCAGCCGATCCATCCCCAAGGAGATGGAGCAGGAGGATATCGACCGCGTCGTGCGCGACTTCGCCGCCGCTATAAGGCGCTGCCGCGACGGCGGGCTGGACGGCGCCGAGATCTCTGCGGCGCACGGCCACCTGATCGACCAGTTCTGGAGCCCGTCGGTCAACCGGCGCACCGACCGCTATGGCGGCTCCCTTGCGAACCGGATGCGCTTCGGCATTGAGGTGCTGGAGGCGATGCGCGCCGAAGTCGGCGACGATTACGTGATCGGCATGCGCATGTCCGGCGACGAGTTGCTCCGCCACGGCCTCACCCAGGACGACTGCGTCGCCATCGCATCGGAATATGCACGGCGCGGACTGATCGATTTCGTCAACGTCATGGGCGGCCAGGCACGCGACGATCTGTCGCACGCGGTCAGCCTTCCCAACATGGCCTTCCCTGTCGCACCTTTCCTGCATCTCGCCAGCGGGATGAAGCGGGAGATCGATATCGCGGTGTTCCATGCCCAGCGCGTGACCGATCTCGCCACCGCGGCGCGCGCCGTGGCCGAAGGGCATGTCGACATGGTGGCGATGACACGCGCGCATATCGCCGATCCGCATCTGGTCAACAAGCTCACGGAGGGGCGCGAGGACGAGATCCGGCAATGCGTGGGAGCCGGATACTGCATCGACCGCATCTATGCCGGGGGCGACGCGCTGTGCATCCAGAACGCCGCCACCGGGCGCGAGGCGACGATGCCGCATGCCATCGCGCGCGCGGCGACATCCCGCCGGGTCGTGGTCGTGGGCGGCGGTCCGGCCGGGATGGAAGCCGCGCGCGTCTGCGCCGAGCGGGGTCATGCGGTGACGTTGTTCGAGCGGGGCGGCACCCTGGGCGGCCAGATCAACATCGCCTCCAAAGCCGGCTGGCGCGAGGCGCTGTCAGGCATCCCGCGCTGGCTGTCGGGGCAACTGCATCGGCTCGGTGTCGATGTCCGGCTGAACACCGAAGCCGATGCCGCGGCGGTGCGGGCCGTACAACCGGATGTCGTGATCATTGCCACCGGCGGCCTGCCCGCCGCGGGCGAATTGCCAGGCGCCGCACACATGATCCCGAGCTGGGACATACTGACCGGCGCCCGAAGCCTGTCCGGCACGGTGCTGTTCTATGACGAGCTGGGCCAGCATAACGGCGCCTCGGTGGCGGAGCAGCTGGCGCGTTCGGGGTGCGTGGTCGAACTCGCGACGCATGACCGGCTGGTGGCCCAGGAGGTCGGCACCACCAACCAGCCGGTGCATCTGCGTGAGCTGTACAAGCTCGGCGTCATGCTCTCGCCCAATCTGGAACTGATCGAGATCTATCCGGAAGGCAACCGATTGGTGGCCGTGCTGCGCAACACCATGAGCGAGGCGGAAGAGGAACGTGTCGTCGATCATGTCGTCGCCGATCTCGGCACGACACCGGTGGACCAACTATTCTTCACGCTCAAGGCTGGGTCGGCGAACAGGGGCGTGACCGACCTGCCTGCGTTGCTCGCGGGCGCGCCACAGCCGGCGGACGGCCATGACGGGTATGCACTCTACCGGATCGGCGACGCGGTGGCGGGCCGCAACATCCACGCCGCGATCTACGACGCCCTGCGCCTGTGCAAGGATCTCTGAGCTTGGGCCTCTGGCTTGTCGTCCTGGTGTGGCTGATGGCGGGTGCCGCGTTGTTCTGCGCCTGGTCCTGTGCGCGCAAGTGGCGCATCGGCCGTGCGGCGCCGGTGGACTGGACACAGGGGCTGCTGGCGCTACCGCGGCGCTATCTGGTGGATGTGCATGATGTGGTGGCGCGCAGGCCGGCGGCGGCCCGAATGCATGCGCTGGTGGCCGGTGGCCTGCTCGGGGCAACCGCGCTGCTGCTGCTCGGCGTGCTGCCCGCCTTGCGCGCGCAGCCGGTCTACTGGGATGGGGTTGGCCTGCTGTTCGGCGTGGGCCTCATCGGCGCCCTGCTGGACGCGCGCCGGCGCATCCCACAGCGTCCGGATCATCTCTCCGGCGGTGCATTCCTCTGGCTGCCGCTCTGGCTCGGGCTCTATCTCGGCGGCGGATTGGTCGTAGCCCTGTTCAGGAATTTTCACGGCTTATCCGTCGTGGGGTTGGCCGCCGCGGCGATTGGCGGCGGCGGGCTGGTCGAGATGCTCCGGCGCGGTCCGATGCGTCATGCCATTGCCGGCGTGGTGACGCTGGCGTCTCACCCACGGCCGGCGCGTTTCGGCGGCGGGCGTGATGTCGCCCTGCGGTCCATCGACCTGGATGCGCCGCAACTCGGTTGCGGCACGCCGGCGGATTTCGCCTGGAACAGGCTCGCCAGTTTCGATGCCTGCATTCAATGCGGCCGTTGCGAGCAGGTCTGCCCCGCCTTCGCCGCCGGCCAGAGGCTGAACCCGAAGAAGCTGATACGCGATCTCGCCGCCGCCATGCAGCCTGAAGCCGCGATAGCCTACGCGGGCAGTCCGGCCCCGCATGCGCCGCCCACGGCAGGCCGCGCCGGACCGCAGCAGCCGATCATCGGCATCGGGGCGATGATCCACCCGGACACGCTGTGGGCCTGCACCACCTGTCGCGCCTGCGTCGAGGAGTGCCCGATGATGATCGAGCATGTCGATGCCGTCATCGATCTGCGCCGGCACCAGACCTTGATGCTCGGGCTCGCACCGCGCGGCACCCACGCCTCTCTGCGCGCGTCGCGCTATGCCGCCGAGCCCGGTGCGCATGACCTGTCCGCACGCACGGATTTCGCGGCCGGCCTGGATCTGCCCGTGCTGGCGGAGGGCGGCGAGACGGACATCCTGCTGTGGCTCGGCGATGGCGCCTATGACCATCGTTATGGCCGCACCCTGCGCGCGCTGGTGCGGCTGCTGGATGCGGCCGGGCAGCGCTTCGCCGTGTTGGGCGAAGCCGAGCCTGACACCGGGGATCTCGCGCGGCGTCTTGGCGACGAGGCAACCTTCCAGTCCCTCGCGAAGGAAGTCGTGGCCACCCTGTCCGCCCGCCGCTTCACGCGCATCGTGACGGCGGACCCGCATGCGTTGAACATACTCCGCAACGAATATCCCGCTCTCGGCGGCCACTGGACCGTCACGCATCACACCGCCCTGCTGGACGAGCTGGTCACTGCCGGCAGATTGCCTCTGCGACAGCGCGACGCCGGCGTGATCGCGTATCACGATCCCTGTTATCTGAGCCGCTACAATGGCGAGATCGAAGCGCCGCGCCGGCTGCTCGACGCGGCCTGCGCGGGACGGGTCGAGATGCAGCGTCACGGCATGCGCGGCATGTGCTGCGGCGGCGGCGGCGGCAATCCGGTCAGCGACGTCGATGCGCAGACGCGCATTCCGGACCTGCGCATGGCCATGGCGGTCGAAGTGGGCGCCGTGGCGGTCGCGGTTGCCTGTCCGGGCTGCACCGCCATGCTCGAAGGCGTCGCGGGCGCACGGCCGCAGGTGCGCGACGTGGCCGAGTTCGTTCTCGACGCGCTGGTGTTGTCATGACCGAAGGGCGCAAGCGGTCTGATCCCCGTGCCGCGCGGCAATCCCGTGCGCGGGCTGCCGGCGAGGCTGGCCGCCCGCGTTTCGGCCTTGAGGTCGCATCCTCGATGGGTGCCGACACGCATCGCCCCGGTCCGGCTCCGCCCTTGCGGGAGATCAGCATCGACGCGCCGGCCTGCCTCGTCCTGGTGGTGCCTGATGCAGAGGGCGGCCGGCTCTCGTTGCATGACCGGCAGCTTCTGGGCGCTGCACGGCAGCTTGCCGATGCCGCCCTGGGGGCGGTGGTGATCCTGTCGGCGGTCGTAGACGAAGCCTACCAGGCCGAAGCCGCCAGAGCGGGTGGCGACAGGCTCGTGATCCTGCCAGAGCTGGCGAACTCCGGTGCCGGGGAGCGGGCGGCAGCGGTCGCGCACGTGATACGGGCCTTGTCGCCGCGTCATGCGCTGTTTCCCGAAAGCCTCGATGGCGGCGACCTCGCCCGTCGCGTCGCGGTCCTGACGGGAGAGACGTTGATCACCGATATCGAAGCGCTTTCACCGCGTGGCGCGATCCGTGCGGCGCATGCCCGGCGCGTCGAGCAGATGCAAACCCCGGCGGTGCTGCTTTCGTTGCAGCCGGACCGGACCCGCCCTTATGGCGGCATCCCGCACGCGCTTCGCCTGCATGAGTGGCAGCCCGAACTTGGCGCCCCGCCAGATCCGCACCTCGCATTCCGATCGATGGACGGCGACCCGGCGACACTCAGCCTGTCGGACGCCGCTTTTGTCGTAGCCGCCGGCAATGGCGTCTCGGACTTCGACCTGTTCCGGACTCTGGTCGCTCGCCTCGGCGCCACGCCAGGCGGCAGCCGGATGATTTGCGATGCGGGCCTGCTGCCGAGGACCTGCCAGATCGGCGCCTCGGGAACAGTGCTGGAAAGCGATTGCTACATGGCGCTCGGCATCTCCGGGGCACCACAGCATCTCCAGGGTATCGGGCGGGTGGGCCATATCATCGCCGTCAACACGGACCTGCATGCGGCGATGGTGGAGCGGGCGGAACTGGCGGTCATCGCCGATGCGCAGGCGGTATCCGCAGCTTTGGTCGAGGCGCTCGGACCGAGGCCTCCCCGCATGAGGCCCCCCGCTTGAGACCGCCCGCATGAGAATCGTCGTGCTGATCTCGTCCGGCCGGCATCCTGTCTCGGGCCGTCCGGCGCCGGTCGAGGTTGAATTGCAGGCGATCGGGTTGGCCCGACGTATCGCGATGCATGTCATCGGCGTGCATGCCGGTCCCGAGACCGAACTGCTGCGCGAGCATGGCGGCTACGGCGTGGACTTCATCCATCGGCTCGATGGGCCGCCTGAAACAGACATCCTACTTCCGATCGTCCGTGCGCTCGAGCCGGATATCCTGCTGGCCGGGCGGCGCGGCATGGGCGGCACGGACAGCGGCGTGCTCCCCTACGGCCTGGCGCATGCGCTCGGCTGGCCCATCGTCGCCGACGCGACCTCGCTCGACATCACCGATGCGGGCTTCGAGATCGCGCAATACCGGCCACGCGGTGCGCGACGGATCGCAACCCTGCGCGGCCCGATCATCGCGACGGTGCATCCCGCGGCGCCACCGCCACCGCCCTTCACCTTCGCGCGCAGCCGCATGGTCTCGATCAACACGGTTCCGCAAATTCGTGAACTCCCGCCTGCACCGGCTACAGGCATCGAGGAGCGGCCCTACCGGAAGCGCCCGCGTGTCATCCCGCAGGATGCGGCACCCATGACGCGGACGCTCCTGCGCGACGTCACGCCGCAAGCCGCCGCCGAAGCCATACTCGATCATCTCGCCCGGCTCGGATTTATCCAGCCCGTCGCCAGCAGCTGAAGGTCCGAGATGCCGCTGTTCCCTTTGCAGACCTCGTATATCGACGGCAGCTTCGTCGAGGCGACGAGGGCGGAGGCGTTCCAGAGCATCAATCCGGCGAATGGTGAAGTCCTTGCCGAGATCCAGCCCGCCACGTCGGCAGATATCGAACGGGCTGTTTCCAGTGCGCGCCATGGCCAATCAATCTGGGCGTCGATGACCGGCGCCGAACGCGGGCGTATCCTGTTGCACGCAGTTGGCATCCTGCGCGCGCGCAACGAAGAACTCGCCCGGATCGAGACGCTCGACACCGGCAAGCCGATCTCGGAAACCGCATCGGTCGATATCGCCACCGGCGCGGACGTGCTCGAATATTATGCCGGCCTATGCCAGAGCCTCGAAGGCATCCAGCTGCCTTTGCGCGACAGCAGCTTCTTCTACACGCGGCGGGAGCCGATCGGCGTCGTGGCCGGGATCGGCGCCTGGAATTACCCGATCCAGATCGCGCTGTGGAAGTCCGCACCCGCACTCGCGGCCGGCAACGCCATGATCTTCAAGCCGAGCGAGATCACGCCGCTGACTGCCCAAAAACTCGCGGAGATCTACAGCGAGGCCGGACTGCCGCCGGGCGTGTTCAATGTGGTCCAGGGCAACGGCCGCGATGTCGGACAGCAACTCACCGATCACGCGGGGATCGACAAGATATCCTTCACCGGCGGTATTGCGAGCGGGCGGACGGTGATGGCGCGCGCGGCGTCCTCGTCGCTGAAGGAGGTGACGATGGAGCTGGGCGGCAAGGCGCCGCTGATCATCTTCGCCGATGCCGATCTTGCCCGTGCGGCCGACATCGCGCTGATGGCGAATTTCTACAGCTCCGGCCAGGTCTGCACCAATGGCACGCGCGTGTTCGTCCATCGCAGCATCCTGGCCGCCTTCGAGATCGCGGTGCTGGAGCGCACGGCGCGCATACGCATGGGCGATCCGCTGTCGCCTGACACGAACTTCGGTCCGCTGGCGAGCTTCCCGCATCGGGATCGCGTACTGGGCTATATCGCCAGGGGCTGCGAGGAGGGTGCGAAGCTGCTGACAGGCGGCGGCGTGGGCGGCGATGCACATGCGCGGGGCGCTTACGTCGAGCCCACCATCTTCACCGATTGCAACGACCGGATGACCATCGTCCGCGAGGAGATCTTCGGCCCCGTGATGAGCATCCTGGCGTTCGACGACGAGGACGAGGTGATCGCTCGCGCCAACGACACGCATTTCGGCTTGTCCGCCGGCGTCGTTACCGAAAACCTGGCGCGTGCGCATCGTGTCATCCACCGGATCCGGGCCGGCATCTGCTGGCTGAACGGCTGGGGCGAGTCGCCGCCGCAGATGCCGGTGGGCGGGCATAAGCAGTCGGGCATCGGCCACGAGAACGGGATGGAGACGCTGGCACTGTATACGCGCATCAAGTCGGTCCAGGTCGAGCTCGGCCGCTTTGGCTCCGTCTTCTGAAAGAGGGTTCGTGTCCGTCGTGTCCGAATATGATTTCATCATCATCGGCGCGGGATCGGCTGGGAATGTTTTGGCCGCACGCCTGACCGAGGATGCGGACGTGACTGTGCTGCTGCTCGAAGCCGGGAGCCGGGACTACCGGTTCGATTTCCGCACGCAGATGCCGGCGGCGCTGGCCTATCCGCTGCAAGGCCGGCTCTATAACTGGGGTTACGAAACGGACCCAGAACCGCACATGAAAAACCGCCGCATGGATTGCGGCCGTGGCAAGGGTCTTGGCGGATCCTCGTTGATCAACGGCATGTGCTATATCCGCGGCAACGCGCTCGACTACGACAACTGGGCCACGCGGCCGGGTCTCGGGGACTGGAGCTACCACGACTGCCTGCCCTATTTCCGCAAGTCCGAGACGCGCGACATCGGCGCGGACGCCTATCATGGCGATGACGGCCCGATCTCTGTCACGACACCGGACGCCGGGAACAATATCCTGTTCCGTGCCATGATCGAGGCCGCCACACAGGCGGGCCATCCACGCAACGACGACCTCAACGGCTACCGGCAGGAAGGCTTCGGCCCGATGTCGCGGACGGTGACGCCACGCGGCAGGCGTTCCAGCACCGCGCGCGGCTATCTCGGCCAGGCCCGCGCCCGGCCGCGCCTGCGCATCGTGACCCATGCGCTGACGGACCGTATCCTGTTCTCCGGGCGGCGCGCCACCGGAGTTGCCTATTCGGTGCATGACCGCGACTGCGTGGCACGAGCAAGGCGCGAAGTCATCCTCTGCGGCGGCGCCATTGCCTCGCCGCAGATATTGCAGCGCTCCGGCATCGGTCGCGCCACCTTGCTGCGCGAACTGGATATTCCGGTGATCCTGGACCTGCCCGGCGTGGGCGCCAATCTTCAGGATCACCTGGAGATGTATATGCAATATGAGTGTCGGCAGCCGGTCTCGCTGTCGCCCGCGTTCCAGCGTCGCAATCAGCCGCGCATCGGCGCCGAATGGCTGCTCGCGGGCACGGGCATCGGCGCCAGCAACCAGTTCGAGGCCGGCGGCTTCGTACGCAGCGACGACAGCGTCGGCTGGCCGAACCTGCAGTATCATTTCCTGCCGGTGGCGGTGAACTACAACGGCAGTGATCCGATCAGGACGCACAGCTTCCAGGCCCATGTCGGCTCCATGCGCTCGCCGAGCCGGGGACGCATCCAGCTTGTCTCACGCGACCCGAAGCGGCATCCCAGCATCCTGTTCAACTACATGTCGCATGAGCAGGACTGGCAGGAGTTCCGTGCGGGCATCCGGATCACCCGCGACATATTCGCTCAGAAAGCTCTCGAACCCTATGCCGGGCGCGAGATATCGCCAGGTGCCGACTGCGTCACGGACAGCGAGATCGACGCGTTCGTCCGGGCTAGGGCGGAGACCGCCTATCATCCTTCCTGCTCGAATGCGATGGGGATGCATGACATGGCCGTGGTGGACGGGCAGGGCCGCGTGCATGGCCTGGAAGCGCTGCGCGTGGTCGATGCATCGATCATGCCGCAGGTGGTGACAGGCAACCTGAATGCACCGACCATCATGATCGCGGAAAAGATCGCCGATATCGTGCGCGGACGGGCGCCGCTGCCTCGGGCGACCGTACCCTACTACGTAGCGTGACAGGGGAGCGAGCCTTCGCCGGCTGGATCAGGAAGCCAGAGAGGCGTTGATGACCTTCGCGGCCGCGGTGGGATCTTTCCAGAACGGGTTATGGCCGTAATCGGGCAGTATCTTCACCTGCGCCTTCGGCAGAGCGTTACGCAGCGTCTGTCGGTTCTCCGGCAGCATGATCGGGTCCGTGCCACCCCAGATCGGCAATACCGGCTCGCTCAGACGCGGCAATGTCGCCTGCAGATCATCCGATGAAAGCTCCTGATCGAGGATCGCCAGCCACACCTTGGCAGGAAGACTGTTCGGGAAGCACGTTTTCAAGGCAGGGACGCAACCGTCATGCGCGATCGTTGGGCAAGCAGGCAGATCGGCGGATCGCTTTTTTGGAAACAGCAAGCAGTGCCCGGAGCGGCACAAGTTTCGCAATGAACCTCGCGCTGGCGCTGGTGATGTTCCGCCGCCAGATGAGCAGGCATCCTCACCAGGAGATCGCGCATCACCCGCACGCATCACCCGTTTTCGGATCAGGCACCGCGTTCGCCGCGCGCCAAGCTGTCGGTCGGGATCATCCTGGCCGAGAATTTCACACTGTCGGCGTTCGCGCTGTTCGTCGATCATCTGAGACTGGCGGCCGACGAGGGGGACCGCAGCCGGCAGATCCTCTGCCAATGGTCGGTCATGAGCGATCGGCCGGAACCGGCGAACGCCAGTTGCGGCGTCACCGTAAGCCGCACCAGCGGCTTCGTCGATCCGCGCGGCTTCGACTATATCGTCATTGTCGGCGGCCTGTTGCATGGCCGGCGGCAGGTGGATGACGCGACCATCGATTATCTGCACAAGGCCGCTCGTGCCGGCGTCAAGCTCATCGGCATCTGCACCGGCGTATTCGTGCTGTGCCGGGCCGGCCTCATGCAGGACTATACCAGTTGCATCAGCTGGTACCACAGCCGCGATTTCGAGGAGAACTTCCCCGACCATGCCGTCGTGACGGACCGGATGTTCCTGGTCGATCGCGACCGGATCACCTGTGCCGGCGGTGTTGGTGCCGCGGACCTTGCAGCCTGCCTGATCGAGCAGCGCCTCGGTCACTCGATTGCGCAAAAAGCCAGCCATGTGCTGCTGCTTGGCCGGATGCAACGCGACGAGGCCAGCCTGCAGCCGCATCCGCCCCTGCAGGGAGGGTATGACGATGTGCAGGACAGCCGCGTCCGGCGGGCCTTGCTGCTGATGGAGCAGAATCTCGCCTCTCCTGTCTCCATTGCTGCAATCGCCCGCGAGCTTCATATCTCTCCACGCCAGCTCGAACGGCTTTTTCAGTTAGCACTCGGCGTCAGGCCCGGTGCCCACTACCGGCAGCTCCGCCTGCGCCATGGGCGTTGGCTGCTGACCAACGCGGACATGTCCGTCACCACGATTGCGATCGAGACCGGGTTTTCGGACTGCGCCCATTTCTCCCGCCAGTTCAAGATGGTGTTCGGCCACAGCCCGACCGAAGCACGCAACGCCCGGCTGATCGAGAAGCCGCCCTCGGCCGAGACGTCGCATGTGTCGTCTGGGCGTGGGCCAACCGCTACGCCGTTCTGGTCCGAGCGGGCAGGCGTTCGGCTGTTCGGCGACCTCTGATTATTCTACAGGGTATGGCATGAAGACACAGCCGAACATCCTGATCCTCATGGCCGATCAGATGGCGGCTTCCGCGTTACCGGTCTACGGAAACCAGGTTGCGAAAACTCCCCATCTCGACCGCCTGGCGGCGCGTTCGGTGGTTTTCGAAAATGCCTATTGCAACATGCCGCTCTGCGCGCCGTCGCGTGCCGTCATGATGTCCGGCCGTCTGCCGAGCGCGATTGGCGCGTTCGACAATGCCGCCGAGTTTCCCTCGCAGACTCCTACATTCGCCCATTATCTGCGCCGCTCGGGATACCAGACCATCCTTGCGGGAAAAATGCATTTCTGCGGACCGGAGCAGCTGCATGGTTTCGAGGAGCGGCTGACGACGGATATCTATCCGGCCGACTATAACTGGACCCCGGATTGGACCCGCTTCCGCGAACGGCCCGAATGGTATCACAGCATGGCGTCCGTGACCGACGCCGGCTGGTGCATACGCACCAACCAGATCGACTTCGACGAGGAAGTGGTGTTCTCGGCGCGGCAGAAGTTGTTCGATATCGCGCGTGCGCCGGAAGGGGATCCGGCCCGGAGACCATTCTGCATGGTGGTGTCCCTGACCCATCCGCATGATCCCTTCACCATTCCTGACCCGTGGTGGAGCCGCTACGACGATGCGCGGATCGACATGCCAGCGGAAGAGGCCGCGAACGATCCGCACAGCCGGCGCCTGCGTCACGTGATCGGTCTGGACCAGACAATCCCAACGCCGGAGCAGGTCCGAGCCGCGCGCCGCGCCTATTACGGCGCCTGCTCGTTCTTCGACGACAATGCCGGCCTGCTGCTCGAAGCGCTCGATCGCAGCGGCATGGCCGACGACACCATCGTGATCCTGCTGTCGGACCATGGCGAGATGCTGGGCGAGCATGGCCTATGGTTCAAGATGAACTTCTTCGAGGGCAGCTGCCGAATCCCGCTGATGATCGGCGCGCCGGACCGTTTCATGCCGCGGCGCGTCAGGGAGTGCGTGTCTCTGGTGGATCTGCTGCCGACCCTGGTGGAGCTCACCTCTGCCGGCGACGTCACGGATTATGCGACGCCTCTCGATGGGCACAGCCTGCTTCCCCATTGCCTCGGTGTTGCCGGACACGACGGCGTCATCGGTGAATACACGGCAGAAGGCGCGGTGGCGCCCGTCGTCATGATCCGGCGCGGGTCCTACAAGTTCATTCATTGTCCGGCCGATCCGGATCAGTTGTTCGATCTCGCCCAGGATCCGGGCGAGCGGGCCAACCTTGCGGAAGATGCCGCGCATGCAGCGCAAGTCGCGGAATTCCATGTGGAAGTGGCGCGTCGTTGGGACCTCGATCGGCTTCGGGATGAAATCCTCGCCAGCCAGAAGCGCCGCCATTTCGTCGCCGACGCCCTGAACCGGGGGACGCACCGTTCCTGGGATCACCAGCCCGACCGCGACGCCGCCAAGCTCTACGTCCGCAGCCATATGCGGCTGGACGATATCGAGGCGCGGGCACGGTTCCCGGCAATCGATCGGCCAGCAGGCCCGTGAGAGCCATGTTCGCGGCATGGCTGGTGTTGATGGCGTCGCATCCGGTGATGGCCGACGACCTGCAAGCCTGCCGGACGGTGCGCGTGGCGGAGCCCGGCTGGAGCGACATCGCCGCCACCGACGCCTTGCTGGACGAGACCCTGCGTCGTGCGGGATACACACCGAAGATCGAGACCCTGGCTGTGCCGATCATCTTCCAGGCGCTGGCCAGCGGACGGCTGGACGTGTTCCTCGGCAACTGGATGCCGGCACAGCAGCATTTCGCCGATACCCTGCTGGCCGCCCATCGGATCGACAGGATCGTGGCCAATCTGGCCCACGCACGCTTCACGCTTGCCGTCCCGTCCTATGTCGCCGCGGCCGGGGTGCATGACATCGCGGATCTCAGCCGGTTCGCCGACCGGTTCGACCGCCGCATCTACGGCATAGACCCGGGATCGCCCGGGAATGAGAGGCTCCGGCGCATGATCGAAACCGGCAACTACGGTCTCAAGGACTGGCGTCTGGTCGAATCGAGCGAATTCGGCATGCGCGCGCAGATGCAGCGGGAGGTGGCGCGAAACGCCTGGATCGTGTTCCTCGCCTGGGAACCGAATCCCATGAACACGCAGGTCAGTCTTGTCTATCTATCGGGAGGACAGGGTTTCATTGGACCCGATTACGGCAGCAGCACGGTCTACACGGTAACCCGGCACGGGCTGAGCCAGGAATGCCCGATCCTGGGGAAGCTCCTGCATAACGTGTCATTCGACACCAATCTCGAGACCGAGATGATGCATGCGATGACCGAACGGCACGAAGCCGGTCCGGATGCAGCGCGCGCGGCGCTGGCGCGACATCCGGAGCTTGCGCGGCGCTGGATGGCCGGCATACCGGCTTCACCATGAGGCAGGCTGATGCGCGACGATGGCCGATCGCGCGGCACCGCGCAGGGCCTGCCCCGGTATCGCTGCAAGCAACTGCCGCGTGTAATCATGCACGGGAGATGCAAACACCTTCGACGCCGGCCCTATCTCCACGATCCGCCCCTTGTGCATCACGGCAACGGTGTCGGCGATTTCGGCGGCCACGCGCAGATCATGGGTTATGAACAGCAAGGTCAGGCCGGCATCGCGTTTCAGGCGCGCCAGCAGGTCGAGGATCTGCGCCTGCATCGACATGTCCAGCGCCGCCACGATCTCATCGGCGATGATCACGCCTGGGCGCATGGCGAGCGCGCGCGCGATGCCGACGCGCTGCCTTTGTCCGCCGGAAAATGCATCGACGCCACGCAGCAAGGCCTCGGGCGGAAGACCAACCATGTCGATCAACGCCAGGGCCTGCGCTCGCGCGTCGGCTGCGGACAATCCGCTGAGCCTGCCGGCCCGGCGCAGGATCTTGCCGACATTGCGCCTCGGATTGAGCGCGCCGTACGGATCCTGGAACACCATCTGCACGGTCCGGCGCATCTGCCGCAGCCTGCGGCCGGACAGGGTCGCGAAATCGACGCCGTCGATGACCACCTGGCCGGAGTCGACTTCCGCGAGACGGATGACCGCCCGCGCCAGCGTGCTTTTGCCGCAACCGGATTCACCCACGATCGCCAGGGTCGAGCCGCGCGCCAGGTCGAAGCTGATATCGTCCAGCGCGCGGTTGCGGCCGTAATGCTTCACGACATTGCGCACCGAGACCGCCGGATAGGCCCGCGGCGGCAGATCATGCTTCGGCACCGTTCCGGGCAGCGTCTCCACCAGCATCTTCGTGTATGGATCACGTGGATCGGTCAGGACCTGCAGCATCGGTCCCTGCTCCACCATCCGCCCCTGACGCATCACCACCACGTTGTCGGCGATGTCGGCGACCACGCCGAGATCATGGGTGATGAACAGGATCGCGTGGCCATGCTCGTCACGCAACTCGCGCATCAGGCGCAGGATCTGGGCCTGCGTGGTGACATCCAGCGCCGTGGTCGGCTCATCGGCGATCAGCAGCACCGGATCCAGCGCCAGCGCCATGGCGATCACGATCCGCTGGCACTGCCCGCCGGAAAGCTGGTGCGGCAGCCTTCGCGACAGGGTTTCCGGATCGGGCAGCCTGACATCGTGCAGCAATGCGAGCACACGCCTGCGTCTTTCCTCCCGGGGCATGGCGGGGCGGTGCAGCTCGAAGACTTCCTCGATCTGGTCGGCCACCGTGAGCGCGGGATTGAGAGCCGACATCGGCTCCTGGAAGATCATGGCAATGGAAGCACCACGCAGCCTGCGCATCGCCGCCTCGGGCAGCCGGCTGATGTCCCGGCCCTCGAACAGGATCCTGCCGCCGGACAATGCCAATCCATCCGGCAACGCGCCCATGATGGCGCTGGTCAGGACGGATTTTCCCGAGCCGGACTCGCCGACGATGCAGAGGATCTCGCCGCGCGCCACATCCAGGCTGACATCCTGCACGGCGAAGCGGCGATCGCTGTCGCTCGGCAACGTGACACTCAGCGCCTCGATCGAGAGCACCGGCTGCCTCATACTTGGCGCAGTCTCTGGCTACGCAGAGCGAGGCCGTCCGAGATCATCGACAGGCCGAGCATGAGCGTGGAAATGGCCAGGCACGGAAACACGATGAGGTGCGGGAACGCGATGGCCATGCCGCGGCCCTCGTTGATCATGCCGCCCCAGTCTGGCGCCGGTGGCGGCAGGCCCAGCCCGAGAAAGCCGAGCAGGCCGATGGTGATTGCGGTATAGCCGAGCCGGAGACAGGCATCGACGGCGAGCGGCCGTGTCACGTTGGGCAGGATCTCGCTGATCAGGATGCGCCACAGCGGCTCGCCTTGGGTCACGCAGACGCGGACATAGTCGCGCTCGCGTTCGCCCATCACCAAGGCCCGGACGATCCTGAAGATGGCCGGCGCGCTGGCGAACGTCACGGCCAGGATGATGTTGATCCCGGAGGCGCCGAGCCGGACGATGATCAGCAGATACAGCACCAGGACGGGGAAAGACAGCATCACGTCGGCCAGGAAGCACAGCAGGCGGTCGGTGGCGCGTCCGAGATAACCCGCGAGCATGCCCGAGGAGACGCCCGCGATATAGGCGCAGGACGTCGCCAGCACCGACCAGAGCAGCACCGCGCGGGTGCCGCCGATCAGGCGGGACAGGATATCGCGTCCCAGTATGTCGGTGCCAAGCCAATGCAGGCCCGCCAAGTCGCGCGACAGTGGCAGCATCAACGCCACGCTGCTGCGCAGCGGATCGAAAGGCTCCAGCCACGGTCCGAACAATGCGCAGATCAGCCAGAAGCCGATGATGGTGCTGCCGATCACCAGTTGCGCGTCGAGCGGAGGCCCGCGGGATCCGGCCATCTCAGGTCGCGGCGATGCGGGGTGCCACGCGCAGGGAGCGCAGGCGCGGGTTGAGCAAGGCGTTCAACCCGTCCGATACCTGCTGGGTGATGCCTACGACGATCACGCTCAGCATGGTGCAGGCCTCGATCACCGGCAGGTCGCTGTTCAGCGCCGCCTCGTAGAGCAGGGACCCGAAGCCGCGATAGGCAAAGAAGACCTCGACCACGATCACGCCGGAAAGCAGCCACGGGATCTGCAGCAGGATCACCGTGACCGGCGCCAGCAGCGCGTTGCGCAACGCGTGCCGCAGCACGATGCGCGCGCGGGAGGCGCCCTTGAGCCGGGCAGTGCGGATATAGGGGCGGCGCAATTCCTCGCGCATGGAGGCACGCGTCATGCGGGCGATGTAGCCCGTGGAATAGAGCGACAGCACCAGCACCGGCAGTATCATCTGACGCAGGGACAGGCCGTCGGTCATGGTGCTGGCGCCGGGAAGCCAGCGCAGTCCGACCACGAAGATCGCGGAGAGAAAGGCGCAGCTCGCATAGTCGGGGATCGAGGTGGTGACGATGCTCAGCGTCGAGATCGCGCGGTCGAGCGGCCTGTCGGCGAACACGCCGGAGAGGATGCCGAGACCCAGGCCCAACGGGACCATGACCAGCAAGGTCAGCAATGCCAGCCACAGGGTCGCCAGCAGGCGGCGCGGCACGATCTGGATCACGGGAACACGGTAATGCGTCGAGATCCCCCAGTCGCCACGCAGGAAGTCGCCGAGCCAGCGCAGATAGCGGAGCATGAAGGGCGCGTCATAGCCGTGGGCTTGCAGCCATCGCGCCCTCTGCGCCTCGGTCGAGAACTGGCCGAGCACCTTGGCCGCGACCTCGCCGGAATTGACCTCCAGCACGGCGTAGACGAGCAGCGACACCGCCAGCAGCTTCAGCGCCATGCCCCCGAGCCTTGCGGCAACGCCGCTCATGCCAGCCATACCGGCGCCAGATCGAAGCAGTCGCCAGCATTCAGCCGGTAATCCCGCACCCGCGCCGAAGCGGCGGTGTATTTGTTCATCCAGAACGGCTGCACGAAAAGGGCCGCCTGCTGCAGGATGGTCTCGGCCTGTCGCATCACCGTGTCGTGCAGGAGCGGATCCGTCGTGCTCATGGCGCGATCGAGTGCGGCATCGAACGCCGGGTCGGCAAAGTGGGTCTCGTTCCAGGGACCTTTCGAGCGGTAGGCGATGTCATACGTCATCATCGCCAGCGGACGATGCGCCCAGAAGGTGAGCCCGAACGGCATCCTGTTCCAGATCGTCATGTATTCGTTCGGGGGGATCACGTCGAGCCGGATACGTATGCCGGCTTCCGCGCAATTCTGCTGGAACACCTGCGCCGTGTTCTGCTCCCAGACGCCCTGGGTGTTGCCGACCATCAAGGTCAGGTCGATGCCTTCCGCGTGTCCGGCCTCGCGCAGCAGATGACGCGCGAGATCCAGGTCGCGCTTGGGTGCCGCAATGGCCACGTAATCCGTCTGCAACGGCGCCGCGTGGCAATTCGTCGCCATCGTGCCGGCGCCGGCATAACCGAGACGCAGGATGGCCTCCAGGTCGGCCGATGCCTGCACCGCGCGGCGGACGCGGATATCGTGGAACGGCGCCTGGTCGACCTGCATGCGCATGCAGACGGTCTGGGCGGCGTGCGCGGAGATGATCTGCACGCCAGGCAGCCGGGTCGCGAGCGGCAGGTCGGAGGCGTCGATCTTGTAGAGCAGGTCGAGCTGTCCGCCATCGAGTGCGGCGAGATGCGTGGACACGTTGGTGCCCAGGTCGATGAAGCGCAGCGTGTCGAGATAGGGTTTGGCACCCCAGTAATCGTCGCGGCGGGCAAGGACCGCCTCCTCGCCGACCAGGAACCGGGCCAGCCGATAGGGTCCGGTGCCGATCGGCGCCTCGGGCCAGTTTCTGCCCGAGGTGGC
Source organism: uncultured Acetobacteraceae bacterium (assembly GCA_964235615.1). Lineage (GTDB taxonomy): Bacteria > Pseudomonadota > Alphaproteobacteria > Acetobacterales > Acetobacteraceae > Lichenicoccus. The sequence continues at coordinate 14,567 of CAXSEE010000001.1, read as the reverse complement.
GAAGGAACGATGCAGCATCGGACAGGTCGGCGCGAACAGCATCTCCGGCAGGGCGAGCGTCGGACGCGAGAGATGCAGCCGGATGGTCCATGCGTCGACGATCTCCACGCCGGAGATCATCGCGAAGCTGGTCTTGTTGACAGATTCCGAGTCCGGCGCCAGCCACATGCCGATGGTCGCCGCGACGTCGCGGCTGTCGAAAGGGTCGCCGTTGGACCAGCGCACGCGGCGGCGCAGGCGGAACTCCCAGACACGCAGATCGGCGGATGGCAGCCAACTCTCGGCTAAATACGGCCGGGTGATGTTGTCGGCATCGATCCGGGTCAGATATTCGAGGCTGTTGCGGAAGACGTTGGCGACTTCGAACCAGCTGACGATGGCCGGGTTGTCCATCTGCTCCACCCGGCAGGCCATGCGCAGGCTGCCCCCGTATTTCGGCACCACCGGCGCCCCCGCTACCGGCGCCATAGCCTGGGCCGGCCTGCCCGCGACCGCCACCGGAACGCCGAGCAACGCGACGGCACGCAGGAAGTCCCGCCGCGCGAGCTGGCCGCGACGATAGGCGTCCTGCAACGGCCGCACGCCCGGATGCACCGCATCCCGGCGGATCATGCCGCTGCCGCCCTCGCGCCGGCCTTGGCGCAATGCTCGATCATCCAGCTTCTGAACAGCGCCACTGCCGGGTCCGCCAGATCCTCGGCATGGAGGGTCAGGAAATAGCCGTGTCCCTCCTCGACAGCGATCTCATAGGGCATGGCGAGTGTCCCGGATGCGATCTCGGCGGCGAAGAGATCGATATCGGCGAGCGCCACGCCACCCCCCGAGATGGCGTAGCTGGCAGCGAGGATCCCGGTCTCGAAGGCAAGCCCGCGGTTGGTGTCGATCTGCAATCCGAGCTGGCGCGTGTAGCTCGCCCACAGCATCTCGCGCGCCTGACCCTGCAGCTTCACATGCAGCAACTCGTTGTCGCGCAGGAACCGCTCCAACGGTTTGTCCGCATGGGCGCGCGCGACTTCGGGCGCGCATACCGGTGCCACACGGATCATCCATAACAGGTCGGTCACGGTCTGGCTCACCTGCGGCCGGTCATAGACGACGGCGATATCGAGTTCTCCGGCCGGCAGTCCGGTGTCGTAGGAAGAGGAGATGTCGACGAGGATGTCGGGGAATTCGCGGTGGAAACCCTTCAGCACCGGGATCGCCACCTGTTGCAGAAAGGAGGGAGGCATATGCACCCGCAACGTTCGCGGCTGGGATCCCCGGTTGCGGATGATCTCGTTCAGTTCCTGCTCCAGCCGGTCGAACGAACGGTTGACGGCAGGCAGCAGCGACAGGCCAGCCGGCGTCAGCTCCAGTCCATGCGGACGGCGTTGCAGCAACTGGCAGCCGAGCAGGTCCTCGAGCGTCTGCACATGCCGGCTGAGGGCGCTCTGCGAAACATTGAGCGCCTGTGCGCCCGCCGTGAAGCTGAGATGGCGGCCGACCGCCTCGAAGGCGCGCAGTGCATTAAGCGGCAGCCAGCGCCGGTTGATCATGTCCAGCCAGGTCCCTATCGCCGAAGCTTGCCATGTTTCCTGCGCACGTTAGACCTACGATAGACGCATAGCCAATCCTAAAAACACATAGGCTCATGAACAAATACGATTACGCCATGTCGTTCTGGATCTGCCACTCTGGAGGTGCAAACGGAGCATCGAGATGCTTGACCAGGGCCTGATACCGGACCGGACCGCGTCGAAGGTGGCCACGTTGCTGGCCAAGCGCCGTCCCGGGCATAACCTGCCGCAGGCTTTCTATACCGATCCGGACATCTTCGATTTCGATCTGCGCCAGATCTATGGCCGCTCCTGGCTGTTGATCGGCTTCGAGATCGAGCTTCCCGAGGTTGGCAGCACGATGGCTATCACCATCGGGCGCACGCCGATCCTGCTCATGCGCGGACGGGACGGCGCAATCCGCGGCTTCTTCAATTCCTGCCGGCACCGTGGCGCGCAGATCCTGCCGGATGGTTGCGGCAGCGCGCGCATGCTGGTCTGCCCCTACCACCAATGGAGCTATGACGACACCGGCGCCCTGCGCGGGGCCAGCAAGATGCAGCCGGATTTCGACAAGGCCACGCATGGCCTCAAGCCGATCCATGTCCGCACCGTCGCCGGCGCGGTGTTCGTCTGCCTGGCCGAGGATGCGCCGGAGTTCGACGATTTCCACGACAAGCTGTCTCCGCTGCTGGCGCCGCATGACCTGCTCCACGCCAAGGTGGCCGCGGAATATACGCTGACCGAGCGCTGCAACTGGAAGCTGGTAATGGAGAATGGCCGCGAATGCTATCATTGCGCGGCCAAGCATCCTGAATTGTCGCTGACCTTTCCGATCGACGCCGGCGGCCATTTCAACCTGATGAGCGACGAGGATGCGGCGGCGTTCAGGGCCCGCATGGACCGGCTCGATCTGCCGCACGGCGCGGTCGAGGGCGAATGGTGGCAGGCGGTGCGCTTTCCGCTGCGCCGGGGCTTCACCTCGATGACCGTCGATGGCGAGCCCTGCGTGAAGAAACCGATGTGTTCCATCAATGGGGGCGCCGTCGGTTCGCTGCGCCTGGGGCTGGAGCCGCACAGCTTCTTCCATGCGCTCGGGGATTTCCTGTTCATGTTCTCGGCACTCCCGGTCGGCCCGCAGGAGACGGTCGTGGTCGCGAAGTGGCTCGTGCACAAGGACGCCGAGGAGGGTGTCGATTACGACCGCGACGACCTGATGCGGCTCTGGAACGAGACCAACCTGCAGGATCGCGAACTGGTCGAGAACAACCAGCGCGGCGTCAACTCGCTGGGCTACACGCCTGGCCCCTACTGCATCGCCTCGGAATCGCTGGCCCTGCGCTTCACCGATTGGTACGTGCGGCAGGTGGGGGCCGAGGTGCTGTGACGTTGCACCCCGAGACGATCATGGTCAGTCACGGCTATGATCCGCAGGCGCATCATGGTGCCGCCAAGCCGCCCATCTACATGACCTCGACGTTCGTCTATCGCGACGCCATGCACGCGAAGACGGCACACGAGGCCTATGCCGCCGGCCGCTCGCCGCTCGACGACGCCGAATGCGGCTTCATCTATGCCCGCCTCGATCATCCGAACCTGCTGATGATACAGGACCGCATGGCCGCACTCGATCGCGCCGAGGCGTGCGCGGTGTTCAACAGCGGCATGGCGGCGATCTCGACCACATTGCTCTCGCTGTTGCGCCCGGGCGACAGCGTGCTGCATACGTCGCCGATCTACGGCGGCACCGACGGGCTGATGAACCTGCTGCTGCTGCCCGTCCAAGGCGTGACCCCGGTTGCGATCCGCGATGCACTCGACGAGGGCGCGGTGTTCGCCGCCGCCGAGGAAGCGCTACGCCATGGCCCGGTCGGCGTGATCATGGCCGAGACGCCGGCCAATCCGACCGCGGCAATCGCCGACATCGCCCTGCTCGCGCGCCTCGCACGGGCGCTGGAACTGCGACAGGGCCGCCGTCCCGTGCTGGTGGTGGACAACACCTTCCTGGGTCCGCTGCTGCAGAATCCGCTCGAGCAGGGTGCGGATCTCTGCATCACGTCGATGACGAAATACGCGGCCGGCCACAGCGACTTCCTGGCCGGCGCGGTGTCGGGCAGGCTCGCGCTGATCGAGCCGCTGCGCAAGGTCCGCACCCTGCTCGGCACCCACCTCGATCCGCATGGATGCTGGCTGCTGCTGCGTTCCATCGAGACGATGGGCCTGCGCACGGAACGCGCGGGACGCAATGCGGCGGCCGTGGCGGGTTTCCTCGCCTCCCATGCCAAGATCGCCCGCGTGACCTGGGCCGGGTTGCTGCCGGAGGGTTCGCGGGCGCGGGAGGTGTTCCGGCGTCAATGCGCCGGCGCCGGCTCCACCTTCGCGTTCGACATCGAGGGCGGCGAGGCGGAAGCCTTCCGCATGCTCGATGCGCTGCGCGTGCTGCATCTTGCCGTGAGCCTCGGCGGCACCGAGACGCTGATCTGCCACTCCGCCACCACCACGCATGTCTCGGTGCCGAGACATCGCCGCGAGGCTGCCGGGGTGACGGATGCGACGATGCGCATCTCGGTCGGCATCGAGCATGAGGCGGACCTGATCGCCGATCTTGCGCAGGCGCTGGAGAAGATCTGAGAGATGGACAGCCTGATAATCGATCCCAAGTCGGTGGCGGGGAAGTTCCCCCGGCCGGAGCAGCATGTCGGGCTGCTCGTGGTGGGGGCTGGCCCCGCAGGCATTGCTGCGGCACTCGAAGGAGCCCGCCGCGGGCAGTCGGTGCTGCTGGTCGACGAGCATCCGGTCGCGGCCGGCATGGCAGCGCTGGACGTGCCGTTCTGCTTCGGCGGCCGGGCCAGCCCCGCGATCGCCAACCAGGCGCGCATGATGGAGCAGATCGCCTCCGCGATCCCTGGACTCGAAGCCGTGTTCGAGGCCGGGGTCGAGGTCATGCTCGGCGTGAGCGTCTGGGGCGCCTGGACGCGCGCTCCTGGGCTGCAATCCCTGCCCTGCCCGATCGCCGGCCTCGCCACAGAGGAGCGATCCTGGCTGTGCGGCTTCGATGCCGCCGTCATTGCCGCGGGCGCGCGTGACCTGGTGCTCTCGTTCGCGGGCTCCGACCAGCCCGGCGTCATGGGCGCGCAGGCGCTGCAGGCTCTGCTCGTGCGCTACCAGGCCTTCTCCGGACGGCGTGTGATCCTGCTCGGTTCGGGCCGGCTGGCGCTGGAGACCGCCCTGCTGGCGCTGGACCACGGGATCGAGGTCGCGGCCCTGATCGAGGCGCGGGACACGCCGCAGGGACCGGACGCGCTGGTCGCTGCCTTGCGGGCGCGTGGCGTCGAGGTAATCTGCGGCCATGTTCCCCTGCGCGCCGAATGCAATGTCGAGGGAGTTGTCGCGCTGCATGCGATGCCGGTCGGCGCGGGAGAGGGCCGCCGCATCGAGTGCGACACCATCTGCCTGGCGTTGGGAGTGGTGCCGTCGGTGGAGCTGCTCGACGTGCTCGGCGTGCCCCTGGTGATGGACCCCGGACGCGGCGGCTACGTGCCGACACAGGACGAGAACGGCCTCACACCCGTCGCGGGCATCGCGGTGGCCGGGGATTGCGCGGGCCTGGGTGGCGACGCGGCGGCCCAGGGCGCGCGCGCCGCAAAAGCGGTGCTGCTCGGAGCCGGATACGGCCGCGCGATCCCGCCTGGCGTCGACGATGGCAGCTTCTCCTGCCGCATGGACTGGATGCGGCTCCTGCTCGCGACCGGCGGCGCCGACGTGCTGGCCTGCACCTGCGAGGAAGTGACGCGGGCCGAACTGCTCGGCGTCCGCCCGCCGCGTTACCTGGGATGCGCGCCCGATGCCGGCGCCGCACGCGACCTCGCCACATTGCTGCGGGATGGTCCGGTCGATCACGATCAGCTCAAGCGCCTGACCCGGGTCTCGATGGGTCCCTGCCAGGCGCGCCGCTGTCGCGAGCAGGTGGCGATGCTGCTGGCGATCGGCGCAGGGATCGAGGCGGGCGGGGTCCGGCTGGCCGGTTATCGCGCCCCGGTGCGGCCCTTGACGCTCCAGGCCCTATCGGCGCCCGACGACGCGGCGTCGCAGGCCGGCTGGGACGTGTGGTTCGGCATCGCGGCGCAATGGGTGCCCTATGCCGACATCGGCACGCCGCGCGAAGCCGAAGCGCTCGGCGACGACATGCATCTCTGAGGAGGCCCGCACCCGATGTCGAATGGAGCAAGCGTCGTCGTCATCGGCGGCGGCGTGACGGGATTGAGCGCCGCCTGGTGGCTGGCGCGCGAGGGCGTGGACGTCATCGTGCTGGACAAGGGCGTGATCGGCTACGAGGCGTCGAGCCGCAACGGCGGCGGCGCGACCCACTACCAGAGCCCGCTGTTCGACGAGGAGCAGCGCCTCTGGCCGCAGATGGACCGCCTGCTCGGTTATCCGACCGAGCATCGGCCGGAGCGCATCATCGTCGCCGTGTCGGAGCCGCAGTTGGCGCGCTACCGCCGCACCGCCGCGATCCTCGACCGGCTCGGCTATCGCGCCACGCCGCTGGACGCGAGGCAGGTGCGCGATGCGGTGCCGCTCGCCGGCGAGACCGCGATCGGGGGGGTGCATATCCATACCGGCGGCCACGCCAACCCGCAGCGAACCGTGCAGGCCTATGCCTGGGCGGCGCAGGATCATGGCGCGCGCATCCTGCAGCATTGCCCGGTCCAGGGCATCGAGATGGCCGGCGGCCGTGCGTCAGGCGTACGCACCGCGGCAGGCGTGATCGGCTGCGACCAGCTCGTGGTGGCGGCGGGACCGCAATCGGGGCGTCTGCTGCGCGAGATCGGGATCGAGCTGCCGCTGGCGCCGGCGCGGGCGGAGATGATCGTCACCGAGGCGCTGCCGCTGATGCCGATCGGCGGCGTCGACGGCAATGGCCTGTATGGCCGCCAGACCCTGCGCGGCAACCTCGCCTATGGCGGCGGCTGGCACGAATGGATGGATGAACCGCCGCTGGAAGGCGTACTGAGCCGTCCCTCCACGCCGGTGTTGCAGCATCTCTCGCGCCGGTTGGCGCAACTGTTTCCGAAGGCGGCGCATGTTCGCGTCATCCGCTCCTGGGGCGGCATCGTCGAGAACACGCCGGACGGACGCCCGGTGCTCGACCGGCCGGCAAATCCCGGCAACGTCACGATCGCGACGATGTCGGGCGTGGGTTTCGGTCTTTCGCCCGCCACCGGCCACGCCTTGCGCGATCTGGTCATGGACGGACGCTGTTCCTTTGCCGATATCGGCAAATTGTCGCTTGCCCGCTTCGCCGATCTCGATCCGGACTGGCGCCGGGTCCAGGGCTGGGTCACGCCGGCGAGCCTGGCTGCCTGATCAATCACAAGGTATTCGTCGATGTCGCCAAAAGGAAAAATCCTGATCGTCGGTGGCGGGATCGCCGGCATGAGCACCGCCTGGGCGCTGAACCGGCGCGGATTTTCCGTCGAGCTGTTCGAGCAGGGACCGCTGCCGCATCCGCGCGCCTCTTCCTATGACGAGCACCGGATCATCCGTCACGCCTATGGCGAGATGGAGGGCTACGCCTATCTGATGCCGCAGGCCTTCAAGGTCTGGGATGCCCTCTGGCAAGATCTCGGCGCCACGCATTACGACCCGATGCCTGCGATCTATTTCATGCGCGGCGACAGCGACTGGTATCCGGCCACGCAGCGTTCGATGCGGCGCATGGAGATCGGCTGCGAGGAAGTGCCGCTGGCCGATATCCCCGCTTTGTATCCGATGATACGCACCGAAGGCCTGACACGCGTCGTCCGCACCGAGGGGGCCGGGATGCTCTACCCGATACGCATCCTGACCGATCTCGCCAATCTGTTGCCGGGCCGGGGCGTCGTGCTGCATCCGAACACGCTGGTCGAAGCGGTCGATCTCGAAGCCGGTACGCTGCGCACCGCGGGCGGCACGGTCCGCGGCGACATGGTGGTGGTGACCGCCGGCGCCTGGGCCAGCCGGCTGCTTCCCGCATTGGAGGGTGTCGCGGTGCCGTCGCGTCAAGCTGTCATGTACCTGGGGGCGCCGCCCGAGCTCGCGGCAGCCTGGGCGCAGGCGCCAGTCCTGATCGATATCGGATTGCAGAGCGGCAGCTACACCTTGCCGCCGCGTCCGGGCACAAGGCTCAAGATCGGCGACCACCAGTTCACCCGCCAGGGCGATCCCGATGGCGACCGCGCCGGCACCGATGCGGATGTCGCGCGCCTCGTCGACGCCGCTCGCTTGGCGTACCGCGACTTCGACCGATACACGGTGCTGGAGCGTCGCGCCTGTTTCTACACGGTAACCAGGGACGAGCGTTTCCTGGTCCGGCGCGAAGGCAACAAAGGTTGGCTCGGCAGCGCCTGCTCCGGCCACGGCTTCAAGCTCGGACCGCTCATGGGCGAAGCGCTCGCAGCCGCCATCGCCGGAGAGCGCGATCCTGACGAGCTTGCCGCCTGGGCCGCCGGGTAAGGCTGGGCTCTGCCCAGACCCGCCAAAGGCATCGGCCTTTGGAAACCAATTTGTAGACATGATTGGAGTCTCAAGGCTTCGCCGGGTGGGGGCCAGGGCAAAGCCTTGGTCTTTATGGTTGTCGTTTACGTTCTGTAACGCGACGCGATTCTGCAATAACCGAGCCGGCCCGTGATATTTACTGGTTACCCTGCGAGATAATCTTAATTCAGATTTCGCGAGCCGTAACGGTCCAAGACGCAACGCCACTCGATGCGTGCTGGTTTCACGACCCAGGGAGTAGGGACTTTTGAGGCAGCTATCCGCGAAACGCCTTCTGCTTCCTTCTGTCGCGGCGGCTCCCGGCTCCAGGCGCCGCGACTTCAGGAAGACACTGCTGTCTGGAATCGCCCTTGGCGTCCTGGTAGGTTCGGCGGCCCGGGCCCAGAGCACCGGCAGCACGACGAACGCGCCACTCACGCCGGCGATCCCCTTCAGCGGCAGCGGCGCGCCGGCCACCAAGCCTGCGACACCCACCAGACCCGCCAAACCCACCAGTGCTGCGGACAACGGCGAAGTCGTGACGGTGACGGCGCAACGGCGCAGCCAGAACCTCCAGGACGTGCCGGTTTCGGTCCAGGTGCTGACGGGCGAGACGCTCAAGCGGTTGAACATCGAGAATTTCGACGACATGCTCCGCCAGCTTCCCAACGTGACGGCGGGCGGGTTCGGGCCGGGCCAGCAGAACATCTACATGCGCGGCTTGAGCATCGGCGGTGACGAGGGCGGCCAGAGCGGCGGCGGCGTCGGCTCGTTCCCCAACGTCGCGATCTATCTCGACGACCAGTCCGCCGAGATCCCCGGCCGGAACCTCGATATCTACGCGGTCGACCTGCAGCGGGTCGAAGTGCTCGAAGGCCCGCAGGGAACATTGTTCGGATCCGGCGCGCAGGCCGGCGTGCTGCGCTATATCACCAACAAACCCGATCTGGACAAATACTACGTGACCGTCGACGCCGGTGCCGGAGGCACCGCCCATGGCGCGGGCAACGAGAATGCCGACGTCATCATCAACGCGCCGATCATCAAGGACAAGCTGGCCGCGCGTCTCGTCATGTACGACGACGGACGCGGCGGCTATATCGACAATGCCCCCGGCACCTTCGTGCGCGAGAAGACCGATCTCGGCATCCACTACGCCCACTACGCCAACAACACGCCTGGCCCGGCAACCGCGACGAACTCGATCAACAACTTCAATATCGCCCAGAAGAACATCAATCCCGCCACCTACCAGGGCATCCGGGGCGAGGTGCTCTACCAATTCGACGACGACTGGAACGTCCTGCTGTCGGAGTCCGCCCAGAGGCTGGATGCCGAGGGCGTCTTCTACGACATGCCCTATACGTCCGGCAGTTCTCCGGTGAAGCTGCCGGATCTCTCCGCCCAGATCTTCGAGCCGTCCTATGACCACGATTATTTCGAGAACACCGCGCTGACCATCAACGGACGCGTCGGCTTCCTCAAGGTCGTCTATGACGGCGCCTACCTGGTTCGGGATGCGACGCAGGTTCAGGATTACACCAACTACGCCCGCGGCCTCTATGCGGATTATTACCAGTGCCAGCCGGCCAATCCAGCCAAGGGCTTTCCCAAGTCGCAATGCTATTCGCCCGGCGGCACCTGGCAGGACATCGAGCACGACAACCATCTGAGCCAGGAGTTGCGCGTCAGCACTCCGGACAACTGGCGGTTCCGCGCCATCGGCGGCTTCTTCTACGAAAAGTTCCAGGTCCAGGACCGGACGAACTTCGACTATCTCACCGCACCCGGCTTCACGCCGATCGGACCGCCACCCGGCTCGACCGCGATCGATCCGAACACGCGAGCCGCCGAAACGGGCTTCTTCAACGACGTCACCCGCGGCTACACCCAGTATGCGATCTTCGGGTCCGCCGACTACGACATCATCCCCAACAGGCTGACGGCGACGTTCGGCACCCGCTGGTTCGATTTCCATAACTTCGAGGTGGGCTCGGCGGTCAGCAGCTTCGGCTGCAGCGTCGGCTACAGCGGTCCCACCCCCTGCCTCGCCGACGCCACCAACCTCGACGCCAAGCATCTGGAGTCCGCGTCCTACGGCTTCCGCAACCGGGCCAACCTGACCTACAAGGTCACGCCCGACATCATGGTCTACTACACCTACTCGGAAGGCTACCGGCCGGGCGGCTTCAATCGACGGGCGCCCAAGTCCGGCGACTTCGTCGGGCCGATCGCCTACACGTCGGATGGCCTGACGAACAACGAGATCGGCTACAAGATGCAGTTCCTGCATCATCGCCTGACCCTCGACGGCGCCATCTACCAGGAGAACTGGGACAATGTTCAGGACCGGCTGTTCGACCCCGGGGCGTTCGGCAACCTGGCGTTCACCGTCAACGGTCCGAACTACCGCGTGCGTGGCACGGAGCTTCAGGCAACGCTCCGGCCGATCCTGGGTCTGACCTTGACCGGAGGATTTGCCGCCAACGACACAACGCAGTTGAACTCACCACCGGTGACCAGTCCGACCGGAACCATCCTGCCGGGCTCGGCCGGCATCTTCGGCCAGGATGGCGACACCCTGGCGCTGTCGCCGGCCTTCAAGGGCAATCTCCGCGGCCGCTACGAGTTCGAGTTCCACGACTTCTTTCCGTTCTTCCAGATCGGCGTGACCTACACCTCGAGCTCGCACTCGGCGGTGGCGACCTTCAACAACTACTTCATGAAGCCGTACACGATCGCCGATGCCTCCATGGGCGTCTCCAAGGGCGATTTCAGGGCACAGATCTTCTGCGAGAACTTCACCGACGAGCGCGGCCAGCAATTCATCAGCTCGGCCCAGTTCGTGAAATCCATCATCGTCACCCGCCCGTTGACAGCAGGTTTGAAGCTTTCCTACACCTTCAAATAATCTGACCGGCAGTCGATCGGGAGTGGGCATGAGCATGGCTCACGCAGGGTCTACTGCGTCGGCGGTGGAAGCAGAGGTTCTCCATATCCGCCGGTTGATGGAGGGGGCGAAATACACCGCGGCACTGGAGACGGGCCAGGTGCTGCTGTGGCGTGTTCCCGAGAATCGCGACGTGCTGTACATGATCGCGGTCAGCGAGCGTTATTTGCGTCGGACGGAACAGGCGCTTGCGATACTGGCTCGCCTAGAGCGGACGCATCCGGGTTATAGCCGCCTGTTCCAGGAGCGCGGTCACTGCCTTGTCGCCTCCGGCAACCCGGCCGCGGCGCTGGAAGCCTATCTGCAGGCCGTGAACCTCAACGCCGCGTTGCCGGCAAGCTGGAAGGCGCTGCAGGTCCTGTTCCGCTCTGCGGGTCAGCCGGATGAGGCAAACACGGCGGCGAGCCACGTGGCCAAGCTCGCGAGCCTGCCCCCTGCCGTCGTGACGGCGTCCAGCCTGTTCGCCGACGGCGAGGTGCACGAGGCGGAGCGGGTCATCCGGCAGTTCCTGCAGACCCATTCCACCGACGTCGAGGCGATGCGCCTGCTCGCGCGGATCGGGATCAAGCTCGATGTGCTGGACGATGCGGAGTTCCTGCTCGAAAGCGTGCTCGCATTCGCGCCAAGCTATCATCTGGCACGCTACGATTATGTCCGGGTGCTGCTGCAACGGCACCAGCATCAGAAAGCGCTCGACCAATCCAGGATCCTTCTGCAGGCCGAGCCGGACAACCGCGATTATCGGGCGGTGTATGCGAGCGCCTGCCTGTCGCTTGCCGATTACGACGAGGCGCTTCGGACCTATCGGGAGCTGGTCGCCGAGGCGCCCGCATCGGCCGACCTGCATCTGTCGATCGGTCATGCGCTCAAGACGCTCGGCCGCCAGCAGGAGGCGATCGCCTCGTATCGTGCCGCGGCAGGGATCGTGCCGGTCCTGGGAGATGCCTACTGGAGTCTCGCGAACCTCAAGACCTACCGCTTCCTGGACGCGGAGATCGAGCGCATGCGTAAGGAGGAGGCAGGTGACGCGACCCGGCTCGTCGATCGCTATCACCTGTGCTTCGCCCTTGGCAAAGCCTTCGAGGACCGCGAGCGATACGCCGAATCCTTCTCCTACTACGAGCGTGGCAACGCGCTGAAGAAGAGCGAGACGCAGTATCGTCCGGAAACCATCGAGCAGAATGCGCGCCGGCAGATCTCGCTATTCACCCCGGAGTTCGTGGCGGCGCGCGCGGGCAACGGCTGCGACCGCCCTGATCCGATCTTCATCGTCGGCCTGCCGCGCGCCGGCTCCACTTTGCTGGAGCAGATCCTCGCATCGCATCCCGAGGTCGACGGCACCATGGAGCTCGCCGACATCTCCAGGCTGGCCGTCCGCCTGCAGGGCCGCAATCATGACGAGAGCGCCATCCGCTATCCGGCGGTGCTCGAAGACATCTCGGGCGACCAGTTGCGCAAGTTCGGCGAAAAATATCTGGCGGACACCCAGGTCTATCGGACCGGGCGGGCGTTCTTCATCGATAAGAACCCGAATAATTTCCGCCATCTCGGGCTGATCCATCTCATCCTGCCGAACGCCAGGATCATCGATGCGCGGCGGGAGGCGATGGCCTGCTGCTTCAGCAACTTCAAGCAGCTGTTCGCCTCCGGGCAGGAATTCACCTACGGTCTTGAGGACATCGCGCGCTATTATCGCAGCTATGTCGAGCTGATGGCGCACTGGAGTGAAGTGCTGCCGGGCAAAATCCTGCGCATCCAGCATGAGGACGTCGTGACCGACCTCGAAGGCAGCGTCAGGAGCATCCTGGAGTTCTGCGGGTTGCCGTTCGACCAGCGATGCCTCGAGTTCCACAAGACCGAGCGCAGCGTGCGCACCGCAAGTTCCGAGCAGGTGCGCCGGCCGATCTTCAGGGATGGCCTCGACCAGTGGCATCGCTTCGAGCCCTGGCTGGCACCGCTTCGGGAAGCGCTCGCCGCGAACGCCTGACGGGTCGCTTGCAAAGACACCTACGCCTTCGCATCAAGCTGCGGCTCATTCTTCAGATGCCGTATGGCCTTCGATGCCAGAAGCGACACGGTGCTGAGCAGGGCGATCCCCGAACCGATCGCAAGCCAGCCCCTGTCCCCGAGTACGTGGGCGATCGGACCGCACAGCGCGAAACCGAGCGGACCCAGGCTCATGGCAACCACGCTGAAGAGAGCATTGACGCGAGACAGCACCTCCTCGGGAATGCGCTCCTGGATGGTCGTCTGCACCGTCACGTTCAGGACCGCCAGCGCCGCGCCGAAAATCGCACTTCCGATTGCCAGAGGCAGGACAGGGGTGTGGAAGGCCAGCAGGACGAGGGGTGTCGTGAGCAAGGCCGCGGCCAGCTCGAACGCCACGAGGGGACGAAGCGGGCGGAAGCGGAGGATCAACAGACCGCCGACGATGCCCCCTACCCCGGTCGCGGAGGCAACCAGCCCCCACAGGCGGGCCCCGTGCGGCAAGGACGCGAAAAGCACAGGACCCAGCACGAAGAAGGGAGCGAACGCAACGAGGTTCAGGAGGCCATACTGCATGGTGACGAGCTGGAGCCAGCGATGCTGATGGAACTCGTGCCAACCGAGCCGAAGGTCGGCGGTGAACGAAGTCCTGGGAGGCTTGTACGGTTCGGCAACCCGCATCAGGGCCAGGCATATCGCACTGGCCGCATACGACAATGCGTCTATGCCGATCGCCAGGGGAGCGTCGCCGAGACCGACCAGCAACCCGCCGATCGAAGGTCCCAGCACGGCCGACAGCGAGCCTGAGATGCTGAGCAGGCTGTTTGCCTGCTTGACCCGCTCGGGGCCGGCAACCTGCGGGATCAGACCGCTTTCCGCGGGCCCGAAGAACGCGTTGCCGACTCCGACACAGGCGGCCAAGGTCATGAGCGCCAGCAGAGGCGGATGACCGAACGCGAGAAGGGCCGCCAACAGTCCCTGGGCGATGCAGCGCAGGACATCCGCGACCATCATCAGACGACGCCTCGGCCAACGATCTCCGACCACCCCGCCCGCGAGCATCAGGATGACGGTCGGCGCCGTCTGGGCCGCAAGCACCAATCCGATGGTCGTGGCGGTATATCCGAGCGCCAGCAACGCGAACGTAAGCGCCACGGGGACGACGGCCGAGCCCAATGTCGAGGCCGTGGTCGCGGCGAAGAACAGGGCGAAGTCACGTTGGCGAAGGACTGCCCAGTAGATGCCGCGCGAGGGCTCCGCGCGATCGGCTTGCTCTAACATGGTGCCTCTTTCAACTGGACGTCTCCGACTATGGATTGCCTCCGGGATCGAACGGAATCAAGCTGCTGTTTGACCGTCGGCTGGAGTTCTGACGCCATGGATCAGGTTCGTCGCAGTCTGGTGAAAGGTCTGGTGCTGGGAGGAGTTGCAGGCGGCCTGTCCGCGCCCGCCATCCGGCCCGCGCGCGCGGCAAGGCCCTTCACCCTGGTCACCAACTGGTTCGCACAACCCGACCAGGGCGGTTTCTACCAGGCGGAGGCCACTGGCCTGTATCGTGCCGCCGGGCTGGAGGTCGTCAT